>JAXJQE010000118.1:0-4410 GCA_036311305.1 Bifidobacterium sp.
GACGCAAAGGGGTCCCGGGCCTCCACGGACATCACGGTCCGTGGAGGCCCGGGACCCCTTTGCGTCTATGCTGGGACACAGCGGTATCCGTCGTCACAGGAGGTAAACCATGGCCGAGCACCATCCCTTCGTCTCGGAACGTCAGGAGGGACGTCCCTGGTTCGAGTGGTGCGTGGCCGGATGCACGGTCCTGGCCGCCTTGCTGGCGTTGTACGGATACACGATGGCCGCCACGGTCGTGTTGTCCGTGACGGCCATCGGCACCGGAGTGGTGCGCCTGGTGCTCCGGGGCGCGAGCCCCTGGAAGATCAGGTCCGTGGCGTTCGATGCCGCCTGCGGCATCGGCGCCGGGGTGGGGTTACTGCTCCTTTACGGAACCATCCTCATGCTCGTCCGCTGAGGGGGAGCCGGCGGCCTCGGGAGAGGCGCTGACGGTACCGCGTACCTCGACATCCTCCTCGATATCCGTGTCGTCCGCATCCAGCGCCATGTCCTCCTGCTCGAGCATCTCGGCCTCGGCCGGGTCGGCATCGGCAGCCTTGCGCTCGGGGCTCTTGTTGGAGGAGAGCAGCTGGGCGACGATGATGACCAGCGCCACGATGGCGGCGGCCAGGATCGCGCTGACCCAGAACACCCACAGCTGGGCCAGCGGCTCGGCGCCCAGGCCCTTGCCCTGGGCGAAGATGGCGATGCCGGTGGCGCGGATGGGGTTGATGGCCGCACCGGTGACCGGGAAGGCCATGGCGGTGGCCGCAGCGTAGGCCAGGCCCATCACCATGGTGTGCGAGCGCGTCGGGGCGCCGTCGCTCTTCATGGACTGCATGGCGGCGGCCACCACGATGATGGAGGCGACGACCTCGACCACGATGGCCGTGGCGATGCCGAAGGTCAGGCCGAGCTGGTTGAGCGACTGGTACAGGATGGCGCCCTGGTCGTAGCCGTTGACGACCATCGCGTACCACTGGGAGGCCTGGATGGTCTCCGAGGTGGGCAGCATGAAGGCCAGCAGGCCGCCGGCGCAGATGGCGCCCACGACCTGGGCGACGATGTAGCAGATACCGTCCAGGACGCCGGTCTTGGAGGTGAGCATGGCGGCGACGGTGATGACGGGGTTGAACTGGCCTCCCGAGACCTTGGCGAAGATGGCGGTCATCGCGGCATAGACGCAGCCGGTGCCCAGGGCGATGAACGCGAGGTTCACGTTGTAGAACGCGGAACCGAACGTGCACATGAGGTAGATGGCGAAGCAGATCAGCAGGCTTCCGGCAAACTCGGCGCCGATGCGCGCCCACAGGCTGTGCGCCGGCTTGGCGCTGGCGGGCGTGGTGGTTTCAACTGCAGACATTTCTTTCCTTTGCATTTCCTTATGTCCCGTGGGCGATCGACGGCCCCGGGACGGCCGCCCGTCCGGCGGCCACGCTGTACAATAGTAGACAGTGGGCCTACCAGCAGCCTGAATGACGGCTGGGAACAGGCCCCGACCATTGCAACTACGGCCACGTTGGGAGAACGATGCCACACGCATACAGCCAAGCCAAGAAGGCGCACGAGACGAACGGCGAGGGGATCCGACTGCAGAAACTGCTCGCCCAGGCGGGCTTCGGTTCCCGCCGCAAGTGCGAGGAAATGATCACCGACGGACGCGTCGAGGTGGACGGCGAACTGGTCACCACCCTCGGCACCCGCGTCGACCCCAGCACCCAGCAGGTGCGTGTCGACGGCTCCAGGGTCAGGATCAACCCGAACCACGTCACAGTGGCGCTCAACAAGCCGCGTCGCGTCCTGTCCGCCATGGAGGACCCGAAGGGACGCTACACACTGCGCGACATCGTGGGGGACCGCTATGAGCGCATCTTCCACATGGGGCGCCTCGATTACGATTCCGAGGGCCTCATCCTCATGACGAACGACGGCGAGCTCTCGCAGCACGTCATGCACCCCAAGTACGAGGTCGAGAAGACCTACATCGTCACGCTCGAGGGCAAGATGAGCGGCAACGTGTGCCGCCGCCTGGTGCGCACCGGCGTGCAGCTCGACGATGGATGGATCAAGCTCGACCACTGCTCAATCATCGATTCCAACCGTGAGAGCACCATCGTCAAGGTGACGCTCCACTCCGGCAAGAACCGCATCGTGCGCCGCATCTTCGGCGCCATCGGTTTCCCGGTCAAGCGCCTGGTACGCACGCAGATCGGCCCGATCAAGCTCGGCGAGATCAAGCCCGGCTCCTACCGCGTGCTCTCGCAGGAAGAGGTCCGGTCGCTGTCCAAGGCGGTGGGCCTGTGATCCGCGTCGCCATCGACGGCCCCGCCGGCGTGGGCAAGTCCTCCACGTCCAAGGCGCTGGCCAAGTACTATTCGCTGGCCTACCTCGACACGGGCGCGATGTACCGCGCGGCCGCCTGGTGGTGCCTGCACCGCGGCATCGACCTGGACGCCGCCGAACCGGACGAGCGGCTCATCACCGAGACGGTGGCCGAGCTGTTCATCGGCGACCATTTCGACATCAGCGTCGACCCGGACGCACCCTCCGACGAGCGCGTGTTCTGCGACGGCGAGAACATCAGCGTGGACATCCGCTCCAGCGAGGTGAGCTCGCATGTCTCGGTCGTATCCTCGATCATCCCGGTGCGCCACCTGCTCGTGGCGGCCCAGCGCGCGTACATCGCCGCGGAGGCCACCGAGGACAGCTTCTCCGAGGGCCGCGGCATCGTGGCGGAGGGCCGCGACATCACCGATGTCGTGGCTCCCAACGCCGAGGTCCGCATCCTGCTGACCGCCCGTGACGACGTGCGCCAGGCTCGCCGCAACCACCAGGCCAGCGAGGGCGCCGCCGGCGCCGAGGACGTCGCGGCGCGCGACGCCAAGGACGCCAAGGTCACCAATTTCACCGTCGCGGCCGACGGCGTGACCACCATCGACAACTCCGACCTCGACTTCGACCAGACGCTCGACCTGATGGTCGGCCTGGTGGACGATGCCATCGAGGAGAAGGAGTACGCCGAATATGCGGCCAACCTCGAGGGCTATGAGCTCGACGAGGGCGACGAGGCGCTCATCGAAGGCACAGCGCTCCAGGATGAGGAGCGCCTGGCCGGCCCCAAGCAGGTCGGCGTGCTCGCCGTGGTGGGACGGCCGAACGTGGGCAAGTCCACGCTCGTCAACCGCATCCTGGGACGTCGCGCCGCCGTGGTGGAGGACACCCCGGGCGTCACCCGCGACCGTGTCAGCTACGACGCGGAGTGGGCGGGCGTCGACTTCAAGCTCGTCGACACCGGCGGCTGGGAAGCGGACGTGGAGGGCATCGAGTCGGCCATCGCCTCCCAGGCGCAGATCGCCGTGGAGCTGGCCGACGCGGTCATCTTCGTGGTCGACGGCCAGGTGGGCCTGACGACCACGGACGAGCGCATCGTGCGCATGCTGCGTTCCGCTGGCAAGCCGGTGGTCCTGGCCGTCAACAAGTCCGACGACCAAGCGGGCGAATACGGCGCGGCCGAGTTCTGGAAGCTCGGACTGGGCGAGCCATACCCGATCTCCGCGCTGCATGGCAGGGGAGTGGGCGACCTGCTCGACGCCGCCGTCAATGCCCTGGAGAAGGCCGAGCATACCTCGGGCTTCCTCACGCCCGGCGGACTGCGCCGCGTGGCGCTCGTCGGCAAGCCCAACGTCGGCAAGTCGTCGCTGCTCAACCAGCTCGCGCACGCCGAGCGCTCCGTCGTCAACGACCTGGCCGGCACCACCCGCGATCCGGTCGACGAGGTCGTGGACATCGACGGCGAGGACTACCTGTTCATCGATACGGCCGGCATCAAGCGCCGCCAGCACAAGCTCTCGGGCGCGGAGTACTACTCGTCGCTGCGTACCCAGGCCGCCATCGAGCGCGCCGAGCTCGCCCTGGTGCTCTTCGATGCGTCCGTACCGATCTCCGACCAGGACCTCAAGGTGATGAGCTCGGCGGTGGACGCCGGGCGCGCCATTGTGCTCGTGTTCAACAAATGGGACCTCATGGACGACTTCGACCGCCAGCGCATGGAGCGCCTGTGGCAGACGGAGTTCGACCGGGTCACCTGGGCGCAGCGCGTGAACCTGTCCGCCAAGACCGGTTGGCACACCAACCGGTTGCACAAGGCCATGGACACGGCGCTGGCCTCCTGGGACAAGCGCATCCCCACCGGCAAGCTCAACGCGTTCCTGGGCAAGGTGCAGGCGGCCCATCCCCACCCGCTGAGGGGCGGCAAGCAGCCGCGCATCCTGTTCGCCACGCAGGCGTCCACCCGGCCGCCGCGCTTCGTCATCTTCGCCACCGGTTTCCTCGAGCACGGCTACCGCAGGTTCCTCGAACGTTCGCTGCGCGAGGAGTTCGGGTTCGAAGGCTCGCCGATCCAGATCTCGGTGAACGTGCGCGAGAAGA
>JAXJQE010000119.1:0-17515 GCA_036311305.1 Bifidobacterium sp.
TCGTACTTCCGTTTCCGCGTCCGGGGTGCCCCCTATAACCCGGCGGGTGCCCCCTATAACGCCGGAGGGTCTACACTGGGGGCGTTGCCCAACGGAAGGGAAGAATCCATGGCGCATGACCATTCGCATTCGCATGTGCCGGCGGACGCCGCCGCGCACTCCAAGAGCCTGATGACCACGCTGTGCCTGACCGGCACCGTGTTCGTGGCGGAGGTGGTCGGCGCCGTGGTCACCGGCTCGCTGGCCCTGCTGGTGGACGCCGGCCACATGCTCACCGACGTCTCCGTGCTCGCCGCCTCCACGGTCACGGCCGTGCTCATGAAACGCAAGCCGGACAAGTCGCGCACCTGGGGATGGGCACGCCTCGAGGTGATCACCGCCGCCGGGGGAGCGCTGGTGCTGCTGTTCGTCGGGCTCTACGCGCTCGTGGAGGCCGGCATGCGCCTGTTCGGCCACGCCGGCGACGAGGTGCACGACGTGCGCCTGCTGCTGTTCTTCGGCATCCTGGGCCTGGCTGCCAACATCGGCTCCATCCTGGTGCTGCGCGCCCAGTCGGGCGACAACATGAACATGCGTGCCGCCTTCCTCGAGGTGTGCAACGATGCCCTCGGCTCCGTGGCGGTCATCATTTCGGCCGTGGTCATGATGGCCACCGGCTGGGACGGTGTGGACGCCATCGCCGGCGCGCTCATCGCGCTGCTCATGATCCCGCGCGCCGTGCGGCTGCTGCGCGACGCGATGCGCGTGCTGCTCGAGGAGACGCCGCGGGGCCTCGACCTGGACAAGGTGCGCGAGCACCTGTCCCATGTGCCGCACGTCCTGGCCGTGCACGACCTGCACGCCAGCACCGTGGCCACCGGCCAGCCGATCCTCACCGCGCACATCGTGGTGGAGCCCACGCTCACCATGGCCCAGGCCGGCCAGGTGCTGCGCGACTGCCAGGACTGCCTGCGCGGCCATTTCCCCGTCTCGGTCGGCCACACCACCTTCCAGCTCGAGCCCCAGGGCTACACGAGCGCCAGCGCCACCGACATCCACGCCTGAGGACGGCACAGGACGTCATAGGGGGCACGAAACGCCCGGGACCGTCGACGAGCCCGGGCGTTTCGTGCCCCCTATAACGAACCCCCTATAACGAAAGGGGTCAGAGCTTGCGCAGGACGGTGACGACCTTGCCCATGATCTGGGCGTGGGTGCCGTCGATGGGGGCGTAGCTGGGGTTGTGGGGGATGAGCCAGACGTGGCCGTGCTCCTCGCGGAAGGTCTTGACGGTGGCCTCGTCGCCCAGCAGGGCGGCCACGATGTCCCCGTTCTCGGCGACATGCTGCTCGCGCACCACGACGAAGTCGCCGTCGCAGATGGCGGCGTCGATCATCGAATCGCCGTGCACCTCGAGCATGAACAGGTTGCCGGTGCCGGTCAGGCGCACCGGCAGGCGCATGACGTCCTCGACATGCTGCTCCGCGGTGATGGGCACGCCGGCGGCGATCGCGCCGACCAGCGGCACGTCGAAGGAGGAGCGGAACGCCTCGCTGTCCCCCTGGGCGTACGGCATGACCTCCACGACCGCCTCGGGCTCCTCGACGATCTCGATGGCGCGTCCCTTGTTCGGGTCGCGCCGGATGTAGCCCTTGGTCTCCAGGGCCTGCAGCTGGTGCTGGACGGAGGAGGTGCTGCTCAGGCCGGCCGCCTCGCCGATCTCGCGCAGCGAGGGCGCGAAGCCCTGCCGGGCCACGGCCTCGCGGATGGCGAGCATGATGCGCCGCTGGCGCTCGGTGAGGTCGCCGCGCGTGCGCGGGCAGGGACCGTCCTGGGGGTCTGCGGTGCTGGTCATGGTCGCGTCCTTTCGTCCTACGCGACACCATAGCGCGAAACGCCGAGAAAATCAAACAGATGTTCGATGGCGACTTGCAATATTCGAACATCTGTGCGAATATCGGGTCATCCGATGGGAACGCATGTTCGAAAGGATGGGTGCCGTGGGATACGACGAATGGTACACGACCGGCAGCGACTCGGTGAGCCGTGCCCGGCGGATCGTGGTGGAGGGCCATGCGGTCGCGCTCGATGCCGCCGCGCACGGAAACGCGCGGTCGGCCCGTCGGGGCCGACGCCTGGGGGCGCTCCGGTGGCTGCGCGCCCGGGCGGGGCGCATCGCGCTGGCCCTGTGCCTGTGCGCCGCGCTGGGCTGGGCGCTCATGCCCGCGCAGAACGCCAACGCGGACCGCGTGACCGAGACGGTGGCCTACACGGTGCAGCCGGGGGACACGCTGTGGTCGATCGCGGGCCGGTTCGACGACGTGACGGTGGACCAGCTCAAGACGCTGAACAGACTGGACGACGGCCGCCTGACCGCCGGCCAGCGACTGCTCATCCCGGCGTAGGGGAGGGGCCATGCACTGGAGCGACACCACGGCCGTTCTGGAGCGCGTGACGTTCCCGCCGCGCCCGCAGGGGCGCCGTTCGGCCATTCGTCCGACTATGGTGGAAGACATGCATTGCCCATTCTGCCAGAATCCCGACACGAAGGTGATCGACACGCGCATCAGCGAGGACGGCCATTCCATCCGCCGGCGGCGCGAGTGCCCCAAGTGCGGGGGACGCTTCTCCACGCAGGAGACCGCCATGCTGCTCGTGCGCAAGCGCTCGGGCAACGTGGAGCAGTTCGACCGCAACAAGGTCGTCTCCGGCGTGCGCAAGGCCTGCCAGGGGCGGCCCATCAAGGAGGAGGACCTCAAGCGCCTCGGCCAGACGGTCGAGGAGAACCTGCGCGCCCAGGGCATCGCCCAGGTGCCCTCGGACGAGGTCGGCAAGGCCATCCTGGGCCCGCTGCGCGAGCTCGACGAGGTCGCCTACCTGCGCTTCGCTAGCGTCTACCGCAACTTCGAGGACCTCGAGGACTTCCAGGAGGCCATCGACGAGCTGCGCCGCGCCGACGCGCGGTCGCAGGCCGCCAAGTAGCGCCGGCGCCGCGGGCGGCCGCGCACGGGCATACCAACAGAGGGGCGGGACCGATCGGTCCGGCCCCTGCCTTTCTTTCTTCCGGTATGGTACGGATGGATGGCGCTACCCGACGAGCACGCGCGTGCGGATGGTGCCCGGGATCGCGGACAGGGCGTCCACGGTCGCCTCGTCGGGCACGTTGGACACGTCGGTGACCACGTAGCCCAGCTCGCCCTCGGTGCCCAGGGCCTGGGCGGCGACGTTGATGTCCTGCTCGCCGAGCACGCGGTTGAGCGCGGCCAGGACGCCGGGCAGGTTGTCGTGCAGGTGCGCGATGCGCGCCGCGCCGCGGAAGTCGTTGGTGGTGACCTGCGGGAGGTTCACGCTGAGCATCGTCGACGCCTTGAACCAGTAGTCCTCCAGGCGCTGGGAGACGAACTGCGCGATGTTCTCCTGCGCCTCGAGCGTGGAGCCGCCGATGTGCGGGGTGAGGATCATGTTGTCCTCGTCGGCCAGCGGCGTCTCGAACGGGTCTCCGCTCTTCTTGGGCTCCTTGGGGAACACGTCCACCGCGGCGCCCGACAGGTGCCCGCAGTCCAGGTGCTCCTTGAGCGCGTCCAGATCGGCCACGAAGCCGCGCGAGCAGTTGATGAAGATGGCGTCCTGCTTCATGTGCGCGAACTTGTCCGCGTCGAAGAAGCCGGTGTTGGACTTGCGGCCGTCCACGTGCAGCGTCACGGCGTCGGACTGCTTGAGCAGCTCCTCGATGGTCTCGCAGCGCTGGGCGTTGCCCATGGCGAGCTTCTCCTCGAGGTCGTAGAACAGCACGCGCATGCCCAGGTTCTCGGCGAGCACGGACAGCTGCGAGCCGATGTTGCCGTAGCCGACGATGCCCAGCGTCTTGCCGCGCACCTCGTGCGAGCCGGACGCGGACTTGTCCCACACGCCGTGCTTCATGTGGTGGGTGTGCGCCGGGATGCGGCGCATCATGCAGATGATGTCGCACAGGACGAGCTCCACCACCGAGCGGGTGTTGGAGTAGGGCGCGTTGAACACGGCCACGCCCGCCTTGCCGGCCGCCGCCAGGTCCACCTGGTTGGTGCCGATGCAGAAGCAGCCGATGGCCGTCAGCGCCGGGCGCGCGTCCAGGACGCGCTTGGTCACGGTGGTCTTCGAGCGGATGCCTAGCAGGTCCACGCCGTCGAGCGCTGCGATGAGCTCGTCCTCGGACAGCGCGCCCTTCATGGTCTCCACTTCGAAGCCATGGTCGCGCAGGTTCTGCGCGGCGAGCGGATGGATGTTCTCCAGTAACAGTGCTTTCGGCATGCACACCACCTTATATCGTCAGTCGCGATTCGTCCTCGGCCGTCCGCACGATGAGCAGGCGCTGGGTGGGGCGGGTGAGCGCCACGTAGAGGTCCGACGCCGCGGTCAGCCTCGAGGGCGCCTCCTGCTCGATGAGGCCCGGCTCCACCACCATAACCGCGTCGTACTCCAAGCCCTTCACCGATTGCGTGTCGCACACGCTCACCAGCTCGTCGACCGGCTCGTCGCCCTCCACCGGCGGCAGGTCCGCCAGCGCGCGTCGCACCGTGTCGCGCACGGCGTCGCGCAGCGCGTCCGGCGCGATGACCGCCACGCGGCCCGTGCCGTCGGCGCCGATGAACTCGCCCGCCAGCGCGTGCGCCAGCTCGCCGACCTTCGCGTACAGCGCGGCCTCGTCGGCCACCGTCTCGCGGCGCACCGCGTCGGGCACCGAGCGGATCGCCTTGACTGTCGAGATGTACAGGCCCTCGCCCTCGGCGAAGGCGGACGCCATGTCCGAGACCTCGCGCGGGTTGCGGTAGTCGATGGTCAGCTCGTGCATCGTCCAGTTGCCCTTGCCGAACTGCTCGTTGAGCGTCCTCGCCCAATCGCGCGTGCCGCCCAGCGCGCTCGTCTGCGCCACGTCGCCCACGATGGTGAACGAGCGGGAGGGGCAGCGGCGGATGAGCATGCGCCAGTCCATCGCCGTGAGCTCCTGCGCCTCGTCGACCACGATGTGCCCGTACGTCCACTCGCGGTCCTGCGCGGCGCGCGCCGTGAGCGTGTCCGCGTCGTCGTCGCTCATGCGGTCGGCGAGCATGCCCGCGGTCACGATGCCCGAGCCGATGCCGTTCTGCGCGAGCGTCTCCTCGGCGTAGCGCTCCTCCTCGGCGCGCTTGGCGTCGCGCGCCTTGCGCCGCGACGCCTCGTGCGGGTCCGGGCCCAGCAGCTCGTACGCCTCGTCGAGCAGCGGGATGTCCGAGCGCGTCAGCGGCGCGCCCTTGGGACGCGTCAGCAGCGCCACCTCGTCGTCGGTCAGCCACGGCGCGTAGCGGCGCAGCTGCGCGGGCTTGGCGAACAGCTGGTCGACCAGCCAACGGCCGTCCATCGGCAGCCACGCCAGGTTGAGCGTCACGCGCAGCGCGTCGTTCATGCGCAGCTGCGCGAGGATGTCCGCGAGCTCGCCCTGGTCGGGCGTGTAGTCCAGCTGCTCGACGGTCCGCGCGCGCAGCGTGGACAGCATGGCCGCCACGAACGTCTCGCGCGCCTTGTTGTGCGGCTGGCGCGTGCGCCGCGCGTCCGCGATCGCCTGCTCGATGTCCGCGCGGCGCACCGCCACGCGGATCCCGTTGACGTTGATGGTCGGCAGCTGCGCGGGCACACGCTCGCGGCCCGCGACGGCGTTCGCGATGGCGCGCGCCATGCGGCGCTCGCCCTTGAGGCGCGCCGCCTCGGGCGAGTCCATGCGCTCGACGACCAGGCCGGGGATGAGCTCGCCGATGGTGCGCGAGACCACGCCGGTCTCGCCCAGCGACGGCAGCACCTGGTCGATGTAGTGCAGGAACGACTCGCTGGGGCCCACGACGAGCACGCCGGAACGCTCCAGGCGCTTGCGGTGCGTGTACAGCAGGTAGGCGGCGCGGTGCAGCGCCACGGCCGTCTTGCCGGTGCCCGGGCCGCCCTGCACGACGAGCGCGCCCTTGATGTCCGCGCGGATGATGCGGTCCTGCTCGGCCTGGATGGTGGCCACGATGTCCGTCATCTTGCCGGTGCGCCGCGAACCGAGCGAGGCCAGCAGAGCACCCTCGCCGGTGAGCGTGCCCTCCTCGGAGGCCTGGGAGACGTGCGCGGAGTCCACGTCCAGCACCTCGTCCTCGATGCCGGAGACCTCGCGGAAATGCAGCGTGATGTGCCGGCGCATGGCGATGTCGCCGTGGTGCGCGGGCGTGGCCTCGTAGAAGGGGCGGGCGGCCTCGGCGCGCCAGTCCGTCAGGATCGGCTCGTGGTCCTCGTCGGACAGGCCGATGCGGCCGATGTAGCGTTTGCCGCCGTGCACGTCGTCGAGGCGGCCGAAGATCAGGCGGTCCTCCACGGCGCGCAGCTGGGCGACGCGGTCCTCGTACATGGTGGCGAAGGAGTCGCGCTCGGTGCGCTGGGTGGGCGAGCCGTGCGAGCCCTGGGCGCGCACGCCGGCCAGGCGTTCGCGCGCCTGGGCCCGCATGTCGTCGAGCCGGCCGTACGCGCGGTCGACCATGGCTTGTTCTTCCCGTACCTGTGAAGCGTATGCTGACATCTTCTCTATAGGCCCCTTGTTCAGACGTAAAGCCGTACAAGCATAGCAGACCGCGGCAACAGCCGGGACCGTGCCGTCCGGGCCCGGCGCGCGCCGCCCGGAGACGCCCCCGGCACGCGCCGCGACGGCGTGCCGCGCGCCGTGGTGGGACGCTTCTTCACGCTGATGGCGTGTTTGGACGGGCAAGTGGGGCGTTTAGGTGAACGGTGGGGTAAAGTGGTGAGCCAGACCAGAACGGGATACGGACGGCAACGGCAGAACGAGGTGCGTGGAGGTGGATGATGGCAAGCCCAGTCGAGACCACCTCCCCGGCGCCGCAGGACGCCGAGGGCGCCGCGGACGCGGAGGGGACACCCGCCTGCGCCGCGCCGTCGCTGCCCCCGCTGCTGCTCGGCACCTACACCCCGAAGATCGACGCGAAGGGACGCGTGGCGCTGCCCGCCAGGATGCGTTCCCAGCTGACCGACGGGATGGTCATGGCGCGCGGCCAGGAGCGCTGCGTCTACCTGCTGCCGCGCATGGAGTTCGAACGCGTGGCGCGGCGCCTGCAGCGCGGCTCGCTGGGCAGCCGGACCTCGCGCGAGTACCTGCGCATCTTCCTGTCGGGCGCCGTGGAGACGGAGCCGGACCGGCAGGGCAGGGTGCTCATCCCGCCGATGCTGCGCGACTACGCGAGGCTGGGGGAGGAGATCGTGGTGATCGGCGTGGGCAGCCGCGCGGAGATCTGGGACCGGCAGGCGTGGGAGGACTACCTCGCCGCGAACGAACAGGATTACGCGGACGTCGCGAACGACGTCCTGGAGGAGCTGGAGCTGTGATGGCGGACATCGCGCAGATACACAAGCCCGTACTGCTGGAGCGGTGCGTGGGGCTGGTCGCGCCCGCGCTGCAGGAACCCGGCTCCGTGGCCGTCGACTGCACCCTCGGCCTGGCGGGCCACACCACCGCCTTCCTCAAGGCCGCGCCCGGCGCGCGCGTCATCGGCATCGACCGTGACGCCGAGGCGCTGGCGCTGGCCACCGAACGCATCGCGGGGGAGGGCCTCTCCGAACGCTTCACCCCGGTGCACGCCGCCTTCGACGAGCTCGACGACGTGCTCGACGACCTCGGCGTCGGGCACGTGCAGGCCGTCTTCATGGACCTCGGCCTGTCCAGCCTGCAGATCGACGAGGCCGACCGCGGCTTCAGCTACGCGCACGACGCGCCGCTGGACATGCGCATGGACACGTCGCAGGAGCTCACCGCCGCCGACGTGCTCGCCACCTACGACGAGCGCGCGCTGGCCCGCATCTTCAAGGAATACGGCGAGGAGCGCTTCGCGCGCCAGGTCGCGCGCCGCATCGCGCAGGTGCGCGGGCGCGGGCCGCTGCGCACCTCGCGGCAGTTGTCCGAGCTCGTCGACGACGTCATCCCCGCCGCCCACCGCGGCGCCGGCAACCCCGCCAAGCGCGTCTTCCAGGCGCTGCGCATCGAGGTCAACGGCGAGCTCGACAAGCTGGCGCGCACGCTGCCGCAGGCCGCGCTGCGCCTGGCCGTCGGCGGCCGGCTGGTCGTCGAGTCGTACCACTCGCTCGAGGACCGCACCGTCAAGACGTTCATGGCGCAGGGACTGCGCACGGACGCCCCCGCCGACATGCCCGTCGTGCCGCCGGACATGCAGCCCTTCTTCAAGCCGCTCACCAAGGGCGCGGTGAAGGCCGACGACGCCGAGCGCGCCGCCAACCCGCGCGCCTCGTCGGTGCGCCTGCGCGGCGTGGAGCTCGTCCGGCCGCTGCCGGCGCGCTGGCGCAAGCGCTTCGCGCAGGACGCCCTGGAGGCCTCCGGCGTGCCCGGCGCCCCGCGTCGCAAGGGAAGGAGCTGACCCATGGCATCGGAAGCACGCTCGCCGCGCGCCAACGCGGCCCCCGCGGGCCGCAAGGCGAACGCCACGCGGCCCCAGCTGCACGTGGTGGAGAAGCGCACCGTCAAGCGCACGGGACAGCGCGACAGCCTCAAACGCGTCTGGGCATGGACCAAGACGCGCACCACGCCGCTCATGGCGATCGGCGCGTCCATCGCGTTCCTCGTCGTGTGCCTGCTCGTCTCCCTGCTGCTGCGCACCCAGATGAGCTCCAACTCGTTCGAGGCCTCGGACATCGAACAGCACATCACCATGCTCCAGCAGGACGTGGATGACGACCAGGCCAAGCTCTCGCAGCTCGAGGCGACCCTGCCCGAGCGCGCCCAGAAGATGAAGATGGTGCCCGCCCAGGGCAACCTGTCCATCGACCTCAAGGGCTACCAGCCCAGCCAGAGCACCACCAAGGGCACCACCGCCAGCCAAGGAGAGTCCTGACCGATGCACCCCATCCAAGCCTTCCGCCGCATGGCGCCCATGATGAGGCGCGCCACCATCATCGGGACGGTCATCGCCCTGGTGGCGCTGCTGTGCCTCGGCTCCCTGGTGCACATCCAGCTCGTGGCCGGCCCCGCGTACGCCGAGGCCGCCACCGCCAGCCGCACCGTCAAGGCCGTGCTGTCCGCCAAGCGCGGGCGCATCACCGACACCAACGGCAAGGTCCTGGCGCAGAGCGTGGAACGCTACACCATCATCGGCAACCCGCAGGCCGCGCAGGACTTCACGCCGGTCACCTGCACCGAGCGCACCGAGGGCATGTGCCACGAGATCGACGGCAAGCCGCTGACCACCACGGGCGCGGGCGCCGTCGCGCAGCTCGTCGCGCCGCTGCTGGGCATGAGCGTGGCCGAGGTGGGCGGCAAGCTCTCCGGCACCGGCCAGTACGCCGTGCTCAAGAAGGACGTCACCCCCGAGGTCAAGCGCAAGCTCGCCGACCTCAACCTCGGCGGCATCATCTACGGCGAGCTGAGCAACGAGCGCGTCTACTCCGGCGACGACCTCATGGGCACGCTGCTGGGCGGCGTGGACGACGACGGCAAGGGCGTGGCCGGCATCGAGCAGATGGAGGACAAGACCCTCACCGGCACCGATGGCTACGAGGTGTACCAGCAGGGCAACGGCGGCGTGGAGATCCCCGGCACGATGACGGCCTCGAAGGCCGCCGTGGACGGCTCGGACGTGCAGCTGACCATCGACTCGGACGTGCAGTGGCGCGTCAAGCAGATCCTCAAGGACTCGCAGAAGAAGTACAACGCCTCCTGGGGCATCGCCGTCGTGCAGGACACCCGCACCGGCGACATCGTGGCCCTCGCGGACACGGACACGTACAAGGCCGGCAGCGACGACGCCAAGCTCAACGTGGCGCGCAGCGTGCGCGAGACCTTCGAGCCGGGCTCCATCGGCAAGGTCTTCACCATGTCCGGCCTGCTGCAGGAGAAGCTGCACACCATGTCCGACAAGTTCACCGTGCCCGGCACGCTGACGCTGGACGGCCAGACCTACAAGGACTCGTTCAGCCACGGCGACGAGCGCTGGACGCTCGCCGGCATCCTCGAGCAGTCCTCCAACGTGGGCACCGTCATGGCCTCCGAGAACTACTCCGACGACCTGCGCTACAGCTACCTGACCAAGTTCGGCATCGGCCAGCCCTCGGGGCTGGACCTGCCCGGCGAGTCGCAGGGCGTGCTCACGCCGGCCGCCACCTGGGACGGGCGCACCCGCAACACCATCCTGTTCGGCCAGGGCTACTCGACCAACGCGCTGCAGCTGACCAACGCCGTGGCGGTCATCGCCAACGGCGGCGTGCGCCAGCAGCAGCGGATCGTGCAGGCGACCGTCGGCTCCGACGGCAAGACGCAGGAGAACAAGGCCGGCGAGTCCACGCGCGTGGTCGACGAGTCGGTCGCCAAGCAGCTCATGAACGCCATGGAGTCCGTCTCCGAGCACTACGCCAAGTTCGCCGGCGTGGACGGCTACCGCGTGGCCGCCAAGTCCGGCACCGCGGAGGTCATGGGCTCGGACGGCACGCTCTCGGGCATCATCAGCGACTACTCGGCCATCATCCCGGCCGACAACCCGCGCTTCGTGGTCACCGTCGTGCTGAGCAACCCGGAGGGCAGCTACGGCGGCCTGACCGCCGGACCGGTGTTCGCGGAGATCGGCAAGTTCCTCATGCAGAAGTACGAGGTGCCGAACTCCACGCCCCGCAAGGACGCCATCCCGGTGGAGTGGTAGGACAGGCCATGTTCGGAAAGGATCTCGCATGAGCGCAATCAGCGAAACGGTGTCCCAGCGCATGACGCTGGGCATGCTCGTCGACCGCTACGGCTTCGACCTCGAGCCCTCCTTCGCCAGGGACGTCACCGTCACCTCGCTGGCCAACGACGTCGAGTCGGTCACCCCGGGCGCGCTGTTCATCCCCGGCCACCGCATCGACCTGGGACGCCTGGCCAAGGCAGTGCAGCGCGGCGCCTACGCCGTGATGCTGCCGCCGTCCATGCGCAACGCCGTGGACGACTGCGGCGTGCCCGTGCTCTTCGCCGACCCCACCAGCCAGGAGATCGGCCAGCTGGCCTCCATGATCGCCGGCGACCCGGCCGAGGCCATCGCCGTGTTCGCCATCGCCGGCCAGGACCGCCACGCCGTGGCGCAGGACGTCGCCATGCTCGCCCAGTTCCTGCACATGCTCGGCAACCCCGTGGGCATCGTGTGCCAAGGCGATACGCAGTCGCTGGAACGCTTCGTGGACCTGCAGTACCCGGTGGACGCGTTCTCCGTGCAGCGTGTGCTGTCCGTGTGCGTGGAGGACGGCGCGTCGGCCGTCATCATCGCGCTGGACGACGCGACGCTCGCGGCCGGCTCGCTCGAGTCGGTGGGCGTGGATGTGCTCGGTTACGACGGGCCCGACCACCAGGAGGACATCGACGCGATGCTCGCCGAGGTGCGCGAGCGCTACGGCTGCGTGCTGGACGAGGACTCGCATCTGGCGGTGCGCACCGACGAGACCGACATCATGGCCATCCAGGCGGACTTCGGGCCCGACCAGGCCAAGCCGCTGTCGCTGTCGATCGCCATGGTGCTGGCGGCCGGCGTGCGCAAGGCGAACATCCGCAGCGCGCTGCGCGTGTCCAGGGAACTGCACTGAGTCACGCGGCGCGGCACAAGGTTTTTCAACAAGGAGAGACAAGCTCATGATGGAAATGATGGTGGAACAGGTGGCCGAGGCCACCGAGGGCCGCTTGCTGGACCCGTCCGGCGAGCACGCGCAGCGCCTGGTGGGCTCCGTGGTCACCGACTCGCGCGAGGTGACGCCCGGCGCGCTGTTCGTGGCGATCGCCGGCGAGCACGTCGACGGCCATGACTACGTGGCGCAGGCGAGCCGCGACGGCGCCGTCGCCGTCATCGTCGACCACCCGGTCGACGACCCGGCCGTCACCGCCGCGCAGATCGTGGTGGCCGACAACGTCAAGGCGCTCGGCCAGGTGGCCGCCGCCAACGTGCGCCTGCGCCGCGGGCGCCGCGACCCGTTCACCGTGGTCGGCATCACCGGCTCGGTCGGCAAGACCACCACCAAGGACCTGCTGTCCACGCTGCTGGGCTCCATGGGCCCGACCATCGCGCCGGTGGGCTCCTTCAACAACGAGGTCGGCCTGCCGCTGACCGCCTGCAAGGTGGACGCCTCCACGCGCTACCTGGTGGCCGAGATGGGCGCCAACCACATCGGCGAGATCGCGGGCCTGACCAAGATCGCCCCGCCGGACATCGCCGTCGTGCTCAAGGTGGGCGTCGCCCACGTGGGCGAGTTCGGTTCCGTCGAGAACATCGCGCGCGCCAAGAGCGAGCTGGTGCGCGGACTGGTCTCCGACGGCGTGACCGTGCTCAACGCGGACGACGGGCACGTCGCCGCGATGGCGAAGATCGCGCCCGGCAAGCTCGTGTGGTTCGGCGTGGACCACGCCCAGGGCCACGACACCGACGACTACATGGCCGCCGACGACATCGCGCTGGACGACGACGGCCGTCCCGCCTTCGCGCTCGTGGACAACGGCGGCGTGGAGGAGCACGTCGACCTCGGCCTGGTGGGCGAGCACAACGTGTACAACGCGCTGGCCGCCGCGGCGGTGGCCCACGAGCTGGGCATGCCGCTGGAGGAGGTCGCCGCCGGCCTGTCGGCCGTGCGCGCCATCAGCCCGCACCGCATGGCCGTCAGGGAGGTCGAGCGCGACGGCCACCGCTTCACGCTCATCGACGACTCCTTTAACGCCAACCCGGACTCCATGAAGGCCGGCCTGCGCGGCCTGGCCAGCTGGCACGCCCAGGAGGACGCGCAGCCGTACCGCGTGGCCGTGCTCGGCGCCATGCTCGAGCTGGGCGCCGGCGAGGACGAGGCCCACGAGCAGGTCGGCGAGTACGCCGCCGGGCAGGGCATCGACGCCGTCGTGGCCGTCGGCGCCGAGGGCCACGACAAGCTCAACGAGCTCGCCGGCCGCATCGCCGACGGCGCGCGCGCCGGGGGCGTGCCCGAGGTGTCCTGCGTGTTCACCGTCAAGGACGCCGACGACATCGTGCGCGGCCTCAACGCGCTGCACCCGGACATGACCGTGCTGCTCAAGGGCTCCCACGCCTCCGGCCTGGGCACCCTGGCCTCCGGCTGGGCCGCCCCCGCCGCGGGCGCCGACCGTAAGTGAACCGTACGCAAAGCAGAGATATTGAATAGGAGAATCCCAAGGTGATCGCCCTCATCATCGGCATCCTGGTCTCGCTGGTCGTGACCATGGTCGGCACCCCGTTGCTGATCCGCGTGGTGCACAAGTACAACTACGGCCAGTACATCCGCCAGGACGGCCCGAAGTCGCACCAGGTCAAGCGCGGCACCCCCACGCTGGGCGGCGTGGTCATCGTGCTGGCCTTGCTGTGCGGCTGGGGCGCCTCGGCGCTCTACCGCTACTGCACGCACCAGGGCGTGCCCTCGTGGACGGCGGTGCTCACGCTGTGGGCCATGTTCTCCATGGGCCTGCTGGGCTTCATCGACGACTTCGCCAAGGTGCGCAAGAAGCAGAACGAGGGCCTGACGGTGGCCGGCAAGTTCATCGGCCAGTTCGTCTTCGCCACCATCTACGCGGTGCTCGCGCTCGTGCTGCCCACCAAGTCCGGCTTCCCGAGCGCCCAGCCCGGCATGAGCTTCATCGAGAAGCCGTTCCTGAGCTTCGACTTCGCGGGCCGCGCCCTGTCCATCATCCTCTTCGTGATCTGGGTGAACTTCCTGATGGCCGCGTGGACCAACGCCGTCAACCTCACCGACGGCCTGGACGGCCTGTGCGCCGGCTCCTCGATGATCGCCTTCGTCGGCTACGCCATCATCGCCTTCTGGGAGAGCTACCACCTCAAGGGCAGCGGCAAGGCCGGCTTCACCTACTCGGTGTCCGACCCGATGGACCTGACCATCATCGCCTGCTGCGCCGCCGTGGCCTGCCTGGGCTTCCTGTGGTACAACTGCAACCCGGCGTCCATCTTCATGGGCGACACCGGTTCGCTGGCCCTGGGCGGCCTGTTCGCCGCGATGTCCATCGCCACGCACACCGAGTTCCTGGCCATCATCATCGGCGGCCTGTTCGTGGTGGAGGCGATGAGCGACGTCATCCAGGTCGGCTACTTCAAGGCCACCCACAAACGCGTGTTCAAGATGGCGCCGATCCACCACCACTTCGAGCTGTGCGGCTGGACCGAGAGCAAGGTCGTCGTGCGCTTCTGGATGGTCGAGCTCATGTTCGTGCTCGTCGGCCTGGTCATCTTCTACTCCGACTGGGCGGCGCTCTCCGGCCTGCTGCTCAACTGAGCGGCACGAGCGCGGTGAATGAATTTTTCCTCTAAGACAACAAGGGAGACAAGCAACATGGAACGGGAACGCAAGGCGCTGTCCGACAGCACGGTACTGATCGCGGGACTGGGGGTGTCCGGCCGCGGCATGGCGCAGGTGCTCGACGGGCGCGCGGCGCGCGTCGTCACGGTCGACGAGGGCAAGCCGGACGCGGACCTGCACTCCTTCGACGACATCGAATGGGGCGGCGTGGACCTGGTGTGCACCTCGCCGGTGTTCAACCCGCGCACCCCGTTCATCCTCGAGGCCAAGGAACGCGGCATCCCCGTCATCAGCGAGGTCGAGCTCGCCTGGCTGCTGCGCGTGGACAGCGAGCGCACCGGCCGGCCCGCGCCGTGGATCGGCATCACCGGCACCAACGGCAAGACCAGCACCACCGAGATGGTCTCCGCCATGCTCACCGCGTGCGGCCTGACCGCGCCGGCCGTCGGCAACATCGGCAAGTCCGTGTCCGTGGCCGCGCTCGACCCCGCCAACGACGCGCTGTGCGTGGAGCTGAGCTCCTTCCAGCTGCACTTCACCTACTCCCTCGAGCTGCAGGGCGCCGCCATCACGAACATCGCCGCCGACCACCTCGATTGGCACGGCGGCATGGCCAACTACGCGCAGGACAAGGCCAAGGTCTTCGACGGCGCGCGCGGCGTCATCGCCTACAACGCGCAGGACGCGCGCGTGTCCGAGCTGGCGCGCGAGGCGCAGACCGCCGAGGGCTGCACGCACGTGGGCTTCACGCTCGGCGAGCCGAAGGTCGGCGAGGTCGGCGTCAAGGACGGCTGGATCGTGGACATGAGCGGCTTCCTCGGCGGCATCGTCGGCGAGGAGCACCGCATCGCCGCGCTCGACGGCTTCCCGCACCTGCGCGAACCCGACGGCACCGTCTATCCGCACCTGCTGGCCGACGCGATGACCGCGCTCGTGCTCGTCGCGTCCATGGACGTGGACCTGGAGCGCGCGCTCGACGCGCTGCGCGCCTTCAAGCCCGGCGGCCACCGCATCGAGGAGGTCGCGCGCCTGGACGGCGAGCTGCCCATCCGTTTCGTCGACGACTCCAAGGCCACCAACGCGCACGCCGCGCGGGCCTCGCTGAACAGCTTCGCCCCCAAGTCCGTCGTGTGGATCGTCGGGGGACTGGCCAAGGGCGCCACCTTCGGCGACCTCGTGCGCGACGAGCATGACCGCCTGCAGGCCGTCGTCGTCATCGGCAAGGACCAGGAGCCGTTCCGCAAGGCCCTCGAGGCCGAGGCGCCCACCGTGCCCGTCACGTACATCGACCCGGCGGACAACGACACCGTCATGGCGCGCGCGGTCGAGGCCGCGGGCGCGTACGCGCACGAGGGCGACGTGGTGCTCATGGCGCCCGCCTGCGCCTCCATGGACCAGTTCGTCTCCTACGCCGACCGCGGCGACCGCTTCGCCGCCGAGGCGCGCCGCTGGGTGGCCGCCCATGCCCGTGACTAAGCGCAAGCCCCGCACCGCTTCCTCGAAGGGAAGCGTCGAGACCACGCCGCAGCCGTACGCGGTGCGTTCGCGCACGGCGCGTTCCGCCTCCGCCGGCGCCGCGCGGGCCCAGGGCCAGCCGGACAGGGCCGCGCGCCTGGCCGCGAAGGCCGACGCCGAACAGCGGATGGACCTGGGCCGCTACACCGGCTGGCGCGCGCTGCTCAACCCGATCCGCTGCTACTACGGCTTCGGCTTCGCCGTGGGCATCCTCACCGTCTTCGGCATCGTCATGGTGTTCTCGAGCTCGTCGGTGACCATGGTCGCCGCTGGCCTGTCGCCGTGGAAGCAGGCCGTCTCCCAGGGCATGTTCGCCCTGGCGGGCGTCGTCCTGTTCATCCTGGCGCTGACGCTGCCGTGGCGCAGGCTGCTGCGCGACAAGGTCATCCACATCGTCATGGTCGCCGCCCTGGCACTGCAGTTCCTGACGCTGACGCCCCTGGGCATCGACGTCAACGGCAACAAGGGCTGGATCGGCGTGGGCGGCTTCACGTTCCAGCCGGCCGAGCTGCTCAAGCTCGTGCTGTGCGTCACGCTGCCCATCGAGCTGCTGCGGGCGCGCGCCAACCGCTTCCAGCCGTTCTGGAAACGCTACGGCTTCGCCCTGGGCAGCTACGTGGCGGCCCTGGGCCTGGTGGTGCTCGGACGCGACCTGGGCACCTGCATCATCCTCGTGATCATCGGCTTCGTGGCGCTGTGGGCCTGCGATTTCCCCACCAAGTACCTCGCCATGGCCGGTGTTGCCGCCCTCGTGGGCGTGGGGCTCCTGGCGCTGACCAGCTCGAACCGCATGCGGCGCATCATGGCCACGTACTCGTGCACGCCGGGCAACACGGACGACGTGTGCTACCAGTCCGTGTACGCCAAGTACGCCATGGCCTCCGGCGGCCTGCTCGGCGTGGGCATCGGCAACTCCAGGGAGAAATGGAACTACCTGCCCGAGGCGCACAACGATTTCATCTACGCCATCATCGGCGAGGAGACCGGCTTCGTGGGCACCGTCATGGTGCTCGCCCTGTTCGTGGTGATCGCCTGGTGCCTCATCGTCGTCGCCATGCAGATGCGCGACCGCGCCTGCTCGGCGTCGCTGCTGTGCTTCTGCGTCTGGCTCGTCGGCCAGGCGCTGATCAACATGGCCGTGGTCCTCGGTATCCTGCCGGTGATGGGCGTGCCGCTGCCGTTCGTCTCGGCCGGAGGATCCTCGCTCATCATGTGCCTCGGCGCGGCGGGCGTATGCATGAACATGATGAAGGCGCAGCCCCAGATCGCGGCCGCGCACCAGCGGGCCTGAACGGGCACCGGGGAAGGGAAGGACAAGCAACATGACGGCAACACAGCGCACCATCGTCCTGGCCGGCGGCGGCACCGCAGGCCACGTGAACCCCTTGCTCGCGGTGGCGGACGCCATCACCGCGCGCGACAAGGACACCGAGGTCATCGCCCTGGGCACCGAGGTGGGCCTGGAGGCCGACCTCGTGCCGCAGGTCGGCTACGAGCTGGCCACCATCGAGAAGGTGCCGTTCCCGCGCCGGCCCAATCTGGCCGCGCTGAAGTTCCCCTTCCGCTGGCACCGCGAGCGCGCCAAGGTCCTCGACCTCATCGACACGCGCCACGTGCTCGCCGTCGTCGGCTTCGGCGGCTACGCGTCCGCGCCCGCCTACGCCGCCGCCCACAAGCGCGGCATCCCCGTGATCATCCACGA
>JAXJQE010000120.1:0-20598 GCA_036311305.1 Bifidobacterium sp.
CGCCGGCTTCGCCGGCCCTAGAAAAGTCACGAAAAAACGTGAGGTTTCTAGCGGGCCGGGCGCCTTGGCGCACAAAACTGGAAACCGGGTGCCCCCGTGGAGCGCATCCCGGTAGAATGGCCCCAGCATGATCCACCCCGCACGAAAGGACACACCGTGGCTGACAACACCCCGATTCGCGTAGGACTGCTCGGCGCCGGCACCGTCGGCTCGCAGACGGCACGCCTGCTCGTGGAGCAGAAGGACGACCTGGCGCAGCGCATCGGACGGCCCATCGAGCTGGCCGGCGTCGCCTGCCTGGACCCGGAGGAAGTGGACTTCCCGTGGATCGACAAGTCGCTGCTGACCAGCGACACGATGTCGGTCGTCAAGAACGCGGACATCGTCGTCGAGCTCATCGGCGGCACCGGCGTGGCGCGCACCTTCGTGCTCGAGGCCATGAACAACGGCGCCTCCGTCGTCACCGCCAACAAGGCCCTGCTCGCCAAGTACGGCCCGGAGCTCTACCAGGCGGCCGAGGACAACGACGTGGACCTGTACTTCGAGGCGGCCGTCGGCGGCGCCATCCCGATCGTGCGCCCCTTGCGCGAATCCCTCGTGGGCGACCAGGTCAAGGACATGCTCGGCATTGTCAACGGCACCACCAACTACATCCTCGACGAGATGACCACCAAGGGCCTCGACTTCGACGTCGCGCTCAAGGACGCCCAGGCCAAGGGCTACGCCGAGGCCGACCCGACCGGCGACATCGAGGGCGAGGACGCCGCCAACAAGGCCGCCATCATGGCCACGCTCGCCTACCACACGAACGTCGGCATCGACGACGTCACCGTCGAGGGCATCACCGCCATCACCGCCGACGACATCGCCGCCGCCACCGCCGAGGGACGCGTCATCAAGCTGCTCGCGGTCGTCGACAGGACCGACGACGGCGTCTCCGCGCGCGTCTACCCCGCGCTCATCAAGAACGAGCACCCGCTGGCCAGCGTGCGCGGCTCGTTCAACGCCGTGTTCCTGCGCGCCAAGTACGCCGACGACCTCATGTTCTACGGCCGCGGCGCCGGCGGCGCGCCGACCGCCTCCGCGGTCGTCGGCGACATCGTCACCGAGGCCCGGCACATCGCCTCCGGCACCACCGGCCCGGCCATCGGCCTGTACAACGACTACCCGATCGCGCCGCTGAGCGCCTCCAAGGCCGCCTTCGCCGTGCGCTTCATGATCCACGACAACCCCGGCGTCCTCGCGCAGATCTCCGCGATCTTCGCGAAGAACGGCGTGTCCATCAACGGCGTCAACCAGGACCTCAAGCCCACGCTCAAGGACCCCGGCTACGACGGCGAGATCCAGCAGCTGCGCCTGGTCACCCACATGACCGACGAGACCACGCTGCGCGCCACCGTCGACGAGGTCTGCGCGCTGGACTGCGTCACCGGCACGCCCTCCATCCTGCGCGTGCTCGACTGAACGTGGGCTGCCCGTTTCCTCCGGCTTGATAACCGATGATCGCACCTGCCGTCAGGCAGGTGCGATCGAGAACATCGAAAGAGAAGAAGAATCATGGATCCGGTATGCCGTAAAGTCCGCGTGCGCGTGGCCGCCACGAGCGCCAACCTGGGCTCGGGCTTCGACACGGTCGGCCTCGCGCTGAGCTACTTCGACGAGCTCGAGTTCACGCTCAGCGCCGACCCGCTCAACACCGCCGCGCAGGTCATCATCGACGGCGAGGGCGCCGACACGCTGCCGCGCGACGAATCCCACCTCGTCGTCGCCACGTTCCGCCGCGCCTGCGAGAAGCTGGGCCTGGGCAAGCTCGGCTTCATCCTCGAGGCGCACAACCGCATCCCGCAGGCGCGCGGCATGGGCTCGTCCGCCGAGGCGATCGTCGCCGGCATCGCCGCCGCGTACGGGTTCGCGCGCGAGGCTGACCTCGACCGCGACTTCACGTTCGCGCTCGCCGCCGAGCTCGAGGGCCACCCGGACAACGTGGCGCCGGCCGTGTACGGCGGCATGACCGTGTCCTGGACCGACAGCGCCGACCCGCTGCCCGACGGCGAGGCCACCCACCCCGCGTACCGCACGGCGTGCTACGCCGTGGCCGACGACCTCACCGCGACCGTGTACGTGCCCGACTACGAGCTCTCGACCGCCAAGGCGCGCGAGGCGCTGCCCGCGCAGGTGCCCTTCGCGGACGCCGTCTTCGACGTCTCCCGCGCCGCCCTGCTCATGGGCGCCATGAACCCGGCGATGCTCGCCGGGAGCGCTGCTGACGATGCCGGTGACGGCGATGCCGACGCTGCTGCCAACGCGCTGCTGCTGACGGCGACCGACGACCGCCTCCACCAGCCCTACCGCGGCCCTCTCATGCAGCCGTCCGCCGACCTGATCCGCCGCATGCGCGCCGCCGGTTACGCCGCCTGCGTCTCCGGCGCTGGCCCCTGCGTGCTCGTGCTGCACCACGGCGATGCACGCGCCGAGCTCGACGCCGTGGCCGTGGACGAGCTGGAGTCCGGCCACTGGCAATCCCTCCACCTGCCGATCGACACCGGGGGAGTACAGGTGGAGCGAGGATGATCCGTTTCCTCTGTATGTAGCCACTTTGTGGATATCCGTAGGGTGCGCGCCCGTGATGCTGCTGTGCGTCGCGGGCGCGCACTACGATTTGGTTTTGGTATTGGGCACAGATGGTCAGAGAAGCGTGCCTGGAAGGGCGGACTTGGCCGATGACCATGATTCTTGAGATTGGATTTGGGCTACATGGCTGACAATGTGATTGACCAGCAGGGCTATGGCTCGGTCGCGCCGACGACCAATGAGAATACCGGCGGTTTGACACTGGCTGGTCTGTTTGCCATTCTTCGCAAGCATTTCATCTCTATCATCGTTACTTTTGTGGCTATTGTGGCAGCGGTGTGCGTCTTCACTGCGGCATCTCCCGTGAAATACACCACCACCACGCAGTTGTTTGCGACCTACAACGACACTTCTGGAGATCAATCGACGGCGAATGACCAAAATACTGGTTCCTCGTACATCATGACCCAGATCAAGTCGTATCCGACCTTGACCACCACCCAAGCGGTATTGCAGCCGGTTATCGATGAACTCAATCTGGATACCAGTGTGGGAAGTCTGAGTGACGAGATTGAAGTCACCAACCCCACCAATACGGCCTTCATCAATATCTCCGTGACGAATGGCGACCCGAAGCTTGCTGCCGAAATAGCAAATGCCACTGCCCGGTCCCTAGGCAATGTCGTAGAGAAGTCCCTCTATGCTACCGGCTCTCATTCCGTCATTAAATTGTCCATCGTGCAGCCGGCTATCCGCCCCAGTTCACCGAGTTCGCCCAATTGGAAGCTCAATTTGCTTGTAGGCATTCTTGGCGGCATCATTCTGGGTGTATTGGTGGCTCTCCTCAAGGACCTGCTGTCCAAGAAGGTGCAGAATGACGAAGAAGTTACCGAATTGCTGGACGCCCCTATTGTGGGTCGTATCCCGGAAGACGAAGAGCTTCAAAAGACGTCGCCTGCGGTCATTGATGAGCCTGGTGGCGTTATCGCTGAGGATTTCCGTCGTATCCGCACCAATTTTGTCGTTCATCGCGCCTGTCGATGGCACCAATTCCCGCCTGATCGTGATCACTTCTACTGGTCCGAACGAGGGTAAGACCACCATTTCCGCAAATATCGCTGCGACCTTGGCGGAGAATGGGGCCAAAGTGCTCCTCATCGATGCCGACCTTCGTCATCCTTCCGTTGCCAAGAGGCTTGATATTGATGGCTCGGCAGGCTTGGCGCATGTGCTATCCGGTCAGGCGACGGTGCGCGATGTGGTTCAGCGCTACTGGCGTCCCAATCTGCATGTGATGCCTGCGGGCCCGAAGCCGCCGAATGCTTCCCGACTGCTCAATTCCCCGCTGATGGTGGAACTGGTCAACAATGCGCTGCAGCAGTATGACTATGTCATCATCGATACGGCCCCTATGGTGGTGGCCAATGATGCTGTCCTCTTCGTTCGTCGTGGCGGCGCCTTGGTGATGGTCTGCCGTCGTGACCAGACGCTCAAGCGTGACCTGCGTGAGATCAGTGAGGAACTCACGACTTTGGATATGTCCGCCACGGGCATCATCATCAACTGCGCCAAGGACACTAAGAAAACCTCGGAGTACGGTAACTATTACTACTATTACTCGAACGATGACGAAAAAAACGATGAGGCAAAAGGCAAGAAGAAGAGCCTGCTGAGTCACAAGAAAAGTAATAAATAAACCCATCAGGGGATAGAGGACCATGACCGAGGAGCAACAGGTAATCGATCCGTCAAAAACGCCACATCGTAGACGTGTGCGTCGTAAACGCCATCGCCGCAAGATCTGGCCGTGGGTGGTGGGCATCATTGTTGCCTTGGTCGTGGTTTTTGCTGTGGCTGGCGGTATTCTGGGCGTGAAGCTCTTGAATGAGGCCAAGCAGGTGCGTGACCATGAGAATCAGGCACTCACTGCGCTGCAAGGTGCCAGCAACCTCAATGATGTGTCCCAGGAGACTTTGGACTCCCTGCCAAAGGCACAGGAACAGTCGGATGCAGCCAAACGCATCGCGCATAGCTCACTGTGGAATTTTGCGGCCAAGGTGCCGTATGTGGGAACCAACATCTCAACTGTGCAGGGCATGACAGATGTGGTTAGTGACGTGGTGAACGACTCGCTCCCGCAGTTCCTTGAGGCCTTCAAGACTTTGAGTTCCGAGAACCTTGCATCCAGCGACGGCATCAATCTCAAGCCCATTGTGGATGCCGAACCAGGTATCACCAAGGCGAACAAGGCGCTTCAGCGGGAGGTCCAGCAGTACAACAACCTTCCCGCTCCGACCATTAGCATTATCTCGAACGCATACAACGAGGGGCATACCAAGCTCAATGAGTTGGCGGACAAGGTTGATGGGCTGGCCAATACCTTCACCATGCTGCCTGTGTTCCTAGGCCAGAGCGGGAAACAGACTTATGCCGTCATGGCCATGACCACCTCCGAGATGCGTTCCTCGGGCGGTCTCATCGGCTCCGTGGGTGAGATGACCACGGACAACGGCGTCATCGATATCGGCGACTTCAAGCCCAACACCGACTACATTCAGTACGGTGCTATGGATGTGACCGCTGATGAAAAGCGCATCTTCCAGGATGAAGGACCTCTCCACATGTCCTACGATATTCGCGATCTTGCGGTCTATCCGGACACCCAAGGTGTGGCTGAGGGCATGCGCACCATCTGGAACCGCACCCCCTGGGGCAAAGACAATCCTTTGGACGGTGTGGTGCTGGTGGATCCCGTATTCGTACAGGAACTTGTGGCCATCAATGGCGACATCACCCTTGATAACGGTACTGTGCTGACCAGCAAGAATACTGCCGAGTACCTGCTCAATACCGTATACAAGGAGCATCCGGACGGCGAAGCGGATCCTATCTTTGCATATGTGGCCATGAAATGTATCGACGACATGTTCCAGAACATCACTGTGAGCAAGCTCGCCAAGCTCGCGGATACGCTGGATGAACTGGCTAAGGAACGTCATTTCTCCATGTACTCCTTCAACAGTGACATGGAGACGAAGATTCTTGCCGCCGGCTTTACGGCTACCACCCCAGTGGATGAGACGCATCCGGAAGTGGGTATCTACCTGACTGAGCAGAACCCTTCCAAGCTTGGCTGGTACATCAAGCGCACCTCCAAGATTACTTGCCTCGAATGCGAGAAGGATGGTTCCTGCACATACCATGTAGAGTACACGTTGAAAAACACCATGACCGCCGAGGAAGCCAAGACGCTGCCGAACTATATCGCCAGTATCCATGACGCAGACCGTGGCGTCGCCACGGAAAAGATCTTATTCTATCCGCCGGCGGGCGGATCAATCACCAACATCGTGGAGCTTAATGGTTCGGCCAATGCTGTGACGAAAGATACCCTCAACGGCACCACTATTTACCGCACCCTTGTCAAGATTCCAGCGGGCGATGAAGTGACTTATTCCTTCGACGTCACCACCTCGGACAAGGCCAAGACCAAGCTCGGCATCGACCAGACCCCCATGGGCTGGACCGGTGATGGTGTGACCTACGAGGATGACAAGCAGTAGGTATTGTGACTTGCCCATACGAATAAGGCCCGTCTTACGAAAACCGTAAGACGGGCCTTACTCGTATATCCTTGTCAGGCCGAGGCGTGCGCGCCCTTTGCCGGTTCCAGCACATGCGCGATCTTCGCAAACGCTTCGCCCATCTGGTCGTGCGCCGTCTGGAACATATCGAACTCCTTGCGGAACGGGTCGGCGATGTCCGGCGCATCGGGCAAGGCGTGGCGCACCATGGAGGCGCCGCTGATCACGCTCTGGGCGCGCTCGGCCACCGTATCGCCCTCCACCATGCCGGCGTTGTCCATCGCCTCGCACACGTTGGCGAAGTCGGTCACCGTGAAGGTGCGCCTGGCGGCGCGGGGAGACGTGTTGGCGATCTGGCGCTTCTGGTGGTCCGTGAAGCACAGGATGAGGTCGCTGTCGTTGGCCAGCTGCGGCGTGATGCGCTTGGAACGGAACCGCGAGGCGTCGATGCCGTCGGCCGCCATGAGCTTGCCGCTCGAGGGGTCGATCTCATGGTTGATGAGGCCTTGGGTACCGGCGCTATCCGTCTCGATAGATTCATCGTGGAAGAACAAGGGGAACATGAGCTCGCCCATGGGGGGAACGGCAGATATTGCCGGTGCAGACAAAGAGAACCTTCATGGGGCGTACGTCCTTGCGCGTCGGGGTGCCACCGGGAACGGGCACAACGCCGCCATTCTATCGGAGACTCCCCACTTGCTCGCATGCCCGAGGTGAACATTGGGCAACGGAACGGCCGGCAAATGCGGCGAGAACATCGGAAAATGCATACGTTAGACACGCGCGACATGCGTGTCTAGGCCATTTCGGCTTGTGCGTATAATAAACCGTATGCGAACGGTTGCACATTGTTGGTGCAACTGAGTGGATCAATCGGCAACCAACCAATGGTGATGGGTGCGGGTGGACCACAATGTCGCATCCCGTTGGAGCGGGTATCGAGAAAGAAACAGGTTCCAGAGAAGTAACAGTGGCATGACCCAACTGTCCAACAAGACCGGCACTGCCGCCGGGAAACGGGCTGCCAAGTCCGGCTTCCTCAAGAAGGCGGTGGCTGGCGTGGTCGCGGCGGCCACCCTGTGCGGAGGACTGGTGATCGGCACCAGCACCGCCCAGGCCGCGACCTATCCCACCACCAGCTATGACCGCACCCTGGGCAACCCGACCTTCGAGTCGGCGCGCAACCAGTACGGCCTGTCCAAGGAAATGAATTACGGTTCCATCCTTCACGCCTGGATGTGGTCCTTCAACACCATCAAGGCCAACATGAAGGACATCGCCGAAGCCGGCTACACGTCCATCCAGACGTCGCCGATCAGTGAGATCAAGGGCCCTGTGAACGGCAAGCAGTTCACCGAGAACTGGTACTACGTCTACCAGCCCTCGGGCACGAAGATCGGCAACGCGGTCGTCGGCACCGAGTCCGAGCTCAAGGCCATGTGCGAGGAGGCCCACAAGTATGGCATCCGCGTCATCGTGGACGGTGTCATCAACCACTTCACGGCCGACTGGAACGCCATCGACTCCGAATGGCAGAACTCCAGCTATTTCCATGACCGCACCACCTGCGGAGACAACGGTACGAACATCAACTACAGCAACCGTTGGCAGGTCACCCAGTGCCATCTGCTGGGCCTGTGGGACCTCAACACGCAGAACCAGGAGGTCGGCAACCGCATGGCCTCCTACCTCAAGCAGGCCGTGGCGGACGGGGTGGACGGCTTCCGTTATGATGCCGCCAAGCACATCGAACTGCCCAACGAATTTGGTTCATATTCCCCCTATTACGACACCATCCTGCCCAACGGCGCCCAGTACCAGTACGGCGAGGTGCTCCAGGGCGACAACGGCCTGAACGCCGCGGCCTACCCGGCCCTCTTCGAGAAGTACTCCTCCAACGGTGGCGGCAACACCGCCTCCAGCTACGGCAACGTGCTCCGCAACGCCCTGAAGGACTACAACCTCAACGCCGGCAACCTCACCAACCTGCGCAATGACGGGATGAAGGACAACCAGCTCGTCACCTGGGTCGAGTCGCATGACACCTACGCGAACACTGACGAGTACTCCTCGCAGCTGACCGCCTGGCAGATGCGTATGGGCTGGGCCGTCATCGGATCCAAGGCCGGTGGCGCACCGCTCTTCTTCAACCGTCCGAAGAACTCGGGCGGAGACCACGGACCGCGGTTCGCCGAGGCCCCCTCCCTGGGAGACGCTGGCGACGACGAGTGGAAGTCCGACGAGGTCGTCGCGGTCAACCAGTTCCGCAACGCCATGGAAGGCAACGCCGAGTACATGCGCAACTGCCAGAACAACAACCAGTGCCTCATGGTCGAGCGCTACAAGTCCAACGGCAACTCGGCGGATGACGGCGTCACCATCGCCAACATGGGCGGCGACGTGAATCTCTCCGGCATGGACACCACCCTGGATGACGGCACCTATACGGACGCCGTCAACGGGGGCACCCTGACCGTATCCGGCAAGAAGATCCAGTCCGGCACCGCCAAGGGCGGCAAGGTCTCGGTCTTCTCCAACGTCAAGTCCGGCCAGCGTGCCAGCGTCTCCATCACGGCTCCCGCCTCTTTCAAGACGGACACCACCACGGTGACCTTGAACTCGGCCAACGTGATCAACGCCAAGTACACCACCTCCGAGGGCGCCTCCGGCTCCTTCGCCAACGGCCAGCAGATCACCGTCGGAGCCTCCACCGCCGTCGGCGGTTCCATCACCGTCAAGGTGATCGGTACCGCCGAGGACGGTTCCACCGTCAGCGACGAAGTGACCATCGCGAAGAAGGATGCCACTGCGACCACGACGGTGTATTATCCGTCGGCCAAGTTCGGTGCGGATTCCACCAACCTGTACTGGCATTTCAAGGGGACGGGTGAATCCACATGGGCCACGCTGAAGATGACCGAAGCATGCGACGGTTACGTGTCCGCGACCATCGACAACCCCGATGATCAGGAACTGGAGTTCGTGTTCAACAACGGCAACAATTCCTGGGACAACGCCAACGGTGTCTCCGGTCGCAACTATGTGGCCGGTGGCGATACGGTAGTGATCTCGGACAACAGCGGCAACTACGGCACGACAGCGCCCTGCACGGTTGCCGAGCCCGATCCGGACCCGGAACCGACTCCGGATCCCGAACCCACTACCACTGCGACCACGACCGTGTACTAGCCGTCCGCCAAGTTCGGTGCCGATTCCACCAACCTGTACTGGCACTTCAAGGACACAGGCGAATCGACGTGGGCCACGCTGAAGATGACCCAGGCGTGCGATGGTTACGTGTCCGCGACCATTGACAACCCTGATGGAAAGGAACTGGAGTTCGTCTTCAACAACGGCAACAACTCTTGGGACAACGTCAACGGTACCTCCGGCCGCAATTACGTGGCCGGTGGCGAGACGGTGGTGATTTCGGACAATAGCGGCAACTACGGCACGACCGCGCCGTGCGCGGTCGAGGAGCCCGACCCGGAACCGGATCCCGAGCCGACCACTACCGCGACTACGACGGTGTATTATCCGTCGGCGAAGTTCGGTGCGGATTCGACCAACCTGTACTGGCACTTCAAGGGGACCGGTGAGTCCACGTGGGCCACGCTGAAGATGACCGAGGCATGCGACGGCTATGTGTCCGCGACGATTGACAATCCCGATGGCCAGGATTTGGAGTTCGTGTTCAACAATGGCAACAATTCCTGGGACAACGTCAATGGCGTCTCTGGCCGCAACTATGTGGCCGGTGGTGAGACGGTGGTCATCTCGGACAATAGCGGCAACTACGGCACGACCGCGCCGTGCGCGGTCGAGGAGCCCGATCCGGACCCGGAGCCGACTCCGACTCCGGATCCCGAGCCCACCGCTGCCGCGACCACCACGGTGTACTATCCGTCCAGCAAGTACGGTGCCAACTCCACCTACTTCCATTGGCGCTTCAAGGGCGCTCCCGAGTCCACCTGGACCACCGCTCCCGGTGACAAGATGACGGAAGCGTGCGACGGCTACGTGTCCATCACCATCGACAACCCCGAGGAGAAGGAGCTGGAGTTCGTCTTCAACAACGGCAACAACGCTTGGGACAACGTCAACGGTATCTCCGGCCGCAACTATGTGGCCGGTGGTGAGACGGTGGTGATCTCGGACAACAGCGGCGACTATGGCACGACCGCGCCCTGCGCGGTCGAGGATCCCGATCCGGAGCCGGAACCGACGCCGACTCCCGATCCCGAACCGACCACCATTCCGGTGTCATCCGTGACCATCTCTCCCGCGACGAAGACCGTGTCCGTCGGCGCCACCACGACCTTGTCCGCCACGGTGGCTCCGTCCGACGCCACCAACCCCCTGATCGCCTGGTCCTCCTCCGATACGGATGTGGCGACGGTGGACGGCACCGGCAAGGTGACGGCAAGGGCCGCGGGCACCGCGACCATCACCGCGAGCGCCGACGGCAAGTCCGTGCAGGCGACCATCACGGTGACGGACAATGTTGTTCCTGCTGGTGATTTCCAGATCGTCGGCCCCGATACCGTCATGCGGTCCGACCGGTTCATGGTCAGCGTGACCGGCCTCTCCGAGCCGGTCAACGCGGACGACATCGAATGGACCACGTCCAACTGGCGCGTCATCGGCACCAACCTCCAGAACCTCAACCTTCCCGAGTCGAAGGTGCGGGATGCCGACGGCATCGGAACCGCCACCATCACCGCCACGGTGAACGGCAAGAGCGCCTCCAAGACCATCACCGTCGTGGGGTACTCCGCCTTCACCGCGACCAGTGACCTCACCCTGACGGGTGTTGGCCTGGAGGGTTCGGGCTCGTCGTACACGCTGACAGTGGCCAAGGGCGGTACCACCAAGGTCGCGGCGACCGTCGTCCCCACTGATGCCACCTACCAGACGGTGCTGTGGAAGTCCTCCGATCCGTCCATCGTGCGCATCGACGCCGATGGCACCGTGCGCGGCATCGGCCAGGGTACCGCGACCCTGACGGCCACCACCTACTGGAACCGCACGCCCAAGGAGATCACGGTCACCGTGTCCTAGGTCATGCCACCCAGTGACTGAAGACGAAACCGGTCCGGAACGCAGCCATTCCAGCTGCGTTCCGGACCGGTTCCTCTTTGGACGCATTGCGGCGGAGTACACTAAGGCCCCATGAGCATCCCACTGATCCTTGCCTCGAAGTCGAAGTCCCGCCGCGACCTGCTGTTTAACGCGGGCGTGTGCCCCACCATCCGTGTCTCCCATGTCGACGAGGACGCCGCACTGGAGAAAGCCGCCGCGGAGGCGGATTGCACGGTGGATGACCTGGGCATCGACGAGAAGGTGATGATCCTGGCCGAAGCCAAGGCCTTCGCCGTCTACGACGCGTACCGCGCCGTCGCCGAGGCCTCGAGGAAGGCCCATGGCGAACAGGTGACCGGTTACCCGCTCAAGGCCGCGGATCAGGGCAACGATGCCGAGGAGACCGCCGAGGACCGTGCGGACGCGCGTACCCGCGACTTCTCCGGCGTGGACATCCCCAAGGAGATCGAGGCGCTCGCCGACGCCATGGCGCAGCTGCCCGGCCTGACCGACACGACCACCCCCGGGCCGCTCATCCTGGGCTGCGATTCCATGTTCCTGCTGGATGGCAAGGCGTACGGCAAGCCCCACACCCCGGAGGTTGCCCGCGAGCGCCTGCGTGAGATGAGCGGTGCCACCGGCGAGCTGTGGACCAGCCACTGCCTCATTGACTTCGCCACCGGCCACGTGGCCAAGGGCGCCAGCAAGGCCACCATCCACTTCTGCGAGTTCGACGACGACATGATCGAGAAGTACATCGCCACCGGCGAACCGCTCGAGGTGGCCGGTTCCTTCACGCTCGACGGCTTCGGCGGCGCGTTCATCGACGGCATCGAGGGCGACCCCAGCGGCATCGTCGGCCTGAGTCTGCCGCTGGCGCGCCAGCTGACCGAGCAACTGGGCCTCAAGTGGACCGACCTGTGGAACGTGACGCGCGGCGAGCGCATCGACGACACCCACCCGGATCTGGGCAAGGATCTGCCGCCCAAGGAGAACGTCCACCAGCCCGGCGACGGCTGGGTGGAGTGCGCCTGCGGGCGCCGGCACTGGGGCACCAACGGCGCCGCCGGCGTCCTGCTGGCCCGGCGCGACCCGAAGACCGGCGAGCCGGCCGCCATCGTCATGCAGCACCGCGCCAAGTGGAGCGCCGAGGGTGGCACCTGGGGTATCCCCGGCGGTGCCATCGCGGACGGTGAGAGCCCGATCGAGGGTGCGCTGCGCGAATCGTACGAGGAGGCGAACATCACGCCCGAGGACATCGAGGTCGTCGGCACGTACCGCGAGGACCACGGCCCCTGGGCGTACACCACCGTCTTCGCCTTCGAGAAGCCCGGCCACGAGGTCACGCCGCGCGCCAACGACGACGAGAGCATGGAGATCGAGTGGGTGCCGCTGGACGAGGTGCCGAACCGCAAGCTGCTGACCGCCATGCGCACCGACTGGCCCTCCTTCGCGCGCCGCCTGCAGCAGATCGCCGCCGGGGACGGTGAGCTCTGATGGCCGCTGCCAGACGCGTCTCCGACGGCAAGCCGTCCATCTTCGGTGTCGCCGAGCGCGCCGGCGTGAGCCACCAGACGGTCTCGCGCGTCATCAACAACTCGCCCAACGTCGCGCCGAAGACGCGCGAGAAGGTGCTCGCGGCCATCGAGGAGCTCGGCTACCGTCCGAGCAACTCGGCGCGCGCGCTCGCCTCGCGGCGCACGCGCACCATCGGCCTGATCGCCGGCGGCCAGCGCTTCTACGGGCCGATCTCGGCGCTCGCCTCCATCGAGGCGACCGCCCGCGCGCACGACATGTTCGTCTCCGTGGCGATGGTGCACGAGGCGCTGTGCACGCAGGAGGACTTCGACTCGCTGTGCGGCATGTTCGAGCAGCAGGGCGTGGACGCGTTCATCTTCCTGACGCCGACCGACACGATGTTCCGCGACGCCTGCCGCGCCAAGGTGCGCCAGCCGCGCACCATCATCACCTCCACGCACGGCGCCATGAGCGTGGACGAGGGGCTGCGCCTGCTCACGCCGGACGAGCGGCGCAAGGTCTCCCTCGTGGGCGTGGACCAATGGGGCGGCATGGCCGGCCTCATGGACCGCGTACGCAAGTACGGGCACCGCAACGTGCTGTTCTTCGCCGGTCCCGCCGAATGGCGCGACGCGGCGACCCGACTGGCCGCGTGGAACGCGCTGTGCGCGCAGAATGCGGTGAGCTCGATCACGGTGCAGTGCAAGGACTGGGACTCCGGCGAGGCGTACCAGAGGATGAACCACATCCTCGACAACATCGGTGCCAACGGCGGCCGCCTGCCCACCTGCGTGGTGTGCTCGAACGACCCGATGGCCATGGGCGTCATCCGCGCGCTGCTCGAGCACGGCGTGCGCGTGCCGCAGGACGTGAGCGTCACCGGCTTCGACGACATGACGGGCACCGAGAACCTCTACCCGCCATTGACCACCGTCCGCCAGGACTTCGACGAACTGGGCACCATGGCCATGCGCGAGGTGCTCTACCTCATGGGGGAGGGGAGCGAGCCGGGGTATGGCACCTCCCGCCACGGCGTGGGGCTCGTCCCCGCGGACGTCATCCTCAGGCAGTCGCTGCGCCAAGCGGCACAGCGGTAGCGGCGGGGACCCGGGGCCCACGGACGGCAGCGGCTGTCCGTGGGCTTTTCCATGCCTTCAGGGCTGACATTGACCACTGTTTTTCAAACGGCAATCATTCCAACGGTTGTTAGCGCACACAATTTTTGTGTCCATCGGCGTGTCGTAATTGTGTGAGCGCTAACATCATCAACTGTAACCAACCAAACCAGTCATGGTAACCGCCCAGCGAGCCGGCATGGAAGCAGGCCGCGAGGGCACCACGGCAAAGCAGCCGCGGGAGAGAACAAAGGAGTCGCAATGACCGAGGTCATGGAGACATCAGCCGCGCCGAAGGAGGCGCGCGAGGGCTCCACGCAGAAGCGTGAGGGGTCCATGAAGTACGTGATCATCCTGGCGCTGTCGGCCGGCATGGCCGGCCTGCTCTATGGCTACGACACCGTGAGCATCTCTGGCGCCATCGAGTTCCTCGCCTCGCACTACAGCCTGTCGGCCGGCATGCAGGGCCTGGTGATCTCCTCCATCATGATCGGCAGCGTCCTCGGCGTGGGCGTCTCCGGCTTCCTGGTGGACAAGATCGGCCGCCGCAAGGTCCTCCTCATCGGTGCCGCCTGCTTCTTCTGCGCCGCCCTCGCCTCGGCCTTCACCACCACCGTCGCGGCCCTGATCGCCGCCCGCATCATCGGCGGCATCGGCATCGGCCTGGCCTCCGCGCTCGCCATCACCTACATCACCGAGTGCGCCCCCACCAAGTACCGCGGCACCTTGAGCTCCGCCTACCAGCTGCTGACCATCATCGGCATCTTCCTGACCAACCTCATCAACTTCTTCATCGCCAACGCCGGCACCCACCTGTGGGGCGAGAACACCGGCTGGCGCTGGATGCTCGGCATCGGCGCCATCCCGGCCGCCATCTTCTTCGTCGCGCTGTTCCTCTCCCCGGAGAGCCCCTGCTTCCTGATCGAGCAGGGCAAGGCCAAGGAAGGCTTCCAGATCCTCGAGCGCATCGGCGGCACCGATGACGCCACCGCCCAGGTCGCCTCCATCCAGAAGTCCCTCAAGGAGGAGGAAGGCGCCAGCTTCAAGGACCTCTTCCGCCAGCCGCTGCTGAGCGCCCTGCTCGTTGGCATCTTCCTGGCCATCTTCAACCTTCAACCAGGCCGTCGGCCAGAACACCATCTCCTACTACGGCCCGACCATGTTCTCCTCCATCGGCTTCAAGAACAACGGCGAGTTCATCGCCTCCACCGTCGTCGGCGCCGTCGAGCTCGTCTTCACCTTCGTGGGCATGGCCCTCATCGACAAGGTCGGCCGCAAGCCGCTCATGCAGTCCGGCTCCTTCCTCATGGGCGTGTTCGCCATCCTCATGGCCCTCACCTACGGCCTGCACTGGCAGGGCATCTGGATGCTCATCTTCGCCTGCTGCTTCATCGCCGCCTTCGCCTACTCCATGGGCCCGGTGACCTGGGTCATGATTCCCGAGCTGTTTCCGACCTACCTGCGCGGCCGCGCCTCCGGCATCTGCACCGTGTTCCTCTGGGGCGTCAACTTCCTCATCGGCCAGTTCACCCCGGTCATGTTCTCCCATTGGGGCGGCGCGGGCATGTTCGGCTTCTTCGCCGCGCTCGACTTCATCTGCTGCCTCGGCGTGACGCGCCTGGTCCCGGAGACCAAGGGCCGCTCCCTCGAGGAGATCGAGGACTACTGGAAGACCCGCTCCACCGCCAAGGCCCGCTGAGTACGAATCGGAACTGAAAGGAACGTGATCGACATGGCAACCGAAACCGCCGCCACGGACATCGCCGAGAAGATCCGCACCGGCCGAACCTCCCTGGGCATCGAGTTCGGCTCCACCCGCATCAAGGGCGTCCTCATCGACGACGAGCGCCGCACCATCGCCACCAGCGACTACGCGTGGCAGTCCCACCTGGACGAGCGCGGCCTGTGGACCTACGACGAGGACAAGATCTGGCGCGGCCTGCAGAGCGTCTACTCACAGATCGCCGACCGCGTGGAAGCCACCTACGGCGTCAAGATCGAGCGCATCGGCCAAGTCGGCCTGTCCGCCATGATGCACGGCTACCTCGCCTTCGACGAGGCCGGCGAGCTGCTCGTGCCCTTCCGCACCTGGCAGAACACCAATGCGCACGACGCCCACGAGCAGCTCTCCGAGCTCTTCCAGTTCAACATCCCCAAGCGCTGGTCCGTCGCGCACCTCTACCAGTGCCTGCTCGACCACGAGCCGCACGTCTCCCGCATCGCGTACATCACCACCCTCGCCGGCTACGTGCACTGGAAGCTCACCGGCCGCAAGGTCCTCGGCATCGGCGACGCCAGCGGCGTCTTCCCGGTCGACCCCACCACCCACACCTACGACCAGGAGCTCGTTGCCAAGTTCGACGCGCTGCCCGAGGTCGCGGCCCAGCCGTGGAGCCTCGAGGACCTGCTGCCCGAGCCGCTCGTCGCGGGCACCCCCGCCGGCGTGCTGACCGAGGAGGGCGCGGCCCTGCTCGACCCCTCGGGCATGCTGCAGCCGGGCATCGTGTTCGCGCCGCCGGAGGGCGACGCCGGCACCGGCATGGTCGCCACGAACTCCGTGCGCCCGCGCACCGGCAACGTGTCCGCCGGCACCTCGATCTTCGCCACCGTCGTGCTCGAGGGCAAGCTGAAGAAGCTGCACCCGGAAGTCGACATCGTCGCCACCCCGAGCGGCGACCTGGCCGGCATGAGCCACGCCAACAACTTCACCGGCGTGCTCAACGAGTGGATGGACCTGTTCCACCAGCTCGCCGACGTCAACGGCTGCGCGGTGAGCGCCAACGACCTGTACGGCGTGCTGTTCCACCAGGCCATCAGTCCGGACGCCGACCCGGACGCCGGGGGACTGACCGTCTACCCGTTCCGCACCGGCGAGTTCCTCGCCGGCCTGGCGGAGGGACGCCCGATGTTCGTGCACACCCCCGAGGCGCACACCTCGCTGCCCAACTTCATGCGCGCGCAGCTGTTCGGCGCCTTCTGCCCGGTGACCATCGGCATGCGCGTCATGACCGAGGACGAGGGCGTGAGAATCGACTCCCTCGTCGGCCACGGCGGCATCTTCGGCACGCCCGTGGTGGCGCAGCGCCTGCTGGGCGCCGCGTTCGACACCCCGATCCGCGTCATGGACACCGCCGAGGGCGGCGCGTGGGGCATGGCGATCCTCGCCGATTACCTGCAGCACGCCAGCGAACCGCTCGCCGACTACCTCGACGAGCTCGTGTTCGCCGACGCCCAAGGCGTCACCGAGACGCCCGACCCCAAGGATGTCGCCGGCTTCCGCCGCTACTTCGCCCGCTTCATGGCCGGCCTGCCGGTCGAGCGCGCGGCGGTGGAGGACATCGCGGTCGGCGATTGACACAAGACGAGACGAAAGGAAGAACCCATCATGGCAACCCTCAAGGATTACGGTCCGGAAGTCCAGGCCGAGGTCAAGCAGGTGCGCGAGGAGGTGGCCCTCCTGCATGAGCAGCTCATCAAGTGGAACCTCGTCGTGTGGACCGCCGGGAATGTCTCCCAGCGCCTGCGCACCGCGGACCTCATGGTGATCAAGCCCTCCGGCGTGCGCTACGAGTACCTCACGCCGGCGTCCATGGTCGTGTGCGACCTGGACGGCAACGTGGTGGACGGCACCGAGGCCCCGTCCTCGGACACCGCCTCCCACGCCTACATCTACCGCCACATGCCGGACGTGTACGGCGTGGTGCACACCCACTCCACCTACGCCACCGCGTGGGCGGCCACCGGCCAGGACATCCCCTGCGGGCTGACCATGATGGGCGACGAGTTCGGCGGCCCGGTGCCGTGCGGCCCCTTCCGCCTCATCGGCTCCGAGGCCATCGGCGAGGGCGTGGTGAGCACCCTCAAGAAGTACCCCCACTCCAAGGCGGTCATCATGCAGAACCACGGTCCCTTCACCGTGGGCAAGGACGCCGAGGACGCCGTCAAGGCGGCCGCGATGACCGAGGAGGTGGCGCGCACCATGTGGGCCGCCCGCCAGATCGGGGACATCATCCCGATCGCCCAGGAGGACATCGACAAGCTCAACGACCGCTACCAGAACGTGTACGGCCAGCACTGATTTTCCAACAACAAACCAACCCCAGCAAACCAACCAATACAACGAAGTAAAGGAAGCAATCATGACCATGGAGAACCCGTTCGAGGGCAAGGAGATCTGGTTCGGCGTCGGCTCGTAGGACCTGTACGGCGAGGAGGCGCTGCGCCAGGTGGCCCAGCAGGCCCGCGAGATCGTGGACACGCTCAACGCGTCCGGCCGCATCCCCGCCAAGCTCGTCCTCAAGGAGACCCTCAAGAGCTCGGACGGCGTGCGCCGCTTCATGACGGACGCCTCCGCTGACGACGCCTGCATCGGCGTCATCGCCTGGATGCACACCTTCTCCCCGGCCAAGATGTGGATCCGCGGCCTCGAGGCGCTCAAGAAGCCGCTGCTGCAGCTCAACACGCAGCACCATCTCGAGATCCCGTGGGAGACCATCGACATGGACTTCATGAACCTCAACCAGTCCGCACACGGCGACCGCGAGTTCGGCTACATCGTCACCCGCCTGGGCATCCCGCGCAAGATCGTCGTCGGCCACTACACCGACCCGGCCGTCGCGGACAAGATCGGCACCTGGGTCCGCGCCTGCGCCGGCTGGGACGCCTCCACCCACATGAACGTCATGCGTTGGGGCGACAACATGCGCAACGTCGCCGTCACCGAGGGCGACAAGACCGAGGCCGAGCGCGTCTTCGGCGCCTCCATCAACACCTGGGCCGTCAACGAGCTCGTCGCAGCCTACGACGCCGTCAAGGACGACCAGGTCAAGGAAATCATCGAGGACTACAAGGCGAAGTACGACGTCGAGCCCAGCCTGCTGGACAAGGACTACGACTCGCTGTTCATCGCGGCCAAGGAAGAGGCCGCCATGGTCAACATGATGCGCGCCAACAACTGCACCGCCGGCGTGGACAACTTCGAGGACCTCGGCGCCCTCCCGCAGCTGCCCGGCGTGGCCGCGCAGCGCTTCCCGAGCGAGTACGGCTGGGGCTTCTCCGCCGAGGGCGACTGGAAGACCTCCGTGCTCGTGCGCATCGGCCAGGTCATGGGCTACGGCCTCGAGGGCGGCGCCTCCCTCATGGAGGACTACTCCTACAACTACACGCCGGGCAACGAGATGATCATGGGCTCCCACATGCTCGAGGTCTCCCCGTCCGTCGGCACCATCGCCAAGCCGAAGCTGGAGATCCACCCGCTCGGCATCGGCGGCAAGGCCGACCCGGTGCGCCTCGTGTTCACCGTCGCCCCGAAGAAGGACGCCGTCGTGGTCTCCCTGGCCGATGTCCGTGAGCGCTTCCGCATGCTCATGAACGTCGTGGACGTCGTCAAGCCGCTCGGCGACCTCAAGAAGCTGCCGTGCGCCCGTGCCCTGTGGAAGCCGGAACCGAGCCTCGAGGTCTCCGCCGAGTGCTGGCTGCGCGCCGGCGGCTCGCACCACACCTGCATGACCACCTCCGTGGGCCGTGAGGCGTGGGAGGACTTCGCCCGCATCGCCGGCGTGGAGCTCGCCACCATCGACACCGACACCACCCCGCGCGAGTTCGAGCGCGAGCTCGAGCTGGAGGACGTCTACCACCGTCTGACCAACCTGCACTGATTTTCCTGCGTACTCTCCTTCCTCTCATCACATGGGCAGACGCCCCGTGCGCCCCTCGGCTCGACGCCGACCGGCCGCACGGGGCGTCTGCCCATGTGCGCGACTATCCTTGGCTGACAGAGACTTATATGAAAGGAACGGCCATGACGGAACAGACGGCGTTGGGAGCGGCGGTGCCGAAGGTCCGGCTGCACGACGGCAACGAAATCCCCCAGATCGGCCTGGGCGTGCTGCGCATCGACGACGAGGGCGTCACGCCCGTCGTGGAGTCCGCGCTCGAGGTCGGCTACCGGCACATCGACGGCGCCGCAGGCTACAACAACGAGGGCGGTGTCGGCCGCGCACTCGAGGAGGCCGGCTACACGACAGGGGAGAAACGCGAGTCGCTGTGGATGACCACCAAGCTACGCGACTCCGAGCAGGGCTACGACTCCGCGCTGCGCGCCTTCGACCGCCAGCTCGGCCTGCTGCGCCTCGACTACGTGGACATGTACATGATTCACTGGCCCACGCCCTTCGACTGGCGTTCGGGCGAAACCTGGAAGGCCTTCCAGCGCCTGCGCGACGAGGGCCGCGTGAGGACGCTGGGCGTGTGCAATTTCATGCCGAGCGACCTGGACCGCCTGTACGACGAGGTGGGAGAGTACCCCACCATCAACCAGATCGAACTCCACCCCACTTGGCAGCAGCGCGACGTGGTCAAGTACTGCCGTGACCACAACATCGCGGTCGAGGCCTATTCGCCGATGGCCCGCGGCGCCGACCTGGCCAACGGCGTGGTCGAGGAAATCGCCGCCGCCCACAACGTGACGCCGGCCCAGGTAATCCTGCGCTGGCACATCGAGAACGGCACCATCATCATCCCCAAGTCGGTCCACCGCGAGCGCCAGGCCGAGAATCTCGACCTCTTCGGTTTCGAGCTTACCCACGAGGAACACCAGCGCATCGACGCCCTCGATGGTCCAACTCGTGCGGGTCATGACCCGGCAACCTTCAGCTATTCCTGACAGGTACAGTGCAAAAGGAGGCGTCCCGCCATGTACATGGCGGGACGCCTCCTTTTGCACTGTA
>JAXJQE010000121.1:0-7705 GCA_036311305.1 Bifidobacterium sp.
CCAACCTGGGCGGCGCGGCCACGGCGGCCGCGGCCGACGCCGCCGCGCCCGCCGGTACCCCCGCGGACGCGAACGGCGACGGCCAGCCGACGCTGGAGGCGCTCGGCACGGAGCTGCCGCGCGGCTACTTCGTCGGCGACGACGCGCAGGGCTGGGAGAACGCGGTCGTTGGCGACGCCTGGACCTCCGGCCTGGCGTCGATGGACGAACGCGGCCGCCTGCCCTGGCCGTACACGCTGAGCGAACCCTTGCGCGCGAAGCTGCTCGCGCACACCGACGCCGTCGAGGCCGCCATCGACGCGGCCGACGCCGTCGATGGGGGCGCCCCCGTCGGGAGCGCCCCGGTCGGTCCGCTGAGCGCGCACGCCGCGCTCATCGCCGGCAACGCGGACCTCGGGCCGCTGCCCAGCATGGACGAGCACAGCATCGACGCCATGCTGCAGGCGCGCGCCGCCCGCATCCTCGCCGGCCAGCGCCTCAACGCCACCGCGCTGCAACGCAACGCGGCCGCCGCGGGGGAGGGCAGCGACGCGCGCCGCCGCCGCGAGGCGATCCGCGGGATCCTCAGGCCCATCCCGCAGATGTCGTCGCCGGCCGCGCTCGCCGGCACGCGCCTGCACGCGTGGGCCGAGCGCTTCATGCTCGCCGGCACGCCCGACTCGCAGGTCACGCGCGCCGCGCTCGTCGCTAGCGCCCGGCGCGACCTCGAACAGGCCGAGGACGCCGACGAGCGCCGGCTGGCCGAGTGGAAGCTGCGCCTGGCGGACTCGCCGTGGGCGTCGCGTACCGTCGCGTCCGCCGAGCAGTCGATCGTCGCGACCATCGAGGACATCCCCAACCTCGTGCAGGGCAAGCTCGACGCCGTGTTCTACGGTGGCCTCGACGGCACGGGCGCGGGCCGCTCGTACACCGTCGTCGACTGGAAGACCGGCCACCGCCCGCGCAAGGACAAGGACATCGCGGACAAGCTGCGCCAGCTCGACTTCTACCGCCTGCTGCTCGCCCGCGAGCGCAACGTGCCGCTGGCCAACATCGACGCCGCGCTCTACTACGTGAGCGAGGAGGACCCCGCCCTGCGCCAGCTGAATGCCGAGCCCAAGGGCGAGGAGGAGATCCTCGCGGAGCTGCGCCGCGGCATCCCGCAGGTCGACGAGAACGAGTGAAGCAGCACGCGCACGCCCCTCTCCCAAGAAACCTCACGTTTTTTCGTGAGGTTTCTTGGGAAAGGGGCGTGGCGGGCTGTCGGGCTCCGCATGCCGCGGTTGACACCGCTGGCTACACTTCCGAGGTGAACGTATAACTGCACAGCGAGCGACCGGTCCGGAGCCAAGGTTGGGCCCCGGCGCGCGGCTTTGGGCCCAAGGCCAGGGACGGGAGGAACGCACCGTCCGCCGCGCACGCCGATGACCGGCGCGCACATGCGTGGGCGGGCACACATGCGCAGGGCGATACCGAAAGGAGCAATGCACATGAGCACCGACCACGACCTTTGCGACACGGACTTCGGCCTGGGCGCCGTCGAGGCGGCCGAGGACGCCGACGCCGCCGCACCGGCCGCCGAGGAGACCGCCACCACGAAGGGCGCCGTCGAGTACCGGCCCATGCGCTGGGAGGACGTCGACGGCGTCGCCGACGTCTTCAACCGCGTGTGGCCGCAGGGCGAGCGCCTCAACGGCACCGCCGCCGCGCACCTCATCGCCGAGTACCTCACGCTGCACTATCTCGAGCCGAGCACGTGGTCCAACGTCGCCGTGCTGCCCGACGGCACCATCGCCGGCATCACGCTCGCCAAGGTCGACGGCAACGATCCGCTCTTCAAGGACACCGCGGCCGCGCTCGAGGAGGCGCGCACCGAGCTGCACCACGACTCGCGCGGCAGCGACGCGCTCGACATGCTCGAGGACGGCTTCTTCGTGCGCGAGGGCATCCTCGAGGAGGACAGCGACATCCACGAGACCACGCAGGCCGAGCTCGAGCTGTTCATGGTCAACCCGGCCGTCAAGGGCCAGGGCGTCGGCGGCCACCTGTGGCGCGACCTGCTCGCCGCGTTCCGCGAGCAGGGCGTCGAGGCGTTCTTCCTGCACACCGACTCGAGCTGCGACTTCGGCTTCTACGACCACAAGGGCCTGGACTGTGTCGCGCAGCGCCTGCACGCCGACCATCCCGAGGACGGCGACACCGAGCCGGACCTCATCGGCGACGACCAGTACATCTACCGCGGCGTCGTCTCGCAGCTCAAGTAGGGAAGCGGGCCATGAGCGACACCACCCAGACCCCCGCCTCCGCCAAGCAGCCGAGGAAGCGCTCGCCGTACGCGCGCATGTTCGCGCTGCCCGGCGCCAAGGCGTTTTGTCTCTCCGCCGCCGTCGCGCGCCTGCCGATGAGCATGATGTCCCTGTGCATCGTGCTCGCCCTCAACCACCTGTACAACAACTGGACGGTCGCGGGCTCCATGTCCGCGGCGTACATCATCGCCGTCGCCGCCGTCACGCCGTTCTACGCGCGCCTGTTCGACCGCTTCGGCCAGCGCAGGGTCGGCCGCGTCGTGCTGCCCGTCCAGGTCGTCGTCATGCTCGCGTTCGCGTTCTGCGCGCTCGCCCGCGTGCCGATCCCGCTGTTGTTCGTCATGGCCGTGCTCATGGGCGCCGTGCAGTTCAGCTTCGGCGCGCTCGTGCGCACCCGCTGGACGTACCTGCTCGAGCGCACCGGCCACACCGACCTCATCAACACCGCGTTCGCGCTGGAATCCGCCATCGACGAGATCGTGTTCATCTTCGGCCCGATCCTCGCCGCCACGCTCGCCACGAGCGTGCACCCCGTCTCGCAGCTGTTCGTGCCGACCGCGGCGTGCGCCATCGGCGGCGCCGTGTTCTTCAGCCTGCGCCGCAGCGAGCCGCCCGTGCTGCGCGTCGTGGAGACCCACGCGGTCGACAGCGGCGACCTCGACCTGCGCATCGCGCGCGGCGAGCTCGACCGCGAGCAGGCCGCGAAACTGCGCGAAATGGGCGCGCACGACACGCGCGCCAAGCAGTCGGGGCTGGCGAAGTCCGCGCGCACGCAGACGCGCAACGTGCTGCTGTACGCCGGCATCCTGCCGCTCATGCTCGCCTTCGTGTGCTTCAACATGAGCTTCACGACCTTCGACGTGTCGATCACCGCGCAGATGGAGCACGACCACCTCGACCAGTTCCTCGGCCTGCAGCTGGCCATGATCGCCGTCGGCTCGTGCATCGGCGCGCTCTACTTCGGCGCGCGCGAGCACCGCGGCTCCCACTGGCGGCGCCTCGTGGTGTGCCTGGCGATCCTGACCGTCGGGTTCGCGTGCATGCGCATGACGATGGACATGTACTGGGTGCTCGGCATCGTCGAGGTGCTCGCCGGCCTCGTCGTCTCGCCGCTGTTCGCCACCGGCAACCTCATCGTGCGCGCCACCGTGCCCGAGCAGTCGCTGACCGAGGGCCTGTCGTGGCTGACGACCGCCGGCCAGGTCGGCTCCGCCATGGGCTCGCTGCTGGGCGGCATCGTGCTCGACCACATCGACGCCCACGCCGGCGTGATGACCACGTGGATCTACACGCTCGCCGCCATCCCCTTCGCCATCATCGGCTGGTGGACCTTCAGCCGCAAGAACAACGACGCCGAACAGGCGGAAACGATCGAGGACTGAGCGCGGGACCGAGAATCGCCGAGCATTGCTAAGAATCGCTTATAAGGCCAAGAATTGCCTATACAAGCCGAGAATTGCTTATAAACGGTTATAATTCTCTATAAATGTAGCAGTGAACCGTATGTGGAGGCGTAATGGATGGGGCAGTGAAAGTACCGACCCAGGCGTTGAACCCGTTCATGCCCGGCGCTGGCAAGCAGCCGCGTGACCTGGTCGGCCGTGACCGCGAGCTGGGACATATGCAGCAAATCATCACGCGCACCCAATTGGGGCTGATCGACCGTGGATGCGTATACAGCGGATTGCGTGGGGTGGGCAAGACCGTTCTGCTGCTCCAATGTGCGCGCATGGTGTCGGACGCCGGGATGGTCGCCATTCAGGTGGAAGCCGATGACGATTGCACGCGGGGAATGGAAACCCTGTTCCGGGAATTGGAGATGGCCGCGCTGCGCGTGCGGACCCCGGGGCTGCTCCAGAGGCTTGGCGAGGTGTTCGAACATGTGCGCAACCTGACGGTCGGATTCGGGTCGCTCAAGGTGGAAGTGGGCACTGCCTCGAAACCCGAGGATGACCATGATCTCATGCGGTTGCAGATCCTCATCGAGGATATGGCCAGTGAGTTGGGGAAGGACCAGCTTGGGTTGTTCCTGTTCATCGATGAATTCCAGGACATGGCACCCGAACTGATGGCGATGTTGCTGACCGTCCAGCATCGCATGGGCCAACGCAACCTGCCGTTCTTCATCATCGGGGCCGGACTGCCCAATCTTCCGGGTGTCCTGACCCGCGTGCGCTCCTATGCCGAACGGCTTTTCGACTACCATACGTTGGGTATGCTCGATGAGCAGGCGACGGCGGAAGGGTTCAGCAAACCCGCCGAACAATCGGGGAGGCGATTCACCGATGATGCGTTGCGGGAACTCGTGCGCCGTTCACGGGGATATCCCTACTTCATCCAGGCCTATGGAAGCGCCACCTGGAACGCATCGGACAGTGATCCCATCCCACTCGACGCGGTGCGCAAGGGACTGCCCGAGGCATGGAAGGCACTTGACCAAGGGCTGTATGTCTCACGCTGGCAACGCGCCAGCGAGACCGGACGCGACTATTTGGCGGCCATGGCGTCCATTGGCGGCAGTGAGGTGAGCACCTCGGATGTGGCGGCACATCTGGGTCGGAGCGTTTCCGCCGTAGGGCCCATCCGTGCGCAGTTGATCGAACTGGGCCTGATCTATGCGCCCCGGCGCGGTAAGGTGGCCTTCACCGTCCCGGGCATGGATGACTACATCGCCCGAGCCGTGCCAGTGGTCGTCCAGCCATATGATGAGGCGGCAACGATCGAGGACTGAGCTACCGCTGCTTGAACAGCTTGAACAGCTGGCTCTGACGCACGGTGAGGCCGGTGAGCATGGCGCCGAGCAGCGCGCCGGCGCACACGGCCAGCGGTGTGCGCGCGGCCGTCGCCCACACGATGCCCGCGTCCGCGGGCGCCGTGCGCACGGCCAGCGCGCCCACCAGCGCGCACGCCGCGAGCGCACCCAATCCGGCCCATACGAGCGTCTCGACGCCGATCCCGCCCAGCTGCGCACCCTTCGCCTGCCCGGAGTGCAGCGCCGCCGCGTACTCCAGGCGCCGCCGGCGCACCGACAGCACACCGGTCGCGGCTCCCAGCGCGAGCCCGAGCCATGGCGTGAACCGGGTGACGCGCCCCGCGTACGTGGCGGCCGCGTCGTAATGCGAGTCGTACCCCTTGTTGATGGCCATGACCGCCGCCTGCGACTGGCCGGAGCCGCCCACGAGCGTGGCGTACAGCAGCTGCGCGTTGGCCTCCGAACGCGGCCACTGCTTGGCCCAGCACTCGTGGAACGTGTCGCCGGAGGCGGAAGCGGGCACGAGGAACGTGTACGCGAAGCGCGTGTCGCGCCCGTCGTTGGGCCATTCGTACGTGCCCGCGACGTCCATCGTGCCGTGGTCGGTGGCCACGCGGCCACCCGGCGCGAGCCCGAAGTCGCGCGCCACATTGGTGCTCACCCACACGCCCGACGCGTCCACCTCGTCGATGCCGCTGCCGGTGGCGACCAGCGCGAGCATGCCGGGCGTCACCTCGTACGTCTGCAGCGTCTTGCCGGGCGCGCTCGCCAACGCGACCTCGCTGCCGGCGCGCAGGGCCCCCGACTGCGCGAACGTGCCGCCCGCGCCGGCGAGCGCGTCGCAGGAGGCGCCGTCGACGGTGCCTCCCATGACGGCGTCGACGTCCGCGTACGCGGCGACGCGCTCCAGCGCGTCGCGCTGCATGCCGGTGACGGTCCACGCCTCGTAGCCGCCCAGCAGCGCGCCGGCGAGCGTGACGAGCGTGAACAGGACGATGGCATGCGCGGTGCCCGACGTGATGTTGCGCATCGCCTCCGACAGGATCGACCGAAGTTTCATGACACCGCCTCCCGCACAAGCGTCGCGTGTGCCGCCGCATCCTCGGATGCGCCGTCCGCCGCGCCGCTGGGCGCGTACCGCGCCAGGTCGAGCACGCGGTCGCACGCGTCGCGCGTGTCCGGGTCGTGGGTGGCGACGAGCACGATCATGCCCTGCCCGGCGAGGTGGCCGAGCACGCGGCTGACGGTGTGGGCGGTGTGCGTGTCCAGCTGTGCGGTGGGCTCGTCGACGAGCAGCAGGTCGGGGTGCGCGCACACGGCGCGCGCGAGCATGAGCCGCTGCGCCTCGCCGCCGGACAGGTCGCTGAAGCGGCGGTCGGCGGCGGCCGCCAGGTCGAACAGGTCCATCGCCGCCAGCGCGTCGCGCTCGGCGTCGCACCGGTCCATGCCCTTGGCGAGCAGCGGGAAGACGACGTGGTCCAGCGCGGTGCGCCGGGCCACGCCGTGCGGGTTCTGGAACACCCAGCCGACGCGCTCGATGCCGCACCGCTCCACACTGCCCGCGAACGGCTTCTCCCAGCCGGCGATGATCGACAGCAGCGTCGACTTGCCGCACCCCGACGGCCCGCACACCGCGACCGTCACGCCCGGCTCCACGGTGAAGTCCAGGTGTTCGAACAAGAGATCGGTGCCCGCGAAGCGGTGCGCGAGCCCGGTGGCGACGAGTTCCATCACGCCTCACCCGCCGGGCACTCGAGGCCGTTGAGCCGCGCGCCGAGCGCGACCGTGGCCACGTCGTCCACGGAGCCGTCGCGCGGCACCACGAGGCTCGCACCGAGCTCGCCGCTGACGATGTCCACGACGAGCGTGTCCAGTTTCCCACCGCGTTCGGCGGCGATGCAGCCGGCGGAGCCCTGCACACCGAAGACGGCGGCCGCGGGCACGCGCAGCGTATCGACCGGTTGGGCGAGCGCGACGGTGGCGTCGAGCCCCGCGGCGCGCTCCTCGGCGCTCTTGGCCTGGTAGGAATCGCTCGCCTCGACCTTGGCGAGCGTCTCGGCGTCGGTGACCTCCACGCTGCCGGCGGGCAGCGTGGAGTCGACGCCGAAGACGCTCACGGTGCGCTCGGCGTCGCTGGCCTGGCCGCCGCGCACGGCCAGCTTGGTCAGGCCGCCGGCGACCTTGCCGACCGCCTGCCCGGCCGTGACCACGGTGCCCTGCGTGGCGCTCCAGCCGGTCACGGCGACCGTATCCTGCGGGACCCACAGCGTGTCCGCGACCGCCGCGGTCACGGTTTCGCCGTCGTCGACCGCGTTGCCGTTGTCACGCATGAGCTGTCTCCACCCCGCGCCCGTGGCCCACGTGAACGTGTCCGACCCGGGGGAGGCGGCGTAGCCGAGCCGGTCGAGCTCATCGTTCAGCGCACGCACGTCCTCGCTGGTGTCCTTGGTGTGCAGGTCGCGGTAGAGGGGCGTGGCGGTGTGCAGGGCGACGACGGTGCGGCCGTTGACCTGGTGGGCGCGCGAGCCGGACCTGAGCTCGCCGTCGGTGAAGCTGGCGGTGACGGTGCCCGACGCGTTGCCCAGCAGCTCACGGTCCGCCTCGACGGTGGGCACGAGGTTGACCTGCTGCACGCCCGCGTACTGCTGCACGCTCGCCGGCGCGCTCG
>JAXJQE010000122.1:0-3617 GCA_036311305.1 Bifidobacterium sp.
ACGGCGAGCGCGGCCGCCGCGTTGTACAGGTTGTAGACGCCCTCGAGCTTGACGTCGGAGTCGTACTCCTCGCCGTCGATGAGCATGCGCGCGTGGTGGTCGCCGACCTCGGTGAGCATGACGTCGGCGCGCAGCGCGCTGGGGTGCTCGGGCACGTTCGCGGCGAGCTCGACGCGTTCGCCGGCGTCGTCGCGCTGCAGCATGACGGTGGCGGTCATCTCGTCGTCGGTCGGGAAGAACTTGCGCAGCGGCTGCGAGAAGCCGAAGAAACTGACCGCGGTGGCCGCCGGCGTGAGCTCGGCGAGGCGCGCGATGCGCGGGTCCTCGCGGTTGAGCACGACGGTGCCGTCGGTGCGCGCGGCGACCTGGCCGAGCAGGCGCGCGGTGTTGTCGATCTCGCCGAAGCGGTCCAGCTGGTCGCGCATGACGTTGAGCAGCAGCGCGTATCTCGGGCGGACCTGCTCGACGAAGTGCACGGCGTACGCCTCGTCGAGCTCGAGGACGGCGATGTCCGCGTCCAGGCGGCCGTTGAGGCCGATCTCGTTGAGGAGCGCGGAGACCACGCCGCGCGTGAAGTTCGAGCCGGTGGGGTTCGTGAAGACCTTGAGGCCCAGCGACTCGAGCATCATGGCGACCATGCGCGTGGTGGTGGTCTTGCCGTTGGTGCCGGAGACGAGGACGACGCCGAGGGGCAGCTGCGCGAGCGTGCGCTTGAGGAAGTCCGGGTCGGCCTGTTCGACGACCTTGCCGGGGAACGCGGAGCCGCCGTGGCGGGTGACGCGCGACGCCCAGCGCACGGCCTTGCCGAGCGCGAGCGTGGCGAAGGCGTACCAGGGGCTGGTGTTGTTGGCGTTGGTGGTGTCGGTCACTGCTTCATACCCCCTGCTGGAAGTCCTGCGCCATGTCGGTGAAGCGCGAGTACGCGCCCTGGAAGGCCAGGGTGAACGTGTCGGTGGGACCGTTGCGGTGCTTGGCCATGATGATGTCGGCCTCGCCCGGGCGGTCATCCTTATCATACGCGTCGGGGCGGTGCACGAGGAAGACGACGTCGGCGTCCTGCTCGATGGAGCCGGACTCGCGCAGGTCCGAGAGCTGCGGCTTCTTGTCGTTGCGCATCTCCGAGCTTCGGTTGAGCTGGCTCAGGGCCACGACCGGGACCTCGAGCTCCTTCGCCAGGAGCTTGAGGGCGCGGGAGAATTCGGAGACCTCCTGCTGGCGGGACTCGACCTGCTTGCCGGAGCTCATGAGCTGCAGGTAGTCGATGACCACGAGCTTCAAATCGTTGGTCTGCTTGAGGCGGCGGCACTTGGCGCGGATCTCCATGAGGCTCATGTTGGGCGAGTCGTCCAGGAACAGCGGCGCGTGCTCGAGGCTCGACCAGAAGCTGTTGAGCTTGTCCCAGCGGCCCGGGTCGAGGTCCTCGGGGTTCCTGAGGGCCGCGAGCTGGATGCTGGTCTCGGCGGCGATGATGCGCTGCGTGAGCTCCAGGCGGCTCATCTCCAGGCTGAAGATGACGGTCGCGCAGCCATGGTGGATGGCGGCGGAGCGCGCGAAGTCCACGCCGAGCGTGGACTTGCCCATGGCGGGGCGGCCGGCGACGACGACCATCTGGCCCGGCTGCAGGCCGCGCGTGACGGCGTCGATGTCCCTGAAGCCGGTCATGATGCCGGTCTCGACGTCCCCGTTCTGGATGCGGTCCAGCTGGGTGAGGGCCTCTTCGACGGCGGCCTTGATGGGCGTGTAGTCCTGGCGGACCTTGCCCGCGCCCATCTCGTACACCTCGGACTGCGCGAGGTTGATGACGTCCTGCGCCTGGGAGCCCTCGGCGCTGTAGCCGAGCTGCGCGATCTTCGTGCCGGCGACGATCACCTGGCGCAGCAGGGCCCGCTGGTGGACGATGTCCGCGTAGTAGATGGCGTTGGCGGCGGTGGGCACGCTCGCGATGAGGCTGTGCAGGTAGTCCGGGCCGCCCACCTTCTCGAGGTTGCCCTCGTCGTTGAGCTTGTTGGCCACGGTCACCGCGTCCACGGGCATGGACGCGGCGAACAGCGTGATGATCGCGTCGTAGATGGTCTGGTGCTTGGGCTGGTAGAAGTCGGCCACCTCGAGACTCTGCGACACCTCGCCGATGGCGTCCTTGCTCATCAGCATGCCGCCGAGCGTGGCCATCTCCGCCTCGTCGTCATGCGGCGGCACACGGTCGAAAAGGGACGTGTCCTGGGTGCTCGTGCTGAATCCTTCGCTCATGGGGTTCGATTATAGGGGGACGTACGTGCCACCGGAAGGGCGGATGTGGACAGGTTCGGTGTGGATATGTGGACGGACGGCCGCGGGCGGTGGACAACCGGGCCGCCCATCCACAGCCTCAGGCCAGCGTCCAGCGCAGGCCGCCGTGCTCGCCGGCGGCCATCTCCTTGAGGATGTCGAAGGGCTTGGCGGTGACGGACTCGACGAGCTTCAGGTACGCGTCCATGTCGAAGCGGTAAAACGCGGACAGCAGGTCGCCGGTCGTGATGCCGTCGCCCAGCGGCATGCGCTCGAGGGCGATGATGAGCCCCGCGTCGCGGAAGGTCACGCCGAGCCACTGGTCGTCGGCCTTCTGCGCGCGGCCGTGCACGCGCGTGCCGCCGGCCGCGCGCGCCGGCGCCATCGTCAGGGCCGCGGGCAGGACGAGCGTGCCGAAGTCGCGCGCCAGGCGCCCCTGCGCGCGCACGCTGTCGACGGTGCGCTCGTACTCCGCGCGGTCGCGCGCGTCGAAGGCGTGGGCCAGCTGCTGGCGAAGCGGGCCGCCCATCACGCCGGCGGTCGCCTCGTAGAGGTACAGCGGGTTGCGCCACAGCGGGCGGTCCTCGAGGTCCCTGAGGATCCACGGTTCGTCGGCCGAGCGGATGAGCAGGTCGTGGCGGTCGGGGATGTCCTCGTCCCAGAGGGCGTCATAGCCGTCGAGCAGCATGCGCAGGTCGTACTGGTAGCGCTGGTCGAGCGCCGCCTCCTGCGGGGTGCGCGAGATGGCGCCGAGGTCCTCGTCGGCCTCGCCGCGCGCCTGGGCCTGCGCGTACTCGGCGTCGGCCTGCAGGCGCAGGGATTCGAGCGTGGCCAGCAGGGTGCCGAACATGGGCGTGCGGGAGCGGCAGTCCGCGCAGCGCCCGGTCGGCTGGCAGCGCGCGCAGGTGTGGGCGGCGGTCTCGAGCAGGTCCTGGCCGAGGAACGGCATCGTCACCAGCCGGTACGCGGTGCGCGTGGCGGCGGCCTGCGGGCCGCCGAACGCGGCGGTGACGTGCGCGGCGAGGCGGTAGGCCTCCATCGAGTGTTCGGTGAGGATGACGGCGCGGGCGCGCATCGAGCCGAAGCGGGTGGCGGGGTCCTTTCGCAGGCGCTGCTCGGCGACGCTGTCGCGCTCCGCGCACAGCGTGGCGGGGACGGCCTCCGCGCTGCAGCGGCCGAGCATGATGTCGTCCGCCTCGCCGATCGCGCGGGAGAGCCAGCCGGCCAGGCCGCGGGCGCGCACGGTGCGGCGCACGCGGTGCAGGAAGGCGTCGCCGTGCTCGCGCATCGCGCGGTCGCCGCGGCGCAGCGCGCACGAGAGCACGCGGCACCAGCTGCTGGGGCCGCGTGCT
>JAXJQE010000123.1:0-3644 GCA_036311305.1 Bifidobacterium sp.
GGCGCTGGCCGTTGCCGTGGCGGAAGTTGCCGCCGCCGTGGCCCTTGTGGTAGTTGCCGTTGCCGCCGCGGCGCTGGCCGCCGCCCCTGTAGCCGCCGTTGCCGCGCGGGCCGCCGTTGTGCCGCTGGCCGCCCTGGCCGCCGTTGTGTTCCTCTGCCATGTGCGTATTCCGTCCCTTTTGGTCGTGGAGGCGTCACGGGGACGCCTGCCTGGTTCGTTTGCTGTCTTAAAGTCTACGACGGCATGCGGCGCGCCGCCCCCGTTCGCCGTGCGGGCGAACGGTGTGACGGCGCGCCGACCCATGCCATGCGGTCCGCGCTGGCGCCCCTCAGGCGCGCTCGACGGCGCCGAGGTTCTTCTTGCCGCGGCGGATGATCGCGAAGCGGCCCTGCAGGAAGTCGCCGTCCGTGAGCGTGGCGTCCTCGTCCTCGACGCGCACGTTGTCCACGTACAGGCCGCCGGACTTGATGGCGCGGCGCGCCTCGGAGATCGACTTGACCAGGCCGGCGCGCATGGCCGCCTCGGCGACGCGCTCGCCCGGCGCGGCCTTGGCGAAGGCCTCGGCGCCGTCGGCTTCCTTGACCTTGACGCCGTCGAGGGCCGCCTCGAGCGTGCCCGCGTCGATGGCCTCAAGGTCACCGCCACGGCCGAAGAGCGCGGTGGACGCCTCGATGGCCGCGTTCGTGGCGGCCTCGCCGTGCACCAGGCTGGTGACCTCCCAGGCCAGCGTGCGCTGCGCCTCGCGGGCGCCCGGGTTCTCCTCGGTGGCCTTGACGAGCTCCTCGATGCGCGCCTTGGGCAGGAAGGTGAACACCTTGAGCAGCGTCTCCATCTCCGCGTCCGGGCGGTTGATCCAGAACTGGTAGAAGCGGTAGGGGCTGAGCATGGTGGCGTCGAGCCACACGGCGTTGCCCTCGGACTTGCCGAACTTCTTGCCGGTGGCGTCGGTGATGATCGGGCTGGCCATGACGTTCACGGAAGCGCCGCGCACCTTGTGGATGAGGTCCAGGCCGGAGGTGAGGTTGCCCCACTGGTCGGAGCCGCCCAGCTCGAGGGTGACGTCCTCGGTGTCGTACAGGTGCAGGAAATCGTTGCCCTGGAGCACCTGGTAGCTGAACTCGGTGAAGGAGATGCCCTCCTCGGAGTTCAGGCGCCTGGCCACGATGTCCTTGGACAGCATGGTGCCCAGGCGGAAGTTCTTGCCGACGTCGCGCAGGAAGTCGATGACGTTCATGGACGCGGTCCAGTCGTAGTTGGACACGAAGCGCACGGGGTTCTCCCCGTCCTGCTCGAGGATGCCGCCGATCTGCGCGCGCAGGCGGTCGCACCACTGCGCGACGGTCTCCTTGGGGTTCAGCGTGCGCTCGCCGGACTGGCGCGGGTCGCCGATCAGGCCGGTGGCGCCGCCCACGAGGGCGATCGGGTGGTGGCCGGCGGCCTGCAGGTGGCGCATGATGATGAGCTGCACGAGGTTGCCGATGTGCAGCGATGGGGCCGTCGGGTCGAAGCCGCAATAATAGGTGATGGCCTCGCCGTCGAGCGCCTCGGCGAGTCGATCCCGGTCGGTGGACTGGGAAATCAACCCGCGCCATTCCAATTCGTCCAGCACGGAATCGAATCCGGCTTCCTTGAAATCGATGACGTGAGCCATGCCTGTGTATCTCCTCAGAAGATGATGGTGTTGCGCGCGGCCGTCCGTCGGCCGCACGCTGACCAGTGTGGCACGGTTGGCCGACAGTGGCCGCGGCCGCCCGCAACGCCATGGGCCCTCCCCGCACGGCGTGCGGGGAGGGCCCATGGCGCAGCGTGCCGCTGCCGTCAGCGGCCGTCGTCCTCCTTGGACCGGTGCGCCTTGACGATCGCGGCGGGCGAGACGTAGGCGGTGCCGTCGCTCGACTGGTGGAAGTAGGTGCGCAGCTGCTCCATGAGCGTGCGGGCGGAGGCCACCTGCTCGCGCACGCGGCTCGGGGCGGTGCCGCCCTTGCCGGCGCGCGCCGCGACGGAACCCTCGGTGGAGAGCACCTCGCGCACGCCGACCGCGGTGTCCGGGTCGAGGAAGGCGCGGAAGATCTCGATGAAGTCGTCGTCGGTCAGGTCCCACAGTTCCTCGTGGCGTGCCTCGGCGGCCTTGACGCACGCGCCGGACAGCTCGTGCGCGTGGCGGAACGGCACGCCTTGCTTGACGAGCCACTCGGCGATGTCGGTGGCCAGCGCGAAACCGGTGGGCGCCTCCGCCTCCAGGCGCTCCGCGTCGAAGCGCATGGTGGCGACCATGCCGGTGAACGCCGGCAGCAGGACCTCCAGGGTGTCTACCTGGTCGAAGACGGCCTCCTTGTCCTCCTGCAGGTCGCGCGCGTACGCGGTCGGCAGGCCCTTGAGGGTGGCCAGCAGCCCGGTCAGGTCGCCGATGAGGCGGCCGGCCTTGCCGCGCGCCAGCTCGGCGATGTCCGGGTTCTTCTTCTGCGGCATGATGGACGAGCCGGTGGAGTACGCGTCGTCGAGCGTGACGAAACCGAACTCCTGGGTGTTCCAGATGATGATCTCCTCGCTCAGGCGCGAGATGTCCACGCCGGCCATGGCCATGACGAAGCTGAACTCGGCGACCAGGTCGCGCGCGGCGGTGCCGTCGATGGAGTTCTCGGTGACCTGGGAGAAGCCGAGCTCGCGGGCGACGGCCACGGCCTCGAGGCCGAGCGTGTTGCCGGCCAGGGCGCCGGAGCCGTACGAGCTGGCGTCGCAGCGCGCGTCCCAGTCGCGCAGGCGCTCCACGTCGCGCAGCAGCGGCCACACGTGGGCCATGAGCTGGTGCGCCAGCAGCACGGGCTGGGCATGCTGCATGTGCGTGCGGCCCGGCATGACGGTGCGGCCGGCCTTGACGGCCTGGTCGATGAGCGCGGCGCACAGGTCGAGCAGCTGGTTGGCCAGCGTGCGCGACTGGCGGCGCAGCCACATGCGGATGAGGGTCGCGATCTGGTCGTTGCGCGAACGGCCGGCGCGCAGCTTGCCGCCGAGCTCGTCGCCGGCGATCTCGAGCAGGCCGCGCTCCAGCGCGGTCGCCTCGTCCTCGTCGTCCTCGATGGGCGTGAACGCGCCGGTGTCGACACGGTACTGCAGCTCGTCGAGCGCGGCCTCCATGCGCTCCAGCTCATCGGGCGTGAGCAGCCCGGCGCGGCCCAGCGCGCGGGCGTGCGCGCGCGAGCCGGCGATGTCGTCGTCGGCCAGCCGCCAGTCGAACTGCGTGGACTTGCTCAGCCTCGCGAGCTCCGGGGACGGTCCCGAGGAGAACCGTCCGCCCCACAGGGCCAGGTGTTCGTCGGATCGTGCTTCTTCAGCCATGCTTGCGTTCGCTTCCTTCGTTCGCTTGCTTGTGTGGTGTGCGCGGCGCGTCACTCCACGTCGTTGTCCGGCACCTCGATGCCGTTGCCGAACTTGACGTCGCGCGCGGCGGCCACCTTGGTCGGCAGGCCGTAGATCTCGATGAAGCCGTTGGAGGCGTTCTGGTCGAAGGTGTCGCCGGAGTCGTAGGTGGCCAGGTTGTAGTCGTACAGCGAGGTGTCGGAGCGGCGCCCCACGACGACGGCGCGGCCGCCGTGCAGGACCATGCGGATCTCGCCGTTGACGTACTGCTGGGTGTCGTTGATGAA
>JAXJQE010000124.1:0-4517 GCA_036311305.1 Bifidobacterium sp.
CCGTCACCACGGTCCGCGGCCCCCTCGCCTTACCCGGCAGGCTTTTTATGTATGACAACACAACCTCGGAAGGAGGCACAACATGGCTGAGAATGAATGGCTGAACAAAGACTTCTACAAGACCCTCGGTGTCTCCAAGGACGCCACGGAGAGCGAGATCACCAAGGCGTACCGCAAGCTGGCGCGCAAGTACCATCCTGACATCAACAAGACCAAGGAGGGCGAGGAGAAGTTCAAGGACATCTCCGAGGCCTACGACGTGCTCAAGGACAAGGATTCGCGCCAGAAGTACGACGCGATCCGCCAGTTTGGCGCGGGCGGCGCCCGCTTCGCCGGCGGCGCGGGCGGCGCCGGCTTCGACGGCGCCGACTTCTCCGACATCTTCGGCTCGATGTTCGGGGGCGGCGGCATGGGCGGCAACTCGCACGTGCGCTTCTCGACGAACGGCGGCGGAGCGTCGAACCTCAACGACATCTTCTCGATGTTCGGCGGGGGCGCCGGCGGCCAGGGCGGCTACGGCTACGACGACTACGGCGACGGCGCGTACGCGGGCTACCGGCCCACGCCCGCCCCGGAGGACGGCGCGGACCTCAACTCGAAGATCACGCTGACGTTCCGCCAGGCCGCCAAGGGCGCCACGGTGTCCCTGAAGGCCAACGGCAAGCAGTTCAAGACCCGCATCCCCGCGGGCGTCAAGGACGGCCAGAAGATCAAGCTCGCCGGCAAGGGCAAGCCGGGCGTCCACGGCGGCAACCCCGGCGACATGTACCTGCAGGTCACCGTCAAGCCGTCCGACCGCTTCACGATGGACGGCGTCGACCTCGTGGTCGACCTGCCCGTCACCGTCGGCCAGGCCGTCGACGGCGCCAAGGTCGAGGTCAAGGACCTCGACGGCGAGCTCGTCACGATGAAGGTGCACGCGGGCGCCTCCAGCGGCGACGAGGTGCGCGTCTCCGGCAAGGGCGTCAAGACGCCGCGCAAGACCGGCGACCTGGTCGGCAAGGTGCGCATCGTCGTGCCGAAGCACCCCGGCCTCAAGGAGAAGCATGCCGCCAAGACGTTCGACGAGGCCTGCGGCGGCTTCGTCGACGACGTCGCCAAGATGCGCGAGGAGTGACCCTGGATGGCCCGGTTGGCACGGCAGAAGCGCAGGCTGTACGAGATGTGCGCGATGGCGATCGTCGAACGGCGCGCCGACCTCGACGGCGCGACGCGCGTCGGCTTCGACATCGAACTGCCCATCTTCTCGGTCAGCCGCGCCGCCGAGCTCACCGGCGTGCACCCGCAGACGCTGCGCCAGTACGACCGCATCGGGCTCGTGGTGCCGCAGCGCACCGAGGGCGGCGCGCGCCGCTACTCGCTGCGTGACATCGACCACCTCATGCAGGCGCAGCGCCTCAGCCAGGACGAGGGCATCAACCTCAGCGGCGTGATGCGCATCCTCGAGCTCGAGGAGCAGAACCGCGAGCTGCGCCGCGAGGTGGCGCAACTCAGGTATGAGGACGGCGTCTCGGTGTTCACCGCGGACACAGACGGCGGCATCGCCCAGATGCGCCGCTCCCACCGCGGCCGCCACTGGCGCCAGCAGGTCCCCGTGGACCGCCGGGCCCTGCCGCCGGGGCGCACCGGCGAGGTACCGGCGTCGAAATCCGTGGTCATCTGGCACCATAGGCATTGAGACCGCATTCGGAGAGTCACCCAAACGAGGTGCCCCCTGTTATAGGGGGCACCTCCTTCGTTATAGGGGGCACCCCAATCGCGAGACCTTGGGTATAACCGTTGGAAAATGGCGGTTTCTACTTGGGTTTTCGCGATCGAGGTGCCCCCTATAACAAAGGGGATGCCCCCTATAACAGGGGGTGCCCCGTTGTTCCGACTCTCCGAATGCGGTTTCGCTACTTTTCGGGGCGGCCGTCGCACCAGACGCGCTCGACGGACCACTCCTGGGGGTCCAGGAGAAGGACATCGGCGGCGTAGCCGGGGGCGAGGAGGCCCAAGGGGGCGCCGGTGACGGCGTTGGGGCGGTCCAGGCCGAGGGCGCGGGCCGGCAGCAGCGTCGCGGCGGCGACCGCGGCACCGGGCGCCATCCTCAGGTCGAGGACACCGCGGGAGACGGCGTGCTCGAGCAGGAGGGTGGAGCCGGCGATGGCGCCGTTGGAGACCAGGCGCGCGTGGGTGTCCTTCACCTCCACGTCCAGGGCGCCCAGCTTGTAGCGGCCGTCGGGCATGTCCGTGGCGGCCATGGCGTCCGTGACGAAGAGCGTGCGCTCCGGCGCGAAACGCAAGGCCAGGCGCAGCGCGGGATCCTGGACGTGGAAGCCGTCGTTGATGAGCTCCATCGAGACCCGCGGGTCCTCCGAGGCCGCCGGGATCGGGCCCGGCTTGCGGTGCTCGAGGCCCGGCATCGCGTTGAACAGGTGGGTCAGCAGCGAGGCGCCCGCGTCGAAGGCCCGCACGGCCGTCGCGTAGTCGGTGTCCGTATGGCCCACCGCGCACACCACGCCCGCGTCGGTGAAGGTATGGATGGCCTCCATCGCATGGTCGAGCTCCGGGGCGATGGTGATCTGGCGCAGGCAGCCGTCGGCCGCCTCCAGGAGCGTCGCCACCGACGCCGGGTCCGGGTCGCGCAGGCAGCCGGGGTCATGGGCGCCCTTGTGCAAGGGGGAGAGGAAGGGGCCCTCGCAGTGGGCGCCGAGCACGTCCGGCCGCGAGTCCATCACCCGGCGCACGGTGCGTAGGTTCCGCGCCATCACGTCCATCGGGTTGGTGATCAGCGAAAGCACCTGGCGCGTCGTGCCGTGCACCATATGCCCCGCGCGGGCCACGGCGATCGCTTCCGCCCCGTCGTCGAACGAGCATCCCCACGCGCCATGCGCGTGGATGTCCATATAACCAGGAACCAGCAGCCGTCCCTCGGCGTCCAGCACCCGTGGCGCGTCCGTTCCGCCACTGGAGGCTCCGGCGGTCGCGGCGCTCGCCGGATCAAGCCCGACGGACCGAGCGCACGCCTCGAACCCGGCCCGGTCCGTCCCGGACCCGACGACGATGCCGTCCGCGCACACGATCCACGCGCCGTGCAGGACCCCGCGGGCGTCCACCCGCGTCGCGTTGACCACGCCGAACGCCTCCGGTGCCTGTCCGAAGGACGCCGCGATTCGCGAAGCGACGCGCTCGCGCCCGCGTTCGTCCGATTCGGCGCAGGCACCGGATCTCGAATCCTCTTGAGCCCCGCTCATCGCACGCCCCCTCAGATGCCCTGCCACGCCGGCTTGTGCTCATAGGCGTAGCGGTAGTAGTCCTTGTTGCGCAGGCGCCCGGCGGCCTGCTCGTCCACGATGACCGTGGCGTGCGGGTGCAGCTGCAGCGCGCTCGCCGGGCAGAACGACGAGACGCCGCCCTCCACGGTCTCCGCGATCGCCTCCGCCTTGCCCGCGCCGAAGGCGAGCAGCACGAGGTGGCGCGCCTTCATGATGGTGCCGATGCCCTGCGTGATGCAGTGCGTGGGCACCTTATTGATGTCGTCGTCGAAGAAGCGCGCGTTGTCCTCGCGCGTCTGCTCGGTGAGGGTCTTCAGGCGCGTGCCCGAGGCGAGCGAGGAGCCCGGCTCGTTGAAGCCGATGTGCCCGTCGGTGCCGATGCCCAGGATCTGCAGGTCGATGCCGCCGGCCGCGGCGATCGCCTCGTCGTAGTCACGGCCCGCGGTGGCCAGGGTCGCCGGGTCGCCGTTGGGCACGTGCACGCGCGCTGGGTCGAGCCCGAGCGGCTCGACGACGGTGCGCGTGATGGTGCTGCGGTACGACTGCGGGTGCGCCGGGTCGAGCCCCGCGTACTCGTCGAGCGCGAACCCGCGCACGCGGCTCGTGTCGAGCCCCTCCTCGCGCACGAGCTCGGCGAGCGCGCGGTACGCGGCGAGCGGGCTGGAGCCCGTCGCCAGGCCGAGCACGCAGTCCGGCCTGCGCGCGATGAGGTCCGCGGCGCAGCGCGCGTACAGGCGTCCCGCCTCGGCTTCGTCATGGACGATGATGACTTCCGTCATGGTTTCTTCTCTTTTCCGCCGTCGGCGTCGACGGCTGGTGTGGTGGTGGTTGTGGTTCAGCGGACCGCCGCGTAGGCGGCGCCCGCGATGGCGGCTTCGAGGCTGTCCCCGGCGTGGCCGTGCGCGGCGCCCTCGCCGACCAGCGCGGCGCCGATGGCGCCGACGGGCAGCGTGGGGAAGGCGAGCTCGATGCGCGAGGGCAGGTCGAGGGAGCGGATGAAGGGGCTGGTGCGCCCGCGGGCGCGCAGCTCGGCGCGCAGCGCCTCGAGCAGCGGCTCGCCGGTCTTGGCCATGCCGCCGCCGATGAGGATGACGTCCGGGTCGACGGTCATCGCGAGCACGTCGATGGCGTCGCAGATGGCGCCGATGGCCGTCTTGCGCCGCTCGACGGCCAGCGCGTGGCGCGGCGCGTCCGCGTCGGCGGCCGCGCGCAGCAGCCCGGGCATCGGCGGCGAGTCGTAGGGCCACAGGCGCGTCACGG
>JAXJQE010000125.1:0-13169 GCA_036311305.1 Bifidobacterium sp.
GGCGCGGGGGGCGTCCGCATGCGCGTCTCTCATCGTGACACCCTGCCGTCTCACATGACACTCCGGGCAACATGGCCCACACGAGGATGTGCTAGGTTGCCTCTGTTCCCCGTTTTCCAGTGGGCCGGGGACGTGCAGAAGACAAGAGTTACCAACGAGAAGAAAAACAGGTTTTCCTATGGAGAAGTTCTTCCATTTGAAGGAGAATGGCACTTCAGTCTCGACCGAAGTCATGGCGGGTCTGACGACATTCTTCGCAATGTCCTACATCATCATCGTCAACCCCCAGATCCTTTCCCAGACCGGCATGCCCTGGGGCGGCGTGTTCCTCGCCACCATCATCGCGTCCATCGTCGGCACCCTCATCATGGGCCTGTTCGCCAACGTGCCGTACGCGCTGGCGCCGGGCATGGGCCTCAACGCCTTCTTCACCTACACGGTGTGCTTCGGCCTCGGCTTCTCCTGGCAGGAGACGATGGCCATGGTGTTCCTGTGCGGCCTGATCAACATCCTGATCACCGTCACCAAGGTGCGCCAGATGATCATCCGCGCCATCCCCGAGTCCCTGCAGCACGCCATCGGCGGCGGCATCGGCCTCTTCGTCGCGTACGTCGGCCTGCTCAACGTCGACTTCATCACCTTCACCACCAAGGACGCCAAGACCTCCGGCTCCGGCGCGGCCGCGGGCGCCACGCCCGGCATGGCCACGATGGACAAGCCCACGCTGTGGCTCTTCCTCATCGGCCTGCTGCTGGTCATCATCTTCACCGTGTGCAAGGTCAAGGGCGGCATGCTGCTGGCCATCGCCATCACCACCGTCATCGGCATCCCCATGGGCCTGACCACGTGGAGCAGCTCCATCTCCATCGGCGAGGCCTTCGGCCAGCTGCCGCGGACCTTCGGCGCGCTGTTCAGCGGCGCGGGCTTCGGGACGTTGTTCAGCAACCCCGCGAAGATCCCGCTCGTGCTGGTCACCATCTTCGCCTTCTCCATGTCCGACGTCTTCGACACGCTGGGCACCTTCATCGGCACCGGCCGCCGCACCGGCATCTTCTCCAAGGCGGACGAGGAGTCCGCCGAGTCCGGCTCCGGCTTCAAGACCAAGATGGACAAGGCCCTGTTCGCCGACTCCATCGCCACCTCCATCGGCGCCATCTGCGGCACCTCGAACACCACGACCTACGTCGAGTCCTCCGCGGGCATCGCGGCGGGCGGCCGCACCGGCCTGACCTCCGTGGTCGTCTCCTGCTGCTTCGCGCTGTCGATCTTCTTCGCGCCGGTCATCTCCGCCGTGCCGAGCGCCGCGACCGCCGGCGTGCTGGTCGTCGTCGGCTGCATGATGGCCGCCTCCCTCAAGGAGATCAAGTGGGACGACATCTCCGAGGCCATCCCGGCGTTCTTCGCCTCCGTCTTCATGGCGCTGGCCTACTCGATCTCCTACGGCATCGCCGCGGGCTTCATCACCTACTGCATCGTCAAGGTCTGCAAGAAGAAGGCCAGCGAGGTGCACCCGATCATCTGGATCGTCGCCGCGCTGTTCATCCTCGACTTCATCTGCATGGCCATATTGTGACGCCGTGATTTCCCTCCCCTGTTCGTTATAGGGGGCATTCCCTTGGTTATAAGGGGGCACCTCAACACCAAAACCCCGGGCACGAACCGCCATTTTTCAACGGTCGTGCCCGGGGTTTTGGTGTTGGGCTGCCCCCTATAACCAAGGGGCTGCCTCCTATAACTTAGAGGGGGCAGGGGAGGGGTCGGGAGAGGCTCACTTCTTCTCCTGGGTCTCCTCGATCTGGTCGGAGATGGCCTTGAGCCACTCGTTGAGGGTCTTGTACTTGTCGGGCATCTGCTCGGTGATGTCCACGACGGGCACGTTGCCGGAGTCGGCGGCGTCGACGAGCTGGTCGGTCATCGAGCTGGACTCCTGCGTGTTGACGATGAGCATGTCCAGGTCGCCCTTCTTGAGCAGGTCGGTGAACTGCTTGAGGTCGCTCGGCGTCGGCTCGCTCTCGTTCGCGGCGGCCTGCTTGTAGCCTTGCGGGGTGACGTCGTCGAGCTTCATGTCCTCAGCCAGGTACTCGGCCACGGACTCGGTGGCGGCGTACTTGGTCATGCCGGTCTCCTTGGCGATCTCGGCGACCTCCTCGTCGAGCTCCTTCTCCTGCTCGGCCCACTCGCTGTGCAGCTTCTCGAACTCGCTCTTGTGGTCGGGCTGCAGCTTCTCGTACGCGGCGGTGATGGCGTCCGCGGTCTTCGTGCGCACCTCGGCGGAGAACCACACGTGCGGGTTGTCGCCGTCCTTCTTGCCGCCCTCGCTGGCGGCGTCGATGACGATGGCCTTCGACTGCTCGGCGGCCTTCGTGGCCCACTCGTCGTAGCCGGCGCCGTTGACGACGGCGACCTCGGCGTGCTGGAACTTGGCGATGTCGTTGGTCGTCGGCTCGTAGTCGTGCGCGTCCTGGCTGGTGTTGTTCAGGATGGAGGTCACGTCCACGTACTCGCCGCCCAGCTCCTTGGCCAGCGATCCCCACACGTTGGAGGAGGCGATCACGGTGATCACCTTGTCCGAGCCCGCGGAGCTGGACGAGTTCGATGACGACGAGCCCGAGCCGCACGCGGCCATCCCCGTGAGCATGCCGATGCCGGCGATGGCGGCGACGATCTTGGTCAACAGCTTCTTCATGGTCTTCCTTCGTTAAGTTGTCCTCGACGGACGGCTCCCTGACCGTCCGGTTCCTCGTTGCTGGTGGACATCGTACCACATATTGAGAATGATTCTCAATAGCGTACCGACCGTATGTCGTGGCGGTTCCGTGAAGATTGCGGTGCGCCCGTGCGGCGGCGGTGTCCATTGGCTTGCGTTGCCTTGATTCTATGGGGTGTCGCGCGGGGCCGGCGATGGTTTTGTGCTGCGTGGGGAATCCGACACGCCGGAACGCGATGGTGTCTATGCGCGCCGTTACTCTGTACTCCTGTAAACCACAGACCGTTGGTTAGAGGCCGCAAGGCCCCTCGAAGTTTGGTTCGTACCAAGCCAGCGCAGGTTGCAGTTGAACGACTGGGACGCGGTTCGTCGCGCCGGTCACGGATGCTCTGCCTGTGCGCAGGGCTTTTTTGTTGCGGGCGGGACTTCCAAGCCAATGGCCGACTTAGGAAGGAACGCCATGAAGAGGCCCGAAAAGGAAGCGGTGGTCGCCCAGCTTACGGAGGACTTCCGTAACGCTGACGCGGTCTACCTGACCGAGTACCGCGGGCTTACCGTTCCGCAGATCTCCGAACTGCGCGAAAAGCTAGGCCGCGATACTTCCTACACTGTGGCAAAGAACACGCTGTTCCGCATCGCCGCGAAGGAAGCCGGCATCGAGGGCCTCGACGACATGCTCGCCGGCCCGACCGCCGTCGTCTTCGTGCGTGGTGACTTCATTGAGGCCGCCAAGGTGCTGCGTGACTTCGCCAAGACCAACAAGAACCTCATCGTCAAGGGTGGCTACGCCGATGGCACCATCTACGACGCCGAGGGTGCCAAGCAGCTTGCAGACCTCAAGTCTCGTCCGGAACTGCTTGCCGAGATGGCCGGCGCGCTCAAGGGCACGATGTCCAAGGCCGCCCGCCTGTTCAATGCGCTGCCCACGAAGATGGTCCGCACCATCGACGCCCTGCGCGAGAAGCAGGAGAAGGCCGCCTGATTGCCCTGCGGTTCGCCGCATAGCGATTGTTTTGCCGGAAAAACCAAGAAAATGTAGGCGTGCGAGTAACCCAACCGTTCGCACGTCATGAATGAAAGGAAGCCATAATGGCTAAGTTCACCCAGGATGAGCTGCTGGAAGCCTTCGGTGAGATGACCCTGGTCGAGCTCTCCGAGTTCGTCAAGGCCTTCGAGGAGAAGTTCGACGTCGAGGCCTCCGCCCCGGTCGCCGTCGCCGCCGCCGCTCCGGGCGCTGCCGCTCCGGCCGAGGAGGAGAAGGACGAGTTCGACGTCGTCCTCACCGCCGTTGGCGACAAGAAGATCCAGGTCATCAAGGCTGTCCGCAGCCTGACCAACCTGGGCCTCGCCGAGGCCAAGGCCCTCGTGGACGGCGCTCCGAAGACCGTTCTCGAGCACGCCAAGAAGGAAGACGCCGAGAAGGCCAAGACCGCCCTCGAGGACGCCGGCGCCACCGTCGAGCTCAAGTAATGACCGCGGCCTAGCAGCCGCACCATTGCTTGCATCCTAGATGTGCAAAGGACCCCGCCCGGACCCGTTCCGGCCGGGGTCCTTCCGTATGCCTCGGCTCCCTCCGTGTCCCGCCGCTCCAGCGTCCCAGCACATCCTGGTGCGGCCGTCAGCGAGGCTCGGCGTCGACGCCGAGCCGCTCAGTGGTCGGGTCTGGGCACCTTCTGCACGGTTCCGACCACTGAGAAATCGTCAGTGGTTGGAACCATGCAGGCACTGCACAGTTCCGACCACTGACGCCTCGCGCCCACTGACCCGCCATGTCCGCTGGCGCATCTCGGCCGCTGCCACAGACCGTTCGCTGACACATCGTGTCCGCTGACGTGTACTGGCCGCTGCTGCATCGCGTCCACCGACGCAGCCTCGCCGCCGTCAGCGCTCAAAGCCCGGACGCAGCGGTACGCGCGCGTACATCAACCGGGCCCACAGCCGCTCAGGATGGAGCAAATCCTCGAACGTGAAATGGACGATCGCGCGCACACCGTGGGACTTGAGGATGGCGTCGCGCCGCTCCTGGCGTTGCGCGTGCGCGAGCACCTCCCTGGTGCCGTCGCCGTACTTCGCCATGCCGTCGTACTCCGCGACGACGATCGACCCGTCCGGCAACACCCACAGGAAGTCCACGCGCAAGGGGAACTCGGGGTTGTCGGGATTGGGAAACTCGACCTGCAGCTGCGGCGGCGCGAAGCCCAGGTCATGGATGACGTACCGCGCTCGGCTCTCGCCGCCGTTCTCGGCACGCGCGTCGGCGAAGCCCAGCAGCCACACCACCTTGAGCGCGTCCTCCACCTTGTGCAGCTTGATGCGTTGCAGCCGCTCCAGGGTCCTCCACTTGCGCAGCGCCCAGTCGATGGTGCCGATCGCCAACTCCGCCTCGCAGAGCACCGCGCAGTCGACGATGGCGCGTTCGAGCGGCGTCGCCAGCACGCCGCCCACCCTCACCGAATCGATGTGCTCCACGTGCACATGCCGCACGTGGCCGCGGCCGCCGCCCACCGCGGCGATCCGCGAGCCGTGCGTCGTGACGACGGTCACCACCGCCGGGTCGTGCAACCCGAACGCCTGCTCGACCTCTGGATGCAGGCACAGCGCGCTCGGTCCCGCGAGCACCTGCTTGGGATGCAGCCGCCCGTACGCCAGGGACACGTGCGCCGCCCGCTGCGGCACCGTCAGGCCGTTCCAGTAGTCGACGCGCGCGAAGCACCGCGGAAACGGCTCGACCACAGTGCCCTCGGCCACCCTGCGGCGCAGTGCGCGGCGCACGGTGTCGCTGGTGGCGACCGCGCAGCGTCCGGCACCCTGGGACCCGTCGAGCTCGTCGTCCATCGCATGGTGTGCTTTCATGACCGTCTCCTTTCCGTCGTCCGACCACGCTAGGGGAGCGGCGTGCGGGGCGCCAGCGCGGCAGGTGACTGTGGTCGGACGGGGCGTGCGTCCACAGCTGCGTCCGTGGACGGCGCGGCGCAGCGGTCCACCGTACTTTCCACCGTTGTGGACGTCGACGGTGCACGGCGCGCGCCGTCCGTCCACAGGCGCGCGCGGTGCACGCGGCGCCGCGCGACCCGCCGACAGCGCGCGCCGGCCCACGCCGTGCGCGATAAAACTGACAGAATACGCATGAAAACGCCGGTTTGTGCAGGACACCTGCGTACAATGTCGTAGTGTGCACGTGACTGTCGGCTGCCGGACGTGGCGGTCCGGCGCGTTCAGGACAGCAGAGACACAACAGAGACTTGTCGCGGATCCGGCCTTGCCCGGACCCATTGGCGACTGCGCGGAGAATCGGTGAAAGGTAGGTCCCCACGGTGAGCGGTGATCAGCAAACGGCAACGAAGTGGATGATCCGCGTCGATGGTTCGGATCTGACGAGCGTGGAGGCCGGTCAGACCGTGGAGATCGGCCGCAAGCCGCTGCGTCCCGTGGCCAACGACGGCACGCGGCGCATCGAGATCCTCGACGACACGCGCTCCATGTCCAAGCGCCACGCGCTGTTCTCCGTGCGCGACAACGGCGACGCCGTGCTGCGCGACCTCAACTCCACGAACGGCACCTACCTGGTGCGCCCCGGCGACGAGCTCGTGCGCCTGGACCGCGGCGCGGACTTCGCGCTGACCGACGACACCGTGCGCCTGCAGTTCGGCGACGTGCCCGTCGACTTCATCCGGTTCATCGACGCCGAGCCCGGCGACGCGCAGCCGGCGGTGCCCAACCTGTTCGACTACGCGACCGACAACGCGCCCAGCGGCCCCGACGCCGCCGACCTGTCCGTCGACGACATCCTCAACCTGCGCGCCGGCGAGCCGACCGACATCTTCGACGCCGGCCGCGTGCGCACGCGCGCCAACGAGCTGCACCAGGCCGAGGAGCAGACCTTCGTGCCCTTCATCCAGCCGATCAACCCCGGCAACCTGTCCGACTCGGACAGCGACGAGGAGGAGAGCAAGCCGCGCGACCTGTTCGCCGACGCGCACGACGTCGCCGCCGGCAAGATGGAGGAGCCGGCCGGCAAGAAAGAGGAGTTCGTCCCCAAGCAGTACACCGGTCCGCGCCACGCCGACCACCGCACCGGCGACCGGCTCATCGGCGTCGACGAGCTGGCGCACTTCCAGCCCTTCCCGGCGAGCGTGGCCGTGCCGCGCCAGGAGAACCTCGGCGCCGCGGCGATGCCGACGTCGCCGACCGTCTCCAACGCCGATCCCGACCAGCCCGGCGTGACCCCGCAGACCCCGGCGCAGGACGCCGTGTCCGTCCAGTCGCTCGGCCAGCCGGCGCAGCCGGTGGCCCAGCAGCCCGTGGCGCAGACCGCGCAGCAGCCGGCTGGCGCCCAGCAGCCGGCTGGCGCCCAGCCCGTCGCGCAGGTCCCGGCGCAGGACGCCGCGCCGGCCGCGCAGACCGAGCCCGCGCAGACCGTCGCACAGCAGCCGGCCGACCAGGTCGTCCAGCCTGCGCAGGCCGTTCCGGCCGCGCAGCCGGTGGCGCAGACCGAGGCCGCCGAAACCGTCCAGCCGGTGCAGCCGACGCAGGCGGACCAGCCGGACCTGGGGGAGCGCGCGCCGCTCGACTTCCCGTCGGCGTCGCCGTCGACCGGCAACCATGACATGCGCCGCCAGCACGCCGCCCTGCAGTTCGACGTGCTCGCCACCACGCTGCACACCGCGAACGCCGACGTCGCGCCCGCGCAGTCGATCGCCGCGCACGAGGCACATCTCGACGAGGAGCAGGCGCCGTTCGCGCAGGCTATCGTGCCGCCGACGGAGACCACGGTCGAGGCCGTGGACGCGCCCGTGGTCGTCGAGCCGGTCAGTCCCGCTGCGCAGGTGCCGCAGGAGGCCATCTTCCAGGCGGCCGACGCGCAGGCCGAGGAGCCGCAGGCCGTCGAGGTCAGCCCCGAGCAGGTCGAGGTCGACCAGGAGGAGTACGCGCGCTTCCGCCGTCCGGCCGCGGACGCGCAGCCCGCGCTCGAGGAGACGCAGGCGTTCACCCCGGCCTTCGAGCCCGGCTCCGTGTTCGAGCGCGTCGCCAACGGCGACTTCGCCAACCCCGAGCCGTTCGTGGAGGCCGGCGGCTACACGAGCGAGGACGCTCGCCAGAGCGACGACTTTTCCGAGCAATTCGAGATGGCGACCCATGAGGAGCTGCTGCCCTTCCTGGCGATGAACCCCTCGCTCTACGACGACCTGTACGCATGGCTGGCCGCCCAGGGCAACGCGGACGTCGACGAGGCGCTGGGCCGCAACCCCGGTTATGAGGATTACCGCAAGGCAGTAGGGAAGTGAGCACACCGATGACCGACACCACCGTCCACAACACCGACGCGATCAATGCATTGCGCTCATGGCGGGAGGAGTTCAAGGGCAACCTCATGCCGTCGCCCCTCGAGGACGTCAGCCAGCTGAGCGCCAAGCTCGACCTCACCGCCGCGCACCCCTCGGGCATCGCCCAGCTGTTCACCAAGGGCAGCGCGCCCCTGCACTCGCTCTTCCGCGTGCCCGGCATGCTCAAGACGTCCACGCGCCACGTCGAGCGCGTCATCGACGACCAGAGCGCCAAGAAGCGCATCGGCGGCGTCGCCGAGCTCTCCCTCGTGGTCGGCGTGGCCACGTGGAAGGGCAACCAGATGCCCGTCCTGCTCTACCCGGTCGAGGTCGTGCGCGACGGCAACCCCGTCGAGCAGCACACCACGATCCGCTTCACGGGACATGTGCGCCTCAACGCCTCCTTCCTGTCCGCGCTGCGCGAGCACGGCGTCAAGCTCGACGAGCGCGCACTGTTCGACGGCTCCAACTACGCCAGCGGCACCCCGGAGACCGCCTCCGTGTTCGCCGCCATCACCCAGGCCGCCAAGCAGGTGTTCCCGGACTTCTCCATCCAGCGCCAGATCCTGCTCGGCTGCTTCATGGACCCGGCCACGCAGGTGCTGGTCGAGACTCAGATGATCATCGAGCACCTCGCCTCCGGGCCCAGCGGCAACGTCATGCTCGACGCCCTGGCCGGCTACCCCAAGGCGCGCGACACCCTGACCGGCCAGAAGATGCCGCCGTACAGCCCGTTCGATGGCGACCCGCACGCCGAGTTCGAGGTCGGCGACGTGGACAACAGCGTGCGCTACGCCGCGAACATGGCCGCCGCCGGCCACTCCATCTTCGTGGACGGCTCCCAGGACACCGACACCGCCGAGCAGGCCGCGGCCATCGCCTCGCGCTGCGTCATGGCCGGCCGCTCCGTCCTGTACGTGCCGTGCGTGACCGACCAGAAGCGCCGCTTCTTCAACCTCATGCGCGCCAACGAGCTGGGCGAGCAGCTGCTCGACGTGGCCGACCCGAACGCGAACTCGTCGATCGACCACCAGCTCATCAGCGCCGTCGGCTACCAGCAGGGCTCCGCCACGCAGCGCTTCGACCAGCTCGCCGACGAGCTCGTCGGCGTGCGCTCGCGCCTGACGCGTTACCTGGGCGACCTGCACGGCGTGAACCAGACGTGGAACGTCTCCGCCTACCAGACCATCCAGAACCTGGCGAGCATCGCCGAACTGCCCACGCACCCGGCGACGCACGTGCGCCTGTCCAAGGAGGTCGCCAAGAACATCGGCCCGTCGCTGGACGACTGGGCGAAGAAGCTCGAGCGCGCCGGCGAGCTGGGCGAGTACACCGTCGGGCCGGACGACACCGCCTGGTACCAGGCCGCCATCTACAGCGAGGACGAGGCCATCGGCGCCTACCAGCGCGTGGTCGACCTGCTGCAGAAGCTGCTGCCCGCCACGCGCGAGCAGGTGGCCACGACCGTCAAGGCGTGCGGATTCTCCGTGCCCGCCACGGCCCAGGAATGGGCGCGCCAGGTGGCCGTGCTCAAGAACCTGCGCCGCGTGCTGGACGTGTTCCAGCCCGAGATCTTCGAGCGCGACATCGACGCGATGATCGCCGCCACCGCGCCCAAGGAGGAGCGCAAGGGCGCGGACGCCGAGTCCTCGATGGGCTTCTGGGACCGCCGCCGCCAGGTCAAGGAGGCCAAGAGCATGCTGCGCCCCGGCGCGCAGGTGGAGAACCTCCACGAGGCGCTGTGCGTCGTGCGCCGCCAGGCCGAGCAGTGGCGCCTCTTCGTGCCCCACGGCGGCTGGCCCGTGCTGCCCCCGAAGCTCGACGACATCATCACCACCCAGGATGAGCTCATGAGCAACATGACCGCCCTGGACGCCGTGCTCGCCACCACCCCCGCGGGCGGCGACCTGCAGGAGACCGACTTCAACACCGTCGAGGAACGCCTCAAGAAGCTGTACGACGACCGCAAGGCCCTCGACGCGCTGCCCGAGCGTTGCTCGCTCGAGCGCGAGCTGTCCGCCGCGGGCCTCACGCCGCTCGTCGACGACCTGCGGGTGCGCAAGGTGCCCGTGGACGCCGTGAGCAACGAGCTCAAGCTCGCGTGGTGGACCACCGTGTTCGACGACATCGTCCATTCCTCCGCCATCATCTCCAACCAGGACGGTTCCGCGCTGCAGAACGCCTCCGACCGCTTCATCCAGGTGGACACCGAGCATGTGCGCTCCGTGGGCCCGATGATCATGCAGGAGTCCATGCGCCGCCTGTGCGACCTGCTGTTCGGCCGCACCCAAGAGGCGAACATGCTGCACACCGTGCTCGCCGGCAACAACCCGATCTCGCTGAGCCGCATCCACCACGACCACCCGGAGATCCTGGCCGCCGCCAAGCCGTTGCTCGTGGCGAGCCCCGCGACGCTGTCCTCGGTGACCAAGCCGACGCCCGTGGCGGACGTCGTCATCATCGACGCCGCCGCGCATCTGCCCACGGTGCTGCTGCTGAGCATCCTGTGCCGCGCGCGCCAGGTCGTGGTGCTGGCCCACCGCCAGACCATCACCAGCGCCAGCGTCAACGCCCTGGTCGACCTGCTGCCGTCCGTCTCCGTCGCCCCGCACCCCTCGCGCCGCGACCCGCGTGTCGGCGAGTTCCTCGAGAAGCACGGGTACGGCAAGGTCAACCACGACCTCGTGCGGGGTGCCGTCCAGGGCACCGTCTCCTTCCACCAGATCGAGGGCACGGGCGTGCCCGTCATGGCCAGCGGGCTGGTGGAGAGCAGCCAGCAGGAGATCGAGAAGGTGGTCGAGCTCATCACCACCCGCGCGAAGACCTTCACCATCGTGCCCTCCACCTACATCCTGACCGTGGTGTGCATGACCACCTCCTTCCGTACGCGCCTGGGCGCCGAGCTCAAGTCGCTCGCCTCGAAGGACGAGTTCATGGGCCGCTTCCTGCGCCACGTGCGCATCATCGACATCCTGGACGTCGCCGGCGCCCAGGCCACCGACGTCATCGTCTCCATGAGCTACGCCAAGACCTCGCACGGCCGCCTGCTGCAGCAGTTCGGTCCCCTCGAGGGCGACGAGGGCCGCGGCATGCTCCTGGACGCGATCGCCCTGACCGGCCGCAACCTGGACATCGTCAGCGCTTTCGGCACCGACGACCTCGAGGACGACCGCCTGCACCGCGACGGCCCGAAGATGCTCAAGACGATCCTGCAGTGGGCCTCGCACCTGGGCAACGAGGTGCCGCCGAAGCCGCAGTCGAAGGCGAACCCGCACAACGTGCTGCTCAACGACCTCGCCGACCGCATCCGCGAGCGCGGCCTGAACGTCGCCGTGGACTACGGCTACGCGGACGGCATGCGCCTGCCGATGGTCGTGGGCCCGAAGGACAAGCCGTACACGCTGGCCGTGTTCACCGACGACGCCCAGTTCATGGGCATCCAGTCCACCCGCGAGCGCCACCGCCGCCTGCAGCAGCAGATGGAGTCGCTCGGCTGGTCCGTGATGACCATCTGGAGCGTGGCGGCCTTCGTCAACCCGGAGAAGGAGGTCGACCGCGTGGTCGTCGCCCTCCAGGCCATGGCCAAGGAATCCGCCAAGTGAGCGCCGCCCAGGGCTCCCCGTCCGACGGCGCCGCGCCGGAGGGGACCCATGCCGCGCCGTACGACCCGAACCGCCGGGTGCCGCGCGCGCACCGGCGCGTGTCGGTGCGCGGCACCGAGCGTTTCGATGCCGATGGCGTCAAGCGTGAGGCGGCGGACGAGCTGACCAGCGCGCAGCGCGCCGCCGAGGACGACCGGCGCATCCTCTCCGAGCTGCCCCCGCATTGGGGCGTCTTCGAGGAGCGCGGCTGACCGCGTTCCCTGACTGTCGACCAGGTCCCGTGCCATGGCCTTGGTGCCATGGCGCGGGACCTTGCCGTATCCTCATGGCCCGCGCACCGCGATGAGCGGCGCCTCCACCTGCACCTCCAGGGCGCGCATGGCGTCGGCGCCGGGCATCGCGACGGCGACGAGCCCGTCGTGGGTGGCCTCGCCCATGACCACCGCGTCGGCGCTGACGGTGCAGATCTCCCCGTCGTCGGTGGGGCAGCCGATGACCGTGGTGAGCTCCACGCGCGTGCCGGGCTCGAAGGCGTGCTGCAGCTTGCCGAGCCGCACGTCGATGACCGTGTAGCCCTCCGGCACGACGGGCGCGCCGTCCACCATGGACGGCAGGAGCAGCTCGCCGTCCGCGATGGGCACGAGGGCCACTTTGTCCTGGACCTCGAGCGGGTCGGCGGGCGCGTGCGCGAGCGCCGCGTGGTCGGTCACCCGGGTGACCGACACGTCGTCGCTGGTGAGCACGTCGCCCCGCTCGAGCGCATGGGCCGCCACGAGCGCGGGCCGCGTGCGCACCGCCGACAGCACGCACTGCAGCCCGCACCACACGGCCACGCCCGCCAGGGCGGCCGCGCCCATGCGCCGCCAGCGCCGTTCGCGGCGCCGGCCCTCCAGGCCTTGGAACAGGCCGTGGAACTTGTCCAGAAAACCAGTCATGCCCCCATGGTGCGCGGCACCAAGGGGGCATGGCAAGTTGTGCGGGCCATTGTGGAAAGACGACCCCCGCAGGGGCGTCCAGGTATGTGGACGGACGGCCCTGGAGGGTCGGATCCGCCGGTCCCCGGCCCGTGGGGGCCGTCAGGAACTCACTTGGAGGAGCCCTTGTCGGTGCGGTAGAAACCGGAGCCCTTGAACGTGATCGGCACGGCGGAGTACACCTTGTGCACCGTCTCCTTGCCGCACACCGGGCACTTGGTGATGGGGTCGTCGCTGAAGGACTGGTGCTCGGTGAAATCGTGGCCGCAGCTCTTGCAACGGTAATGGTAGACAGGCATGCTCGCTCCTAACCCAAACGCTTCTCGGTACATCGTGCGGGGCGCCCCGCAACGCCGCAGCCCATCCTAGTCACCCGCCCTCCCCGCGTCGTCCCGCGGCGAAGCGAGCGTGATGAGCCCCGACGGCGTCAGCGCCGCGTCGACCGGCACGTCGTGCGCCTCGCGCGGCAGCGGCCCGTCGCCCGGCCCGCGCACCTCGTCGTCCCACACCAGCGCCACGAGCGGCGCACCCGGGTGGCACCACGCGAGCGCGCGGTCGTACC
>JAXJQE010000126.1:0-9146 GCA_036311305.1 Bifidobacterium sp.
CCGAGGCTCGTGCTGAACCAGTCGGCGAAGTGCTCGAGCAGCCAGATGCGCTCGGTGTTCACGCCGGTGGTCGGCAGGTTGACGACCTCGGTGATGCGGTCCTTGCCGTCGGTGCACGCGGCCTCGATGTCGGTGAGGTTGACGTCCGCGCGCACGTGCACCCCCAGCGGGTACGCGATGCGGTGCATGACCTCGCGCACGCGGAACGAGCCGGTGCCCGCGCCCAGGTCGAGCATGCCGACGCGCACGATCACGCTCGCCTTCGCGGCGATGCCGGCGTCCTGCACGGGGGTGTCCCAGTCGCGCTCGATGTCCTCCATGTCCAACGGGATGGAATGCGAATGGAATTTGCCGGCGGCGGTCGCGCCGCCTTGTTCCTGGTGGTTCTCTCTGCCCATTCACTCCAGTAAAAACCCCCTTGACAGACAAACCGTACCCTGAGCCTCCATCGGCAACCGCCCGGACGCCTACGGCGCGGGATTCGCTTGTCATTCCGGCCAACCTGCCCGCTCCGGGGCACGACACCTCGTCGGGAATGCACGATGGCCCCGGGTGCATGGCGTCACGCCCGGGTGCGGGCGCGGTGCGCGCGGAGCAGAACGGCGTGCGCGTCGCGGTCCTCCTGCCGGATGCCGGGGTGATAGGTGCGGTGCCGATGTCATTGGCCACGGTTAGCGCCCTTTGGGTAGTAATTCGGGTGGTAGTGGAACGTGGGATCGAGCGTGCCGGTGTCGCCCTGCCACGCCGGGCTGGTGTCGCGGAAGTGCGCGTTGACGTGCCCGGCGTCACAGAACGGGGTGTCCTGGGTGGCGCCGCAGCGGCACAGCGCGTACCGGTTGCGGTCCTCGTACGGTGTGCCGTCCTCGCCGACGAGCTTGACGTGGCCGACGACGAAGATAGGCGCCGACACGCCTTCCTGCACGTCCTCGAGCAGTACGATGAGCGGCTTGAAGTCCTGTTCGATGGGTGTGCCGTCTGCATCGCGCAGCGATACCAAACGACCCGTCGGGCAGTTCCACGCGCCGGCGATGGCCTCGCTGACCTGCGTGAGGGTGGTGGCCTCCTGCGTGAGGGTCCATGCCTCGGAGCCGGCCTGATGGCACATGCGCGCGTAGGCGCAGCGCTGGTCATCGCCCATGCTCACGATGGGTCCCTCGTAGAGTTCGGCGCGCTCGTCGTAGGGTTCGCGCGACGCGGTCTCCGCGCCGTCGAAACCGATCTTCTCGTGGGTGCCGTCGCAGAACGGCGGGTTGTGCGAGGCGCCGCACCGGCACAGCGCGACCGGCTTGCCCGGCTCGGTGGCGATGTCGCGCACGCGGTTGTACTGCAGGTGGCTGCCGTCGTCCGCCGGGACGATGGCGTCCTCGACGATGCGTACCGCGCCGCGCACGACGTAGGGGCCGTGCTTGGCGATGGTGATCGACGGCGGTTCGTCGGGGATGGCGGTGCCGGCGGGCGCCGCGGCGACGGCGCTGGCTCCGTGCGCCTTGACGTTGCCGCGGCCGGTGCCGTCGGCGGGATGGGTGTGCCTCCATTGGCCCATGGGCTCCTCCGTTCGTGGCGCGTCCTCGGATGGGCGCGCCGTTGGTCGATGGTCGGTCAGTGTTCGCCGGCGTTGCGTAGCCGGTCGATGGCCCGTGCCAGTGCGCGTGCCAGGTCGGCGCGCTCGTCGGCGGGGATGGGCGCGAGGATATCGGCGAGCCATTCGGCGTGCTCGTCGGGGAAGATCGAGGAGATCAGCGTGCGGCCCGCGTCGGTCAGGTCGACGAGGACGACGCGCCCGTCGGCCGGGTCCGCGCGGCGAACGATCAGGCCGCGGTCCTCGAGGTTGGCGAGCACGACGCGGATGTTGCCGCCGGTGCCGAGCATGACCTCGAGCAGGCGGCCGGTGCTGGACTCGCCGAACATCCACAGGGCCTGGAGCACGGCGAACTGGCCGGAGGTCAACCCATGTTCCCTGAAGCGGCGCGCCAGTCGGCGGTGCATGATGTCGCGCAGCCGGCTGGCGTACACCAGGATCGCCTCGTCGTCGCCCATCACGGGCGGCTCCGTGGGCGACGGCCCGCGGTCCGTCGCGAAGTCGTCCTCGATCTCAGATGGTGGTGCAGACGCCTGTCGTCGCGTCACAGACACCTCCCAGCTTCACGGCATCGAGGAACTCCCCGTTGCCGGCGTGCTCGATGCGTCCCTTGCCGTCGTCCACGACCTGTTGGGCGAGTTCCTTCGCCTCGGTCAGGGTATGCAGCCCCAGGGCCTCCTGGATCTCCTTCATGGCCATGACGGGATGCTTGTCCATGAGCGCCTCGAGCGCGGCCATGTCATGCTTCGGCGCCACCGGCTTGAGCTGGCCGCCGGTCAGCGCGGCGATGACCTGCTCGAAGGTGTCCAGGTCGTTGAAGCCGCGCAGCAGGTACGACTTGTCGCGGTACTGCACGATGAAGGTCGGGAAGCCGTGCACGCCGTGCGCGGCCGCGATCTTCATGTCTCCCTGGAACGCCTGTTCGGCCGAGCCGTCGTGCAGGGCCTTGAGGAACGGTCCCACCGGGATGCCGGCGTCGCCGGCCAGGCGCACGAGCACGTCCTCGTGGCTGGTCAGCTCGCCGTCGGCGGCGCTGGCCTTGCGCAACAGGTAGAGGAACTGGTCGGCGTGCTCCGGGTCCGTCAGGCGAGCCGCCTCGTAGGCTATGTTCTGCGGGTACGAGGACGGGTACTCGTCGCTGAACAGGTGGAAGTCGCCGGTCACGGGCATGCCGTGGCGCGAGGACGCCTCCTGCCAATGGGACCCCACTTGCTTGTTGAACGTGTCGGTGTCGCTGTCGCCGATGCCATTGGCGGGATCGTGCATCTGCCGGTAGTCCTTGACCAGGCCGCCCATGATGTAGTGCACCACGATCTCGCCCGGGTACCGCGTCTCCAGGGCGCGCAGCACGGGTTCGCTGCCCCAGCACCACGTGCACAATGGGTCCGTGAACGCGAAGATCTGGATCTTGTCGTACAACGGGCTGGCCTCCAGGCGCGCCTGGCGTTCGTCCTTGTCCGTCGTTTCCTTGGCCGTATCGTCCGCCATCGGTGCCTCCTTCTGATATCACTGGATATCGCTAGTTAGCCATGATGGGGCCAAGCGGACCGGATAGGGTACCGTGTTCGCCACGGGGAAAGACGCCCGCGGACGCGTGGCGGCCGGAGGGGACGCCGCCCACGCGGTCACGTCGTGGTATACAGGCCCATGAGCACGGCGCCCACCACGATGCACACGGTGCCGATGGCGATGAGGACCATCTGGCGGCGCGTCTTGCGCTCGTGCAGGAACACGATGCCGCCGTACGTGGAGACGACCACGCCCAGCTGCGAGAACGTGGTGGCGATGGCCTGGCCGACCGCCGGGTTGGCGGCGGAGATGAAGATGAGCACGTTGCCGGTGGCCCACACCAGGCCGTTGAGGATGTTGAGGCCGGTCTTGCGTGCGAAGATGAGGGAGGCGTCGCGGTCCACAAGGATGACGATGGCGAGCGCCGTGATCACCATGCCGACGGCCTGCGGCAGGATGACGGCGCACATGTAGTACAGGCTGTTGCCGTCGGGTGCCTCGTAGACGGCCTCGGGGATGAAGCCGGTCTGGTGCAGCAGGTTGGGGAACAGGAAGTACATCATGAAGCCGAGCGTGGAGGCGATGAGCGGTCGTGCCGTAGCGTACCTGTGCCTGCGAGATGTGCGTGGCACCCTTCTCCTTGCTGCGCGCGGAGCACAGCACGGCGCCGAGCGCGACGAGCGCGATGGCCACCAGGCTGATCACCCACACGCGCAGCGTGGTCCATTGGCGCAGCACGATGGCGCCCATGAGCGCGTTGCCGATGACCTGCGCGGCCGAGGAGATCGGCATGGCCACGGAGACGCCCAGGGGCTTCAATGCGGAGAACTGCCCGAAGGAGCCGATGGTCCAGAACAGGCCGGAGAGGAGCCCCACGACCCAGATGCGCGGGTGGAACACGTAGGCCCACCCGGCGTTGGGCGCCACGTAGCACAGCGAGACCACGATGGCGAACAGCAGGGCGCCGACGGTGACGCCCAGCGTCCCCTGGCTCGGCTTGCCGTCGATCTTCGAGGTGATGAGACTGTTGGAGCCGATGAACAGTGCAGGCAGCAACGCGATGAGCATCGCCATGGTGGGCCTTCCTTCTTGCGCATGGGTGTCCCGCACGCATGCCGGCAGCTGCCTCACCCCGGCATGACGGCCGGTGTCATGACAACTGTTCAGCGTATGCGTGCGCGCGGCCGGCAAAACCGGCGGTTCAGCTGTCGGTAAAGGATTGGCGCACAGAACGTGCCAAGCGGGACGCAGGCCACTATCGGTACAGTCTCAGCCCTTGCGGCGTGGGCGTGAAGCCGGCGGCGCGCAGCGACGGCGTGATGGGCAACGGCCGGGTGAGCGGCTGCCCGTCGCATTCCTTGAGCGTGACGGACTGCCCGGGCACGCGGCGGCACGCGTCGGCGAGCGCCGCGCACGCGGGCCGCAGCAGCGTGTCGACGTCGCTGAAGGTGAGCAGCCGACCCGACTTGGTGGCGCAGTACAGGAGCGCGCTGCCGGCGCGCAGCACGACGAGGCCTCCGGCCTTGCGCATCGGCTTGACGGCGCCCTCCCCCTCGCCGGCCGGCTCGGGCCAGGCGATGGCGCCGCCCATGAGGCTGGCGGGGTCGATGACGTCGAGCGCGACGGTGCCGGCGGCGTGCTCCTCGGCGCGCAGCAGGTCGATGGTCTCGCGGCGCGCGAACTGGGCGGCGCCGAAGCCGTCGACGTACTGGCCGCGCAGCAGCGCGCCCTGCTCCTCCATGCGCCGCAGGACCGGGTAGAGGCCGGAGAAGCCGCCGGGCAGCGCGCACTGCTCGACGATGGGCGGCGCGACGACGCCGTAACGGTCGAGGAGCGCCTCGACGAGGTCGATGGCGATCTCCTCGGCGCCCACCGGTTCGGCGGCGTGCGGCAGCGCGGACCACAGTCCCCCGAGGCCCTGCGTGGGCGCGGCGAGGCGGACGCGGGCGCGGCGGAGGTGGGCCGTGGCGGCGCGTGCCGGTGCCTTGGCGGCGCCGCGGCCGGAGTGGCGTGCGACCGCGAAGGTGGTGTTGGTGACGTAGCCGTCGCGCACGAGCGACCACAGCGCCGTCTCGAAGCGTGACGTGGACCAGTGCGGTGCCTCGACCTCGCCGGTGACGGGGTCGATGACGTCCTCGGGATCCTCCTGCCAGACCTGTCTGGCGCGCTGCTCGAGGTCGGCGGTCGCGTAGGCGCCGCCGCGCGCGAGCACGCGCCAAATGGCCTCGCGCAGCGTGACGGCATGGTCACCCGCGCCATCGTCGCCCGTGGCGCCGCTCCCCTCGTCCGCGCCGTCGGCGTCGATGCCGCTGATGGGCTCCAGCGACTGCACGTGCGCCTGCAGCTGCACGGAGTCGGCCGGGTACAGGCGCACTTCGTCGACGCCGGTGCCCTCGCCGGTGCCGGAGCCGACCCAGACGACGTCGCCGGAGGCGATGAGCTCGTCGAGCATCATGGGTGCGTAGCCGTGCACGCGCACGGGGAACACCTGGCGTTCCCAGGTGCCCACGGGCAGGGACACCCCCTCGAGCTGCTCGACGACGCGCATGATGCCGTCGGTCCCCTCGTAGCGTTCGCCGCCGGAGGAGCCGACGCCCTGCCGGTCGAGCACGAAGGCCTGGAAGCGCGCCTGGTCGACGGGCTTGACGGCGCGTCTGGCCTTGGCCAGGGACTTGGAGCGGATGGTGTTGAGGACGTCACGCGCCACCCATTGCGGCACGTCCCTGGGCAGTCGGTCGTCGAAGCGGCCGGTGAGCGCCTCGCCGGACGCCTCGAGGCGCTGCAGCTCCTGGACGGCGGCCTGCGCGGGCACGCCGAGGTCCCCGATCATCGTGTCGGCGGTGAAGGGCGGGTGCGTGGCCAGGTAGCGGTGGACGCGCCCCGGTACGTCGTCCTCGTCGAGCTCGTTCCAGAAGGTGCGTTTGGCGAGCCGTTCGGCCACCTCGTCGATGACGTCGTCGGAGAGCACGCCGGCGAGCTCGTCGGAGCCGAGCAGGCGCTCGAGCACCTGCGGGTCCATGGACAGCAGCCGCGCCTCGCGCTCGGCCTGCGGAACGTCCCCCTCGTACATCACGGATCCCACGAAGCCGAACAGCAGGTGGTCGGCCATGGGCGAGGGCGCGGCGGTCTCGCAGTCGTGCACGCTGATGCGTCCGTCGGCCAGGCGCGCCAGCACGTCCTTGAGCGCGGGCACGTCGTACACGTCCTGGAGGCATTCGCGCGCCGTCTCGAGCACGAGCGGGAAGTTGCGCTGGGTGCGGGCGGCGGCGAGCAGCTGGCCGGCGCGCAGCCGCTGCTGCCACAGCGGCACGCGCCGCGACGGGTCGGTGCGCGGCATGAACAGGGCGCGCGCCGCGCATTCGCGGAAGCGCGCGGCGAACAGGACGCTGCCCTCGACCTGCGCCTCGACCAGGCGCTGGATCTCGTCGGGGTCGAAGGCGATGACGCGCGCCAGGTCGATGGTGCCGTCGCCGTCGGGCAGGCGCAGCACGATGCCGTCGTCAGCGGCGAACACCTGCCCGTCGAAGCCGTAGCGTTGCCTCAAGCGCGCGTTGATGGCCAGCGCCCATGGTTCGTGCACGCGACGGCCGAACGGCGAGTGGATGATGACGCGCCAGTCCTGTTCCTCGTCGCGGCAGCGTTCGATGACCAGGTGGTCGGCGTCGGACACCACGCCGGTGGCGGCCTTCTGCTCGGCGAGCAGGTCGGCGAGGTTGTCGACGGCGTTGTCGTCGGCGCCGTCGTGGCGCAGCCGCTCCAGCGTGGCGGGATCGAACCTCGCCTCGCCGTCGCCGGCGTCCGTGAGGCCGCGGGCCATGGCGCCGGTGAACTCGCCCAGGGCGCGGCCGAACGGGTAGCCGCGGCCGGCCTGGTCGCCGTGCCAGAACGGCAGGCGCGCCGAACGGCCGGGCGCGGGCGTGACGACAACGCGGTCGTTGGTGATCTCCTGGATCTGCCAGGTGGAGGTGCCCAGGGCGATGACGTCGCCGACGCGCGACTCGTAGACCATCTCCTCGTCGAGCTCGCCCACGCGCTTGGGGCCCTTGCCGGCCTCCGCCTCGGGCAGCACGACGGTGTACATGCCGCGGTCCGGGATGGTGCCGCCGGAGGTGACCGCCAGGCGCTGCGCGCCGGGGCGCGGCGAGAGCATGCCGGTGTCCTCCTCGAGCATGAGGGGCGGGCGGAACGCGGAGAAGTCCTCGGAGTTGTAAGCGCCGGTGAGCATGCCCATGGTCGCGTCGAACATGTCGCGGCGCAGCGTGGCGTAGGGGTAGGCGGCGCGCACGGTGCGGAACCAGGCGTCCACGTCGAGCGGCTCCATGCTGGCGGCCGCCACGGTCTGCTGGGCGAGCACATCCAGCGGCGCCTGGGGCACGTGCAGGGGTTCGATGGCGCCGTCGAGCATGCCCTCGACGCTAGCGGCGGCGCCGATGACCTGCTCGCGTGTCAGCGGGTAGACCAGGGCGTGCGAGACGCCGCCGACGCGGTGGTCGGCGCGGCCCACGCGCTGCAGGCCGGAGGACACGGACAGTGGCGGCGCGACCTGGATGACCAGGTCCACGGACCCCATGTCGATGCCCAGCTCGAGGCTGCTCGTGGCCACGACGCACTTGAGCTTGCCGGCCTTGAGCTTCTCCTCGATCTGCTTGCGCCGTTCCTTGGACACGGAGCCGTGGTGGGCCATGGCGATGGCCTCGTCGTCCGGCACCGCGTTGACCATCGTGCTCGTCGAGCCGAAGGAGGAGCGGTAGTGGGCCGGCTCGTCGGTCTGCTCGGTGGGCAGCTTCGTGGTGAGCTTCCTGCCGTTGCGCTCGGCGTACAGGTCGTTGAGCTGCGCGGTGAGCCGTTCCGCCAGCCCCCTCGAATTGACGAACACGAGCGTGGTGTGGTGGGCCATGATCTGGTCGAGCACGCTGCGCTGCAGCAGCGGCCAGATGGACTTGCCCAGCTGGTTGGTCGGCTCGCCGTCGCCGCTGCCGCCATCGGTACCGGGCGCGGGGTTCCCGTCCGTCGTGCCGGCGCCCGCGAGATGCTTCGCCCACGGTACGCGCGCGGACATCGCGGAAGCCGCCGCGCCGCTCCCCCGTCCCTCACCATTGCCCTCCTTGGCCTTGCGTTCGGCGAGCAGGCGCATGGCCGGCGTCACGCCGGAGATCTCGCCGGCGCCCGCGGGTGCGCCGGGGCGGCGTTGCGGCCCGTCGGGCATGCGCCGCGCGGGGTCGACGATCTTGAGGTCCAGCTCGGGCCGTCCCTCGGCGTGCACGATGTGCACGGGATGCGGGCCGCCGAGGAAATGGGCGGCCTGTTCGGCGGGGTTGACGGTGGCGGACAGCCCGATGCGCTGCGCCGGCCTGGCCAGCAGCGCGTCGAGCCGCTCGAGGCTCAGCGCCAGGTGGGCGCCGCGTTTGGTGCCGGCGACGGCGTGCACCTCGTCCACGATCACGGTGTGCACGGTGCGCAGCGTCTCGCGCGACTTCGAGGTGAGCATGAGGTAGAGCGACTCGGGGGTGGTGACGAGGATGTCCGGCGGATTCGTGACGATCTGGCGGCGTTCGCGCGCCGGGGTGTCGCCGGAGCGCATGGCCACCGAGATGTCCGGCATGGCCACGCCCTCGCGCTCCATCTCGCGTTCGATGCCGCGCAACGGCCGCTCGAGGTTCTTGGTGACGTCCACGCCGAGCGCCTTGATCGGCGAGAGGTAGAGGATGCCGACGCCCTTGTTCTTGCGCCGGCGCCTCCCCTTGGGCACGGGCGCGGCCTGCTTGGCCTTCACCAGCGAGTCGATGGCCCACAGGAACGCCGAGAGCGTCTTGCCCGAGCCGGTCGGCGCGATGACCAGCGCGTTGGCGCCGCTGGCGATCACCGGCCACGCGAGCTCCTGGGCGCGCGTGGGCGCGCCGAAGGTCCCCGTGAACCACGCGCGGGTCGGTTCGCTGAACAACTCGAGGCATTCGCACATATGTTCGATTATGCTCACTTCCCTGTCGCGCGCAAGGGCGCCGCGCCCGCGCTGGCCGCCTCGCCGTCCGCCCGGCGAGAACGGCGCACGCGCCGCGCC
>JAXJQE010000127.1:0-20853 GCA_036311305.1 Bifidobacterium sp.
GGCACCCGCGGCCGCGCCTCCCCTTCGGGCGTGGGCTGCTGGTGCCGGCGTGCGGTCATGGCTCAGGCGTTCGCGCGGTTGCGGCGGGCGCGTGCCACGATGAGGCACACGGCGCCGATCGCGGCGAGCGCGACGACGACGGCGAGGACGCGCGCGATGTCGCCGCCGGTCTTGGCGAAGTCGCTGGCGGAGGTGGTGTTCTCGACGCGCATCGTGCCGCCGTTGACGACGGTGGTCTTCACCGTGGAGTCGAGGCTGTTGACGCTCTGGCTGGCGACGACCTGCGACAGGTCGATGAAGTTGGCGTGGTCCTGGGAGGCGAGCGCGAAGTCGATGCCGGTCAGGTCGTTGGTGCTGGTGTGGCCCGCGCTGCCCGCGTCGGGCACGGCGGTGTCGGTGGCGGCGTCGTACAGCGGCGTGACGGTGAGCGTGAAGGTGACGGGGTTCTTGCCGAGCAGGTAGCCGGTGGGGGCCTTGGTCTCGGTGAACGTGTAGGCGGTCGCCTTGTTCGTGTTGGCGCCGAGGCCCGCGATGGTCACGGCGGCGCCGTTGACGTCGGCGGCGACGGCGGTCGTGGTGCCGGCGGGGTCGACGGTGTAGGTCAGACCGTCGGCGGACTTGTCGAACGTGACGGCGTTGCCGGACGCGTCGGTGACGGCGAACGTGGCGCCGTTGAGCTTGGTGGACGCGTCGTTGAACTTGACCTTGTCGAGCGAGACCTGGGTGTCGTAGAGGTTCTTGGTCACGGTGGGCGTGTGGCCGGTGGAGCCGCGGCTGTAGGGGTCGTTGGTGAAGGTGACGCTCGCCTTGTTCTGGGTGAGGGTGGCCAGGCCGGTCACCGTGCCGGTGTACTGGATGGTGATGGTCTCGCCGCTGTGGTTGGCGGGGTGGGTGAGGTCCACGGTGAAGCTGTTGGCAGCGGTGTCGACGGTGACGCTGTACTCGGTGGCCTGCAGCGGCTTGGTCGGGTTCTTCGAGGAGTAGACCTTGAGGTTGTTGACGCCGGTCTTGGCGGCGTTGTACGGGTCGATGTCGGCGCTGGCGACATCGGTGATCTCGTAGGTGACGCCCTGGTCGTAGGTCGGGAAGTCGGCGATGTAGTTGGGCACGTTCGAGGTGACCTCGAAGGTGCGCTGCGAGCCGGTGGTGACGGACGCGTCGGTGTCCTTGGCGACGTCCTTGGTGACGGTGACCTTCTCGGCCTTGAGCGCGAGCTTGCCGAGCGTGTAGGTCTGGTCGCCGTTGACGACGCTGTCGTAGGTCTTGCCGTTGACGGTCATCGGGGTGCCGGTGACCATGGCGCGGGCGACCATGTCGCCGGAGTCGTCGTTCACGGCGTCCTCGACGATCAGGTAGAGGCCCTGGCTCTTCGGCGTGAGCGTGACCTGGTTGTTGGCGCCGGTGGCCTCGGCGGCCGGGGTGGCGCTGGCCAGCGACGCCTCGGCGGCGTCGGCGAAGGCGCGCATCTGCGGGTTGTTCGCGTGGTCGTTGCCGAAGTCGTCGGTGCCGGTGCCGTAGAAGTACTTGGCGACGAACTGCAGGGCGGTGAGGTTCTCGGCGGCGCCCGTGAAGCTGATGGTGCCGTTGTTGTCGGCGATGACGTCCGACAGGTCGGAGGCGACCTGGCCGTCGCTGTCCACCGCGGCGGCCTTGATCCAGCCCATGACCTCGGACTCGCTGATGCCGCTGGCCGGCGTCAGGTCGTAGGAGGACACGGCGGTGCCGGCCGCGTTCGCGGTGACGTCCGTGTAGTCGGCGAGCTGGTAGGCCTTGAAGCTGCGGTCGTTGACGCTGGTGACGACGTTGGAGATGTCGGCCTGGTCCGGGGCCGTGATGGTGATGGTGGTGTCGGTCGCGTCGGCCGCCATGGCGGTCGCGCCCATGGCTCCCCCGATGCCGAGCGCGAATGCGGCGGACGCGATCATGGCGACCATCGTTCGTGCTGCTGAACGAATCTGCATAACGATGCTGTCTTCCTTAAGCTCTCTGGGCCACGCTCCGTGGTCCGCTTCCCAAGCGTAGGAGGTTATGTGCTCTAGCTGAGGGCATAATCGCCCGGCCGGGAACGCCAGTGGCCCCGCGCGGCTGTGCCGTGCGGGGCCACTGGGTCGGTCGGGCGAAGCCGCCCGGTTCGCGTGTCAGGCCTTCCGGACCTTCACCTCGAGCTTGTCGCCCTCGTCCACGTGCATCGTGGTGGCGAGGGTCTCGTTGGCGATGAGGTCGCGGAACTGCTCGACCTTCGGCTTGTCGGCCGCGGGCACCACGAGGGTGAGCTCGATGCGGTCGGAGACCTCGAGGCCGGCGTCCTTGCGGGCGTCCTGCACGGCGCGGATGACGTCGCGCGCGTAGCCTTCGGCGATGAGGTCGTCGGTCAGGGCCAGGTCGAGGATGACGAAGCCGCCGGTCGGCAGGATCGAGCTCGCGGACTCGCGCGCCTCGTCGACGTCGGCCTCCTCCACGCGGCGCGTGATGTCGTACTCGTCGCCCTGCAGGGTGATGGTCGCGCCGTCCGGGGTCTCGATGACGGGGTCGCCGGTCGTCGGGTCGGCGTGCCAGTTTCCGCTCTTGGACGCCTTGATGGCAAACTGCACCTGCTTGCCCAGGCGCGGGCCGGCGACGCGCGCGTTGACCTTGAGTTCGTCGACGATCTTCAGGCCGTGCTCGGCGGCCTGGTCGAGGCTCGTGTACTCGACGTCCTTGACGTTGAGCTCGCTCTTGAGCAGCGCGTCGTAGACGTCGACCTGCGAGGGGTCGTCGACGACGACGGTGAGCTTGGCGAGCGGCTGGCGCACGCGCATCTTCTTCGCCTTGCGCAGGGACAGCGTGGCGGAGACGACCTCGCGCACCTTGTCCATCGCCTCGACGAGCGCGCCGTCCTCCACGAGGGTGCTGCCCAGCTCGGTGTCCTCGCCGGTGGCGGGGTCCGTCAGGTACGGCCAGTCGCCCAGGTGGACGGACTCGCCGCCCGTCAGGCCGCGCCAGACGGTCTCGGCCTCCATCGGGGCGAGCGGCGCCAGGACGCGCATGAACGCCTCCATGACGGTGTACAGCGTGTTGAACGCGTTCTCGTCCTCGTTCCAGAAGCGGTCGCGCGAGTTGCGGATGTACCAGTTGGTGAGCATGTCGATGAAGTCGGCGACCTCGTCGCACGCGTCGGAGATCTCGAACGCGTCCATGTGCTGGGTGACGGAGGCGATGAGCCTGCAGGTACGCGCGAGCAGGTAGCGGTCCATCTGGTCGAGGCCCGGCACCTCCTCGGGGTCCACCTTGCGCGCGTCGTAGCCGTTGCCGCCGTTGGCCGCGTTGGCGTACAGCGTGAAGAAGTAGTACGTGCTCCACACGGGCAGCATGACCTGGCGCACGGTGTCGCGGATGCCGTCGGCCGTGACGATGAGGTTGCCGCCGCGCAGGATCGGCGAGCTCATCAGGAACCAGCGCATCGCGTCGGAGCCGTACTTGTCGAACACGCCGTTGACGTCGGGGTAGTTGCGCAGGTGCTTGCTCATCTTCTGGCCGTCGTCGCCCAGGACGATGCCGTGGCAGATGACGTTCTTGAACGCGGGCTTGTCGAACAGCGCGGTCGCCATGACGTGCAGCAGGTAGAACCAGCCGCGGGTCTGGCCGATGTACTCGACGATGAAGTCGGACGGGAAGTGCTGCTCGAAGTACTCCTTGTTCTCGAACGGGTAGTGGTACTGGGCGAAGGGCATGGAGCCGGACTCGAACCAGCAGTCGAGCACGTCCGGGATGCGGTGCATCGTGCTCTTGCCGGTCGGGTCGTCCGGGTTCGGGCGCGTGAGGTTGTCGATCCACGGGCGGTGCATGTTGACCTCGCCCTTGTCGTCGCGCGGGTAGTCGCCGAAGTCGGCCTTGAGCTGGTCGAGCGAGCCGTACACGTCGACGCGCGGGTACTTCGGGTCGTCGGACACCCACACCGGGATCGGCGAGCCCCAGAAGCGGTTGCGGGAGATCGACCAGTCGCGCGCGTTGGCGAGCCACTTGCCGAACTGGCCGTCCTTGACGTTCTCCGGGATCCAGTTGATCTGCTGGTTGAGCTCGAGCAGGCGCGGCTTGATCTTCGTGACCGAGACGAACCAGCTGGAGACCGGCTTGTAGATCAGCGGGGTGCCGCAGCGCCAGCAGTGCGGGTAGGAGTGCACGTAGCTCTTCTCCTGGAAAAGCAGCGCGCGCTGGTCCTCGGGCATCTTCGCGAGCGGGCCGTCGCCGGCGCGCAGGTTGCGCAGGATCGGCAGGTTCGCGTCGAAGACGAGGTCGCCCTCGTAGTCGGGCACCAGGGAGGTGAACTTGCAGGCGGCGTCGAGCACGTCCACGCTCTTGATGCCGTGCGCGTTGAGCGTGTTCATGTCGTCCTCGCCGTAGGGCGCCTGGTGCACCAGGCCGGTGCCCTCGGTGGTGTCCACGTAGTCGGCGGTGAGGATCTGGTAGGCGTTCGGGCCGGGCACGCCGCCCTCGGCGGTGACCGAGTCGGACGCGAAGTACGGGAAGACCGGCCAGTAGCGCCAGCCGACCATGTCGCGGCCCTTGAGCTCGCGCACGGTCTCGTAGTCCTCGCCGAGCTCCTTGTCGTAGTTGTGCACGAGGGCCTTGGCGAAGTAGAACTTCTTGCCGGCGAACTTGCCGTTCTTCGGGGCGACCTCGACGTAGTCGATGTCGTCGCCGACGACGATGGCGAAGTTCGTGGGCACGGTCCACGGGGTGGTGGTCCAGAAGACGGCGTAGGCGTCGTCCTCGTCGCGCAGCTTGACGGCGACGGACACGGTGGTGTCCTGGCGGTCCTGGTAGACGTCGGCGTCCATGCGCAGCTCGTGCGCCGAGAGCGGCGTCTGGTCCTTCGGGCAGTACGGCAGCACGCGGTATCCCTGGTAGGCCAGGCCCTTGTCGTAGAGGGTCTTGAAGGCCCACATGACGGACTCCATGTAGGGGTTGTCGAGGGTCTTGTAGCCGTGCTCGAAGTCCACCCAGCGCGCCTGGCGGTGCACGTAGTCGCGCCACTCGTTGACGTACTTGAGGACGCTGGCGCGGCAGGCCTCGTTGAACTTCTCGATGCCCATCTGCTCGATCTGCTCGACGGAGTCGATGCCGAGCTCCTTCTGCGCCTCGAGCTCGGCGGGCAGGCCGTGGGTGTCCCAGCCGAAGACGCGGTTGACGCGACGGCCCTTCATGGTCTGATAGCGCGGGACGACGTCCTTGGCGTAGCCGGTCAGCAGGTGGCCGTAGTGCGGCAGGCCGTTGGCGAAGGGCGGGCCGTCGAAGAAGACGAACTCGTTGCGGCTGTTCTCGCCGGACAGGTTCTCGTTGATGGATTTCTGGAACGTGTCATTCGTGTCCCAATAGTTCAGCACATCCTCCTCGAGCTGGGGGAAGTCCGGGTTGGACGCCACGTTGGCGCTCTGCTCACCGGTCGCTGCCTTGGGGTACACGTGCTTGGGCGTATCGCTCACCGTTGCTCCTCATGATTGCAGGTTGTCCAATGCCTGCGAGGACGATGGCCTGCCGGCCACCGCGGTACCACCTCGCTTGCCGGGGATTTCGCGCGTTGCCGCGCGGCTCCCGGCCGCTTGTGCTCGGCTGTCTCGGGCCGATCCCGTCGGGTCTACTGGGCGGGCGCGACGGGCGCGCCGCTGTTCTTCCGAAGACTCCCCGTTGATGGCGGATCATTGCCTTGTCGTGCGCCAGTGTAGCAGTTGGGCTGGGCAGTGGGCGCATCTGCGAGAAACCTCACGTTTTTCCGTGACATTTCTAGGGCCCGCGGAGCGGGCGTCCTAGAAATGTCACGGAAAAACGTGAGGTCTCTCGTAGGGTGGGGCACCGTTTACTCCGGGACCTCCATGCGCTGCCAGGTGTCGGCGGATTCGAACAGGAGGTCCTTCTCGTTGTCCTCGGCCTCCTTGCGGCGGTCCGCCTTGGTGGTGTCGCGGATGCCCTCGTCCTCGGTGGCGCCGGTGACGGGGTCGACCTGCTCGGGGCCGTCCGTCTCCTCCATCACGTGCTCGAGGGACTCCACTTGGGTCTCGTCCAGGGCCTCGAGGCCCTCCTTCTTATGCGCTTCATCTTCCGCCATGGGGCTGCCTCCTTGCAATCATGCGCCCGCGGACGCGGACATGGGCACCAGCCTACCCCACATCCGTGCGCCACACGCCGAGCGAGGTCGACTTTCCCTAGTCGGCACACCATAATAAGCGCTTCAGTTACCTGCGCCTGCGCTCACGCTTCGCGGGCGCCCGGCGCGGCGTCGTCGGCGTCCTGCCCCGGCTCCTGCAGGTAGCGGTCCTTGAGGGCACGGAAATCGGCGTCGGTGACGCCGCAGCGCTCCGCGAGGTAGCCCTTGGGGGCGCCGAAGCTCTCGGTGGAGTCGAGGTAGGTCTGGAAGTACAGGGGCGTGGCCACGAGGAACTCGTCGATGTCGGCGAACAGCTTGGTGCCGCTGATCTTCTGGATGCCCCTGAACAGTCGCGGTGTCTCGGCCTCCATGTACCGGTTCGTCGCCAGGTAGTCGGCGCGGATGGCGTCCTCGGGCACATCGAGCGCGGCCAATATGAGCGCAGCGGCCACGCCGGTGCGGTCCTTGCCCTGCGTGCAGTGGAACAGGTGGCCGCCGGGCTCGTCGACGAGCAGCCGGAAGAAGGCGGTCCAGCAGGCGACGGCCGCGGCGTCGAGGATGAGGTGCGGGTAGAGGTCCTCGATGAACGTGCCGGGACGCGTCACGATGTCGCGCAGCTGCAGCTTGAGCTCGCGGTTCTCCTTGAACGTGGGCAGCAGGTGGAGGGCCCAGTCGTCGAGGACACGGTCCTCCTTGAAGACGCGTTCGGGCTTGCTGCGCAGGTCGGTGATGGACGTGACGCCCCTCGCGTCGAGCGCGTCGAGGTCCTCCAGGGTCGCGTCGTGCAGGTTCGCCGAGCGGATGAGCAGGTGCGGGCGCACGGTGCGGCCGTCCGCGGACACCATGCCGCCGAGGTCGCGGCAGTTGTCGATGGACGGCAGCCCGAGGCTCGTGGAGACGGTCGGGTCGGTCATGGGTGGCTCCTTCGTCGGGGACGGGAAAGGCCGGCCGTTCCGCGGGTCCGGGAACGGCCGGCCTTGCCAGGTGTGGTCGGGGCGATCAGTTGTCGCTGTCGAGGTGGCGGTTGACGGTGTCCTCGAGGTACGGGTCCCCCCACTGGTTGGAGTCGACCTCCTCCTCGGGCTCGTTGACGGCCATCTGGTCGGCCTGCTGCTCCTTGAGCTTGCGCTCCTCGGACTGCTTGGTCACGCCGAGCTCGTCGTGCGGCACGTCCTCGTTGGGCTTGCCGGTGATGGGGTCGGTGTACGGGTGGTCGGTCTCGTCGACGACTTCCTTCATGGCCTCGACCTGGTCCTCGCTGACCGCGTCCAGGCCCTCCTCCTTGTTCGTCACGTCTTCTGCTGCCATGGTGTCTCCATTTCCCTGATCGATTGCGTGCGCGGGAACGCGTGGCCCCCGTGGCCGATAACCCTCACTATAGCCGTGCCGGTGCGCGGCGCCGCGGCGCTTTCCCTGTGGGTGTAGGGTTCCATGCGGGTCGACGGCCTGGTCCTGGACGAGGACGGCAGCACGCTGGTCGTGGTGATGCTCTCCGACGGGGCCGGGGCGCCGTTGGGATCGGTCGACCGCCAGCCGGACAGGAACGTCAGCACGCACAGCAGCACGCAGATGATGAGCGTGGCCGCCAACAGGTTCGTGGACGTGATGCCATGCGTCCGCGGGCGCGGATGGACACCCATTTCCGCCTCTCTTCCATCTCTCTCGCCGGCGCCCTCCCCTGGCGCCCGATGGCGTGCGACGGTGGACGGCATTGCCGGTACGGCTCAACCTAACAGAACGCGGTTGTGCCGGTGGCGGAAATCATCGCTGGGCGCAGCGAAATGCGGCAGGGACCCGCCGGATGTCTCCGGTGGGTCCCTGTCATTCAATGGATGTGATTCCCCGTGGCGGTCGCGGACCGCCACGGGGTGTCACGCACAGACTCAGTGGGTCTGGTGGGTCTCCTCGGCGTGGGCGATGCCCTGCTTGTCCTCTTCCTCGGCGGAAGCGGACTCCCAGCCTTCCTTGGCGCCCTTCAGCGCGCCCTTGAACTTCTCGGCCATCGGGCCGAAGTCGTCCTTGTGCTCGTTGATCTGCTCCTCGATCTTCTCGAAGCCTTCCTTCATCTTGTCGTTCAGTTCCGGCATGGTGACCATCCTTTCCCGGCTCGCGCCGGCTTGTGTCTGCAGCCCATTACATCACGTTCGCCGGCGTCCCGCGGGGATTGCGCAGTCAGGGAAATGCGGTGTACGTACGACCGCGGAACGCGAGAAACCTCACGTTTTTCCGTGACTTTTCTTGGAGGCCCGCGACGCGGGCCTCCAAGAAAAGTCACGGAAAAACGTGAGGTTTCTCGAGGGAGGGGGTGCCTGGTTACTCGAGCTCGAGGGAGCCGGTGTAGAGCTGGTAGTACTCGCCCTTTTCGGCGATGAGCTCGTCGTGCGAGCCGCGCTCGATGATGCGGCCATGGTCGAGGACCATGATCACGTCCGAGTTGCGCACGGTGGACAGGCGGTGGGCGATCACGAAGACCGTACGGCCCTTCATGAGGTTGTCCATGCCGGCCTGGACCACGGCCTCGGTGCGGGTGTCGATCGAGGAGGTGGCCTCGTCGAGGATCAGGGCCGGCGGGTCGGCCACCGCGGCGCGCGCGATGGAGATCAGCTGGCGCTGGCCCTGGGACAGGCCGGAGCCGTCGCCCTCGAGGACGGTGTTGTAGCCGTCGGGCAGCATGCGGATGAAGCCGTCCGCGTTGGTCAGCTTGGCGGCGGCGATGCATTCCTCGTCGGTGGCGTCGAGCTTGCCGTAGCGGATGTTGTCCATCACGGTGCCGGTGAACAGGTTGACGTCCTGCAGGACGATGCCCAGCGAGCGGCGCAGGTCGGGCTTCCTGATGCCCTTGACGTTGATGCCGTCGTAGAGGATCATGCCCTCCTGGATGTCGTAGAACCGGTTGATCAGGTTCGTGATGGTCGTCTTGCCGGCGCCCGTCGCGCCGACGAGCGCGATCTTCTGGCCGGGCTTGGCGAACCACGTGATGTCGTGCAGCACCGGCTTGCTCGGGTTGTAGCCGAAGGTCACGTCGGTAAAGCGCACGTCGCCGCGCAGCAGCGTCAGGCGTCCGTCAGGCGAGGTGATGGCCTGCTCGTGCGCCTTCTCGGCGACCTCGAGCGCGCGGCCGGACAGCTTGCGCGCGGCCTCGCGGCTGCGGGTGCCGTCGTCGCCGGGCTCGCGCTTCCAGGCCCAGTGGCCGGTCGGGTGGTCCACCTCGGTCATCGTGCGGCCGTCGGAGGCGAGCTCTACGTTGACCATGGTCACGGTGCCCTCGTCGGTCTCCGGCTCGGCGTCCATGAGCTCGAAGATGCGCGAGGCGCCGGCCAGGGCCATCATCACCATGGTGAACTGCTGGGAGACCTGGCCGATCGGGTTGGTGAAGGAGCGCGACAGGGTCAGCAGGGAGATGATCATGCCGAGCGTGTACGTGGAGGCGCCGGTCAGGCCGAAGTTGCCCCAGTTGCCCAGCATCGCCAGTCCGCCGAACACGGCGGACAGCACGTACAGCAGGTAGCCCATGTTGCCGACGACCGGCATGGTCACGTTGCCGTAGGTGTTCGCGGAGGCGCTGGCGTTGTAGAGGCGCTCGTTGCGCGCGTCGAAGTCGGCCTGCATGGCGGCCTCGTGGTTGAAGACCTTGACGACCTTCTGGCCGTTGACGGCCTCCTCGACGAACGCGTTGACGTCGCCGAGCTCCTGCTGCTGCTTGACGAAGTACCGGCCGGAGCGCGAGACGAGCACGCGCACGATGAGGAACAGCAGGAAGCTGAAGACGAGCACGAAGATCGTGTACGGGATCGACAGGTAGAGCATGGAGATGAGCGTCGCCAAGGCGGTGACGCCCGAGGAGAACATCTGCGGGAACGACTGGCTGATGGCCTGGCGCAGCGTGTCCGTGTCGTTGGTGTAGTGGGACATGACGTCGCCGTGCTCGTGGGTGTCGAAGTAGGAGATCGGCAGCGTCTGCTGGTGCTCGAACATGTCGTCGCGGATGGTCTTCATGGTGCCCTGCTCGACCTTGACGAGCAGCCACGCGTACAGCCACTGGCAGAAGATGCCGAGCGCGTACAGGCAGCCCATGAGGACGAGGGCCTCGACCAGCGGCGTCCACACCGGGTTCGGCTTGCCGACCAGCGGCAGGATGTAGCGGTCGATCAGCGTCTGCAGGAACAACGCGGAACCGGCCTGGGCGGCCGCGGCCACGATGATGCAGATGCAGATGACGAGCAGGCGCCACTTGTAGTGGAAGATGTACTTGAACAGGCGCTTGAGCGTGCCCGGGTTGGCCTTGCGCATCGGGCCGTCGCCCGGGTCGCGGGCGATGTCGTTGAGGGTGTCCTCGTCCTCGACGCGGACCTCACCTGCGGTAGCGGTGGTCATCGGGCGCCTCCTTCCTGGGTCTTGGCGTCGGCGGCGGTCGCGTCGGCCTGGGCGGCCTCGCGCTGGTCGCGGCGCATGAGCTTCCTGAACTCCTCGGCCTCGGCCTCCTCCTCGTGCAGGTCCTGGGATTCCTTGTCCAGGTCTTGCGCGCTGTGCTGCTGGGTCTGGGACTCGTAGATGTCGCGGTACTCCTCGCAGGACTCCATGAGCTCGTCGTGCGTGCCCTTGTCGAGGATGCGGCCCTTGTCCATCACCACGATGAGGTCGGACTCTTCGACGGAGGCGACGCGCTGGGCGATGATGATCTTGGTGGTGTCCGGGATCTCGTGGTGGAACGCCTCGCGGATGAGCTTGTCGGTCTTGGTGTCCACGGCGGAGGTGGAGTCGTCGAGGATGAGGATCTTCGGCTTCTTCAGCAGCGCGCGGGCGATGCACAGGCGCTGGCGCTGGCCGCCGGACACGTTGGTGCCGTCCTGCTCGATCCACGTGTCGTACTTGTCGGGGAACTCCTGGATGAAGCCGTCGGCCTGCGCGAGCTGGCAGGCGTGGCGGATCTCCTCGTCGGTGGCGTTGGGGTTGCCCCAGCGCAGGTTATCGGCGATGGTGCCGGAGAACAGGATGTTCTTCTGCAGCACCATGGCCACCTCGTCGCGCAGCTGCTCGATGTCGTAGTCGCGCACGTCGATGCCGCCGACCTTGAGGGAGCCTCCGGACACGTCGTACAGGCGCGGCACGAGCTGCATGAGGCTGGACTTCGCGGAACCGGTGCCGCCGATGATGCCGATGGTCTGGCCGGAGGCGATGTGCAGGTCGATGTCGTCGAGCACGGGGTTCGGCGAGGTCGGCGAGTAGCGGAAGGTCACGTGGTCGAAGTCGATGGAGCCGTCGGGCACCTGCTCGATGGGCTGCGCCTTCTCCTTGATGGTGGGCACCTCGTGCATGACCTGGCAGATGCGCTCCGCGGAGGCGCGCGAGATGATGACCATGACGAAGATCATGGACAGCATCATCATGGCCATGAGGATCTGCATGGCGTAGGTCACCAGGGCGGTCAGGTCGCCGGTGGTCAGGCCGAGGTTGGCGTTGTTGCCGGAGGCCACGATCTGCTTGGCGCCGACCCACGCGATGACGATGAGCGACGCGTACATGCACAGCGAGAACAGCGGCTGGTTGATGGTCAGCATCTTCTCCGCCTTGCAGAACTGGCGGTAGATGAGGTTGGAGATGCCCATGAACTTCTTGTCCTCGTAGGACTCGCGGTCGTAGGACTTGACCACGCGGATGCCCTGGAGGTCCTCGTCGACGAGGTTGTTGAGCTCGTCGTAGGTGTGGAAGACACGGTCGAAGATCGGGTGGACGGCCGCGGCCATGCCGCACAGGCCGATGCCCAGGATCGGGATGCAGATGAGGAACACGTACGAGATCTGCGGGCTGATGCGGAACGCGAAGATCCACGCGACGATGCACATCATCGGGGCGCGCATGCCGGTGCGCACGATCAGCTGGAAGGCGTTCTGCACGTTGGTGACGTCGGTGGTCAGTCGCGTGATGATCGAGCCGGTGGAGAAGCGGTCGATGTTGGCGAAGCTGAAGCCCTGCACCTTCTCGAACTCGTCGTGGCGCAGGTTCTTGGCCAGGCCCGACGACGCGATGGCGGCGTACTTGCCGGACAGGAAGCCGGCGCACAGCGATACGGCCGCGCACCCGATGAGGATGAGGCCGTACTTCCAGATGGCGGACATGTTCTTGCCGGTGATGCCCTGGTCGATGAGGGTGGCGATGATCGACGGGATCAGGATCTCGATGATCGCCTCGACGGCGACGAACAGCGGCGAGAGGATGCTCGCTTTCTTGTACTCACGCAGGGATTGTCCCAGTGTGCGCAGGATGTGCTGCGATTGTTTCTTGGCCGGTTTGGCCGGCGTGTTCGCGGGCGCGTTCGCAGGGGCTGCCTGGACGTCCGCGGTGGTTGTGGCACTCATTGCCCGTCTTCTCCTTTCTTCTTGCTCTGTTGGTTGTCTACGTTGTGGTCCGTGGGAGCGGCTTGCGGACCCTCCGGTGGGTCGGGGTCCATGCCTTCCTCGGGTTCGGTGCCGTCGGACCCGCGGCAGCTGCCCACCAGGCCGGTGTCCATCAGGTTCTGCTTCATGGTGGCCAGCATGTCCATGAGCTGGTGCTGCTCACCGTCCGTGAAGCCCTTGAGGAGCGTGCCCTCGAGGTTGCGGGCGGTGCGGTTGAGCTCGGCGACGAAGTCCTGTGCCTTGGGTGTGAGGGTGATCTTGCGCACGCGCGCGTCCCAGTCGACGCGGGTGCGTTCGATGAGTCCTTTCTTCTCCATGAGGCCGAGCACGCGCGAGGCGGTGGAGCGGGTGATGGAGAAGGTGCGTTCTATGTCGTACTGGAAGACATCCTCGTCACGGCGTTCGTTGAGGTAGAGGATGATCGGCGTATTGGAACCGGAGATGCGCGATTCCTCGGGCATGCATACGTTCCAGTAGCGGCCGATGAGGTTGTTCAGCGCGCGGATCTCGATGCTCGGCCGCAGCCAGTCCGGCTCCCCCGGGCATGCGTGCGCCTGGTTCATCCCGTTCACCTCTTCCCTTGTGACGATTACGGATGCATTCTATGTAGTCCTACATACAACAGTTGCAGATACAACTATTCTCGTCCGTGGGCGAACAGGCGCAACCCCGGCGTGTCAGAACGCGCCGCAAAAACCGCGAAAGCCGCATCCAGCGGCGCTGGATGCGGCTTTCGCGGTAGGTATGTGAATGAAAGGGAGAGGGACTCAGTCCTTCTTCTCCTCGTGCTTCGGCTCGTCGGCCTCGTTCTCGGAGATGAAGGTCAGGAAGTCGTCGGCCTGCATGTCGATGGCCTTGATGTCGGCCTCGTCCATGACCCAGTCGTTGGTGGCCAGGGCTTCCTTCGGGACGGACAGGCCGACCTCGACCGGGAAGACGCGCATGTTGTTGTCCTCGAGCAGGTCGCCCAGCTGGACGCGGGCGAACATGCCGCCGAAGCCGCCGATGCCGGAGATGGCGACCGGCTTCTGGTCGAGCACGGAGGCGGTGGTCGAGTCGTTGGCCATCGGGGTGGTCAGCCAGTCGAACAGGTTGTGGACCATCGGCGGGATGGACTTCTGGTACTCGGAGATGAAGACCCACACGGCGTCCGCGTTGCGGAACTTGTCGCGGATCGCCAGGGCGGCGTCCGGAGCGGCTTCCTTGGACTTCTCGTTGAGCAGCGGCAGGTCGGCGTAGTCGACGGTGATGACCTCGGCGCGGTCGCCGATGGCCTTGATGGCCTCGTCGGCGAGCTTGGACTCGAACGAACCGTCCGTCAGCGAGCTCTCCACGAATGCGATGTTAGGCTTTGCCATGGTGTTCCTCCTTGGGGTCCGGGGACACCTCCCATGAGGGTCATGGGGCGCACTCGGGCCGTGAACTACGTACCATCATGGCCGCGGGTGACAGAACGTGTGTCCGTTCATCGCCACAAGTGAAACCGGCTAGCCCTTGGTGATCTTGAGGCGCTGGAAGACCTCCTTGGCGCTGGCCTCGGAGACCTGGTTGCTCAGCAGGACCGAGCTCGAGCAGTCCTTGACCTTGATGGCGTAGTCGTATTCCTTGGTGCCGTCGCGGTCCAGCTCCCAGAGCACGTAGTCGTTGCCCTCGTAGTCGCCCTTGTCGAGCTCCTTGACCTTGCCCTCCTTCTTCACCTCGTCGACGAAGTACTGGTAGTAGTCGCCGTAGAAGAAGGTGCCCTCCGAGAGCTCCTTGCCGTCCTTGCTGATGACGAAGGGGTCGTCGTTCGTCATCGAGTAGCCGTCGGACGTGTCCAGCGAGACGCGCACCTTGTCGCCCGTCGACGGGCTGAAGGTGTGCGAGTCGGGCGCGCTGCAGCCGGCGAGCGCCAGCACGAGCGCGAGGACGCCGGCGAGCGCGGCCAGCGGCCGGCGGACGGTAGATCGGAAGGTATGGGAACGCATGCGCCCCATCCTAGCAAGGGTCACTTGACCACAAAACTGGTCTCCTTGAGGTCCTCCGGGCGGCTGGAGTGCCCGACGAGCACCTTGAACTCCCCGGCCTCGACGACGCGCTGGGCGTTGCCGTTGACGATGGTGCAGTCGGCGACGGGCAGGTCGAGCTCGATGGTGGCGCTCTCCCCCGGCTTGAGCGTGACCTTGCGGTAGGCCTTGAGCTCGCGGTCGGCCCAGGTCCAGGAGGTGACGACGTCGCTGACGTAGAACTGGACGGTCTCGGTGCCGGTGCGCGCGCCGGTGTTGGTGACGTCGACCCCGACGCGCACGGTGTCGCCGATGCCGAAGGTGTCGCCGTTGAGGATGCGCGGCTCGCCGTACTCGAAGGTGGTGTAGGCCAGGCCCTCGCCGAACGCGAACGCGGGCTCTTGGGTGAGGTCGGCGTAGCGGTCGCCGTGCTGGCCGCGCACCTGGTTGTAGTACACGGGCAGCTGGCCGGCGTGGCGCGGGAAGGTGATCGGCAGGCGGCCGACGGGGTCGTTGAGGCCGAGGATGGTCTCCGCGATGGCGCGCCCGCCCTCCATGCCGGGGTTGGCGACGTAGAGGAACGCGGCGACGCCGTCGGTGGGCGTCTCGTCGACGATGACGCCGTTGCTGCCGATGACGCAGGCGGGCAGTACCTGCGGCTTGGAGCTCATGAGCACGACGACCAGGGGCTTGCCGGTCAGGCGCGCCTGGGCGGCGAGTTCCTCGAGCAGGGCGTTCTGGCCCCCCTGCAGCTCGAGCGTGGCGGTCGAGCAGGTCTCGCCGGTCAGTTCGACGGTGTCGCCGACGACGACGACCGTCAGGTCGGCGTCGTGCGCGGCGTCGAGCGCCTCGTCGAGCAGCGCGCGGTCGAGCGGCGCGGCGACGGCGAGCTTGGGACGCGGCTGGCCGTCGGGGTAGAACTCCCCCGCCGGGTCGTCGACGAGGTCGATGATGTTCGCGCCGCGCGCGTACGTGACCTCGCAGCCGTCGCCGGAGAACTCGCGGAAGCCGTCGAGCACGGTGGAGATGAGCGCGCGCGGCTGGCCGTCCTTCATCCACGGGACCTGCCCGGAGCTGCCGGCCCAGTCGCCGAGCTGGTTCTGCGCGTCGTCGGCCAGGGGCCCGACGACGGCGATCCTGCGCGCGGCGGCGATGTCGAAGGGCAGCGCGCCGTTGTTGCGCAGCAGGGTGACGGTCCTGCGCGCGGACTCGAGGCACAGGTCGCGGTGCGCGGGCGAGCCGACGGCGGCGTCGATGCGCGCCTGGTCGGGCAGGCGGGGGTCCTCGAAGAGGCCGAGCTGGAACTTGAGGGTGAGGATGCGCGCGACGGCGTCGTCGAGGAGGCGTTCCTCGAGCAGGCCGTCCCTGACGGCGGCGATGGCGCCCTCGTAGAACTGCGGGGTGGTCATGACCAGGTCGTTGCCGGCGCGTACGGCGTCGGCGGCGGCGTGCTCGTAGTCGGGCTTGATGTGCTGTTCCCACACGGAGCGGCCGACGTTGTCCCAGTCGGTGACCAGCGTGCCGGTGTAGCCCCAGCGGCCGCGCAGCGTGTCGTCGAGCAGCCAGTCGTTGAAGGTGACGGGCGTGCCGTCGATGGCCTCGTAGCCGAGCATGAACGTGGCGCAGCCGTCCTTGGCAGCGCGTTCGAAGGGCGGCAGGAACCAGCTGGCGAGCTGGCGGCGCGACAGGTCGGCCTCGGAGGCGTCGCGGCCGCCCTCGGTCTGGCTGTAGCCGGCGAAGTGCTTGGCGCAGGCGAGGATGGCGTCCTGGGCGAAGGGGTCGCCGGCGCGCGCGCCCTTCTGGTAGCCCTCGATCATGGCGCACGCGAGGTCGCCGATGAGCGTGGGGTCCTCACCGAAGGTCTCGTCGATGCGGCCCCAGCGGGTGTCGCGGCCGATGCACAACACCGGCGAGAAGGTCCAGTGCACGCCGGTGGGGGCGACCTCCTCGGCGGTGGCGCGGCCGATGCGGCGGGTAAGGTCCGGGTCCCAGCCCATGGCCATGCCCAGCTGGCTGGGGTAGATGGTGGCGCCGGGCCAGAACGAGTAGCCGTGGATGCAGTCGTCGCCGACGAGCAGCGGGATCCTCAGGTCGGTGCGCTCCTGCACGAGGCGGGAGGCCTTGACGATGTCCTCCGGGCTGGTGTGCAGGATCGACCCGACGTGCCGGTCGACGATGAGGTGCTCGAGGTCGCCCCCGCGGGCGTCGAGCTGCATCATCTGGCCGACCTTCTCCTCCAGCGTCATGCGCGAGAGCAGGTCGCGCACGCGCTCGGGGATGGACAGGGCGGGATCGAGGTAGGTGCCGGTGGCGGGAATCGTCATTGATCGCTCCTTGGGTCGGTGGAACCACTTTGTTCAACGGTTGACCCAACCGATTATAGGGAACACGGCCCGCGCGGACCAGCCCAGCGTACGTAATCGCCAGCTTCGCGTAGGATATTGGCACCCTCGTCGTTATAGGGGGCACCCCTCTCGTTATAGGGGGCACCAAATCCGACGGACCGCAGGCATGACCGTTGGAACATGGCGGTCCGAACGCGGGGTATCACGATTTTGGTGCCCCCTATAACGAGAGGGGTGCCCCCTATAACGAACAGAGGACGAAAAGGGAGGACAAGGAGGACGAGGGGGGGGTCAGGGACAGGGTCAGCGACGGCGGTTGCGACCCAGGGTCAGCGGGGCGTCGTCGGGGATGTGGCGCTCGACGTTGCGCACCTCGGCGAGCAGGTCGCCGTTGGTCAGCAGGCGGCGCTTGAAGTAGCGCCACGGCTCGGCCTGGATCTCCCACTTGCCGTCCACGCACACGGGCTTGGCGACCTGCACGAAGCACAGGCGTCCGTGCGTCTTGCCGGTATCGGGGTCCTTGCGCGAGTAGTGCAGGCAGGTGCAGTTCGGGATCGCCCACGCCGGGTCGCGGCTCATCTCGAGGTACTGCTCGTCGCTGATGTCCTCGATGGTCAGCCGCAGGGCGTCCATGAAGTCGCCGTGCGTGACGATGACGACGGACTCGCCGTCGGCGTTGCGCGACAGGTCGGTCAGCAGGTTCTGCACGCGGTTCTCGCTCACGTCGGCGATGCTCTCGCCGGCCGGCGGACGCCAGTACAGCGGGTCCGCCTCGCGGAAGTCCCAGTTGTTCGGGTACTGCTCGCGGAACTCGGCGCGCGGACGCGTGCTGATCTCGCCCCAGGAGCGTTCGCGCAGCAGCCGGTTCTCGCGCCAGCGCGCTCCGGGCAGCTCCATGTTCACGGCGGTCTCGCGGGCGCGGATGTACGGGGAGACGAGGTACTTGTCGAAGGATTCCTGCTGGCTGACGAGCCAGCGGCCGATGAGGTGCGCCTGCTTGCGGCCGGTGTTCGTCAGGCGCCAGGAGCGGTCCGGCACGGTGACGAGGTCCTGGGTGAACACCTCGTCGTCGCCGGCCTCGTTGGCCTTGACGAGCGTGTTCTGCTCGGACTGGCCGTGGCGGACCAGGTACATGTCCATGGGCATCTTCATGGCTGCCAGCTTACTCCTGGAAGACGTCCGGGTGGGCGGTATCGCCCGGGATAGAGGCGAGCGTGTCGCCGACCTTGAGGAAGTCGGCCCAGAACTCCAGCGGCTGGCCGTAGGACCGCGCCTCGGCGCCCTGCGCCTGCAGGACGGCCTTGGCGGCGTGCACATCCTCGTTGGTCAGGCCGTCGAAGTACGCCTGCAGGCGGCCGCGCTGCTCGGGGTCGTAGAACTGCTGGGCGACGACCTCGGTGAGCCGCTGCGCGCGCTCGACGGGAAGGGAGTCCCAGTGGCGCAGCTCGATGAAGTTCTTGAGGCGCACGTCGTTGAAGTGCGTGCTCAGGATGTGGTTGATCTCGTAGTCGTTGAGGGAACGGTCCGGGTAGACGTCGTTGGCGTTCTCGTGGAACGCGGCGAACTCAAGCGCGTCGGAGGGCAGGTGCGCCGCCTCCGGGGTGTGGGTGAGGTCGGCGAACATGAGCGGCGTGCCGAGCACGTCCACGGCGTAGTCCTCCCAGCTGAAGCGCGGGTCGAACAGGCCGGGCGTCACGTTGGTGCGCTGCGCGTCCAGGTAGTCCCACATGCGCTGGCGCGCCAGGGGCCAGGGGTTGCGGCCGCCCTCGAAATACGGGGTGTTGCGGAAGAGGTACGCCAGGATCGGGCCGATGGCGCTGCCGACGCGCATCTTGGCGATGGCGTCGGCCTCGTCCACGTAGTCGATGCTCACCTGCGTGGAGGCGGAGCCGCGCATCATCAGGGGCCCGAACTGGCCGATGCGGCCGAGGTACTCGTTCATGGCGGCGTAGCGGCGCTTGGGGTTGATGACGATGTCCTCGAAGGAGGTCTTCGGCTGGTAGCCGTACTCCACGAAGCGGAAGCCCAGGCGCTCGAGCAGCGGGTCGGCCTCGGCGCGGAAGCGGCGGTACACCTCCCCCAGCTGGCCGGGCTCCTTGAGCACGCCGATGGAGGTCTCGAGCTGGCCGCCGGGCTCCACGCTCAGCGAGATGCCGTCGCGGCCCAGGCCCACCAGGTGGCCGTCCTCCCAGTGCTCCCGGTCCTCGTCGTAGTAGGGGCGCAGCCCCGTGAGCAGGTCGGCGACGCCGCGCTCCTGGCCGTAGGTGACGGCCTCGTCGGTGCCGTTGCGCACCGCGAGGTGCTCGATCTCCACGCCGAAGCCGCCGGCCCCGCGCGTGGTGGCGCCCTGCTCGAAGAAGTTCACCAGGGAGCGCACGTGCTTGGGGTTGACCTGCGCCAAGGCGTGCGCGTAAGAGATCCGTGGAGTAGTCATGGTTGCCATCGTAGTAGGAACGCGCAGTGACGGGCGGATTGCGCTATGGGATTTCCTTATATCCCGCACAATATCCCCACGAAAGTCACACCCGCGGCGCTTGGATATGACTTTCGTGGGAGAGGGAACGGCGCAGGGTTGGGGCTAGGCGGCCGTCGTCTCATCCGACAGCTTGGCGTCGCCGGACAGGCGTTCCTGGCGCTCGGCCTCGGCCTTCTTGGCGGCGGCGATCATGAGCTTGATGCGGTTGAGCTGGTTCGCCTCGCTGGAACCCGGGTCGTAGTCGATGGACACGATGTTGGCCTGCGGGTAGTAGCGGCGGATCTTGCCGAACATGCCGCGGCCGGTGACGTGGTTGGGCAGGCACGCGAACGGCTGCGCGCAGATGACGTTCGGGCAGCCGGACTCGATGAGCTCGACGATCTCGCCGGTCAGCAGCCAGCCCTCGCCGGCCTGCACCCCGAGCGACGTGATGGACGCGGCCTTCCTGACGATCTCGGGCATGCGCGCGTCCTCCTCGAAGCGGCGGGAGGCGTTCAGCGCGTCGCGCACCGGCTTCATGATGATGTCGATGCCCTTGCGCATGGCGGCGTACGTGAGGTCGGAGCCACCGGTGCCGAGGTGCTTGGCGTTCCAGTCGTTGATGTAAGGGCGCTGGGTCATGAAGTCCATGAGCCCGGGCACCACGGCCTCGCAGTCCTGCGACTCGATGACGTCGACGACGTGGTTGTTGGCGTCCGGCTGGTACTTGACGAGGATCTCGCCGACGACGCCGACGCGCACCTTGCGCTCCTCCGTCCTGAGCGGCAGCGCGTCGAAGGTCGCGACGATCTTGCGGCACAGCGCCGCGTACGTCCAGTGGCGGCGGCCGAAGAGCATGCGCGCGGTCTGCGAGTTGCCGTGGTGCTCGAGCGTCTCCCGGACGATCGTGTCCCAGTTCTCGTACAGGCGGTTCGCGCTGCCCGGCGTCTTCTCGTACGGGCGCGTGCGGTACAGGCACTTCATGAGCAGGTCGCCGATGACGAGCGCCTTGAGCGCGCGCCACAGCAGCGCGGGCGTCGGCGTGAAACCGGGGTTGTCCACCAGGCCCTGCGTGGACACGGCGAGCACCGGCACCTGCGGGTAGCCGGCGTCGACGAGCGCCTTGCGGATCAGGCCGAAGTAGTTCGTGGCGCGGCACATGCCGCCGGTCTGCGAGATGGCCAGCGCCGTGGTGTCCCGGTCGTAGTGCCCCGACTTGATGGCCTCGACGAGCTGGCCGACCGTCATGATGGCCGGGTAGCACGCGTCGTTGTTGACGTACTTGAGGCCCGTCTCCACGTCCTGCTTGTCGGCGACCTTGAGCACGTCGAACTTGTAGCCCGAGCCGCGCACGGCGGCCTCGACGAGGCTGAAGTGGATGGGCGCCATCTGCGGGGCGACGATGGTGTGCGTCCTCTTCATGCCCTTCGCGAACGGCGAGCGCTTGGCGTAGTGGCTGAGCGTGGCCGTCTGCTTGCGCTTCTTCGGCTTCTTCTTCGCCTGCTGCGACTTGGCGTAGGCGTTGTCCGGCATGACGGCGTCGAGCATGGAC
>JAXJQE010000128.1:0-9675 GCA_036311305.1 Bifidobacterium sp.
CGTTCCATGGGCACGGGCCCTCACCGTATCCGTGCGTCACTCGGACGAACGCGAACCGGACGATCCGGCGGACAAACCGCTGTCCGTCGTGCCGCTGGCGGAGGAGCCGCCGCTCTTGCCGCTGGTGGAGGCCGAGGACTTGGCGCTGGAGGAGGCCGATGCCGACGGCGACGACGTGGCCTTCGGGGAGGCCGACGCGCTCGCGGACGGCGAGACGGACGCGCTCGCGGAGGCGCTCGGCGACGGCGTGGACTGTTCGCTCGTGCGGCTATCGGTGCCGCTGTCGGTGCCGCTGCCGGTGGTGGCAGCGCCGCTGTCCGTGCCGGTGCCGGCGGACGAGCCGCTGTTCCCGGTGGTGTCCTCCTCGCTGCCGCTGCCGCCGGACGCGGCGCCAGCGGACGAGGAGGAGTCGGTGCCGGTGGTCAGGAGCAGCAGCTCGCGACTGATCTCCAGGTAGGCGTCCTTGAGTTTCGTGGAGGCCGTGGCATGCTCGGACAGGCGCGCGTCGGTCATGAAGATGGAGCAGGCGGGGATCTCGGGCTCCTTGCCCATGTCGTCCATGAGGACCGCCATCTGGCGCAGGTCCGCGGCGTCCATGTCATGGCTGGCGTCGTCGCGGTACGCCTTGGCGTCCTTGACGGCCATCTGCGCCATGTTGAGCGCGTCGCCCGCCTTCGTCTCGGCGTCGCGGCATTGGCTCATCAGCTGCGCGCGCGGCGTGCCCGGGATGTTGCCGTTGGCGAAGAGCGCGGCCACGATGGCGCACAGCGCCACCACCACGACGGCGATGGACTGCCAGCGCCAGTGGTGGCGCCGCTTGTCCTTCTTCGCCGTTCCCTTGGCCGCGGACTTGGCGTCCTTCGTCGCCTTGCCGGCGTCCGTGGCGTTCCCGGCACCGGATTCCTGCGCCGGCGTCTCGTCCATCACCGTCGTGGTGGCGGGCGGTTCCGAGGGCGCTTGCGCGCCGGTTCCGGCCGCGCTGTCCGCGTCCCCGGTATGGGCCGTGTCCTTTATATCCGTATCGTTCGTCCCATTGGTGTTCGTTCCGTCCGTCTCGTCCGTCGTCTTGCGCTCGTCCCCGGTATGGTCAGTCATGTCCCTCATGGCCTCTTGTCATCATCTTGCTATCCCTCGGATCGCTTGCGAGTGTAGGCGGCGAATCTGGGGATGGGCGTGGCCTGAGCCGACGGTGAAAGACGGCACGGACGGGCGCGCAACGCGCTCAGTGGACGATGGTCAGGTTGCACTCGGCGAGGTTGAGCACCTGCCTGGAGACGGAGCCCAGGAAATGCGCGTCCAGGCCGTTCAGCCCGCGTGAGCCCACCACGAGGTGGCGCGCGTAGCACGAGGCCGCCACCAGGCCCTTGCCGGCGCTGATGTGGAAGGCGTCGGGCACCACGTCGAGACCCGCGGGCAGCTGGGTGTCCGCGATGAGGTCGCGCACGATGCCGAGCGCGTGCTCCTGGGCGACGTCCATCGGCGCGACGGTCGTCTCGTAGCCGGGGATGGTGCCCAGGTCGCGCAGCGTCCAGCAGAACATGACGTGCAGCGGCGCGTGGTTGAGCGAAGCGAGGCGCCCGGCGAACTCGAGGGCGCGCTTCGAGGGCGCGGAGCCGTCCACGCCGACCACGACGGGACGGCCGGCGCGCGGCACCGGGCTGCTCGGCGTCTCGTAGTGCACCTCGGTGTCCGCCGGCGTGAGCGCGTTGGCGATCTGGTCCTGCACGTTGATGTCCTCGTCGCCGGCGGTGCGGATCACCGTGACCGGCACCTCGGCGTCCTCGGCCACCGAGCTGGACAGCGAGCCCACAAGCCAGCGGGCCACGCGGATCATCGAACGGCGTCCCACGACGCTCTGCTGCGCGTTGGCGCCGATCTCCAGGAGCGCGGCGGTCCCGGAGGCGCGGAACGAGGTGAGCTTGATGTGCTCGTTGTCGATGTCGATGTCCTTGGTGGCCTCGTCCACCCAGTCGCGCAGCCGGCCGGCGATCTTCGCGCGCAGCCGCGCCACCTCCCCGTCGGTCTGCGGCTCGGGGCCCATGTCCCATGAATAGGACCATCCGTACACGGCGTTCACGGTCTGCCCGGACAGGGCGGCCTGGCGCAGCGCCCAGCGCAGCGCGCCGAACGATTCGGTCGAGCCGTCCACGCCGACGACGATGTCACCCTGGGGGTTGAGCGTGCTCATGGCGTCGTTCATCTTCCCGCATCCTCCTTGCTTGTCCACGGTCGTGCGCGGCCGGACCTCCCCGTCCGCGACATGCTCCAAGCATAACGTACCGGCCCTTGAGAAATTCGGGGAGGGCGGGAATGTTCGTCACGTGAAATTTGTAGAGTGAGGTGGAATCATTACGGAATGGAAGGACTAGCATGTTCGAACGGTTCACAGACCGTGCGCGTCGCGTCATTGTCCTGGCGCAGGAAGAGGCTCGTGCCCTCCAGCACAATTACATCGGCACGGAGCACCTGCTGCTCGGGCTGATCCGCGAGGGCGAGGGCGTGGCCGCCAAGGCCCTCGAGGCGAAGGGCGTCACCCTGGAGGACACCCGCAAGCAGGTCGAGGAGATGATCGGCAAGGGCAATGCCGCTCCCAACGGCCATATCCCGTTCACCCCGCACGCCAAGCAGGTCCTGGAGCTCTCGCTGCGCGAGGCGCTCCAGCTGGGCCACAGCTACATCGGTACCGAGCACATCCTGCTCGGCCTCATCCGCGAGGGCGAGGGCGTGGGCACCCAGGTGCTCATCAAGATGGACGTCGACCTCGCCGAGCTGCGCAACACGGTCATCGACATGATCCGCGGCAACGTGAACGGCACCGACGAGAAGGGCGACTTGGCGAACGCCGGCGGCGTGCAGGACAAGCGCGCCCAGTCCGGTTCGGCCATCCTCGACCAGTTCGGCCGCAACCTGACGGCCGAGGCGGCCGACGGCAAGCTCGACCCCGTCATCGGGCGCAGCACCGAGATCGAGCGCGTCATGGTCGTGCTCTCCCGGCGCACCAAGAACAACCCGGTCCTCATCGGCGAGCCCGGCGTGGGCAAGACCGCCCTCGTCGAGGGCCTGGCGCAGAAGATCGTGGCCGGGGACGTCCCGGAGACCCTCAAGGGCAAGCAGGTGTACTCGCTGGACCTGGGCTCCATGGTGGCTGGCTCCCGTTACCGTGGCGACTTCGAGGAGCGCCTCAAGAAGGTGCTCAAGGAGATCAAGACCCGCGGTGACATCGTGCTGTTCATCGACGAGATCCACACCATCGTCGGCGCGGGCTCGGCGGACGGCGCCCTGGGCGCCTCCGACATGCTCAAGCCGATGCTGGCGCGCGGTGAGCTGCAGACCATCGGCGCGACCACGACGGACGAGTACCGCAAGTACATCGAGAAGGACGCCGCGCTCGAGCGCCGCTTCCAGCCGATCCAGGTGAACGAGCCGTCCATCGCGGAGACCATCGAGATCCTCAAGGGCCTGCGCGCCCGCTACGAGAACCACCATCACGTGACCATCACGGACGGTGCGCTGCAGTCCGCGGCGGAGCTCTCGGCGCGCTATATCCAGGACCGCAACCTGCCGGACAAGGCCATCGACCTGATCGACGAGGCCGGCGCCCGCCTGCGCATCAAGCGCCTCACCGCGCCGCCGGAGCTCAAGGAGCTCGACGCCCGCGTGGAGCGCGTGGCCAAGGAGAAGGACCAGGCCATCAAGGACCAGGAGTTCGAGAAGGCCGCCGAGCTGCGCGACCAGCAGGAGAAGCTCGAGTCCGAGCGCAAGGAGAAGGAGCAGGCCTGGCGCGAGGGCGAGTCCGACGTGCGCATGGTCGTGGACGAGGACGTGATCGCGGAGGTCATCTCCCAGAGCACCGGCATCCCGGTGTTCAAGCTCACGCAGGCCGAGTCCAAGAAGCTGCTGGGCATGGAGAAGGAGCTGCACAAGCGCATCATCGGCCAGGACGAGGCGGTCGCCGCCCTGTCCCGCTCGATCCGCCGCACCCGTGTCGGCCTCAAGGACCCGAAGCGTCCCTCCGGCTCGTTCATCTTCGCCGGCCCCACCGGCGTGGGCAAGACCGAGCTGGCCAAGACGCTGGCGCAGTTCCTGTTCGACGACGAGGACGCGCTGATCCGCGTGGACATGTCCGAGTTCTCCGAGAAGTACGCCGCGTCGCGCCTCTTCGGCGCGCCCCCGGGGTACGTCGGCTACGAGGAGGGCGGTGAGCTCACCGAGAAGGTGCGCCGCAAGCCGTTCTCCGTGGTGCTGTTCGACGAGATCGAGAAGGCCCACCCGGACATCTTCAACACGCTGCTGCAGGTGCTGGACGACGGCCACCTGACCGATGGCCAGGGCCGCAAGGTGGACTTCAAGAACACCATCATCATCCTGACCACCAACCTCGGCACCCGTGACATCGCCAAGGCCGCCAACACCGGCTTCAACCTGGGCGGCGACACGGAGACGAGCTACCAGCGCATGAAGGACCAGGTCTCGAACGAGCTCAAGCAGCAGTTCCGCCCGGAGTTCCTCAACCGCCTGGACGACATCATCGTGTTCCGCCAGCTCACCGAGCCGCAGGTGCGCGAGATCGTCGACCTGGACGTCAAGCAGCTCAACGAGCGCCTCTTCGAGCGCCACATGGAGCTCGACCTGACGGACAAGGCCAAGGACCTGCTCGCGCAGAAGGGCTTCGACCCGCTGCTCGGCGCGCGCCCGCTGCGCCGCGTCATCCAGCGCGACATCGAGGACGCCGTCTCCGAGAAGATCCTCATGGGCGAGCTGACCGACAACGAGCGCGTGGTCGTGGACGCGGACGGCGAGGGCATCCTCGGCGAATTCACGTTCACCGGCGAACCGTTCGACCCGACCGCCGACACGGACGGCAAGGACCGCGAGCCCGTCGCCGTGGGCGCGGCCCCCGAGGCCGACGGCGCCACGGACGGCGAGTAAGGACCGCCGCGCGACGCGCACGACATCCATACCGGGAGGGCCCGGCCATCACGACGATGGCCGGGCCCTCCCGGTATGTGCGCGCATGGTGCACGCCGGCGGGGGAGCGGCCATGATACGCGGCCGGGGCGGTTATTCCGCTGGGTGAATCGGTGCCGCCCACGGTGCCGGGACCTACCATCGGAGATGTTTTGCAAGCCTGTAATGGGAAAGGATGATTGACCATGGCTGATGTGGAAATCGGTGATGTGAACGCGGCGACCATCGACGTGGACGCGCTGGTGAACGACTTCAACTCCCGCGTGGACTCCAACTACGGCGGCTACTTCCCGGATTCGCGCGGCACCTCCTACCTGGCGGCCGACTTCGTGAAGGGTGCCGCCCAGGCCATCGCGGCGCACATGAAGGACGGCGACCCCACCTCCTTCGTGCCTGAGGACACGGACGCCGAGTCCGTGGACGACCTGCGCTCGGGCCTGAAGATCGACTCCTACTGTGACCCGCTGCTGACCATCGCGAAGTACCTGGTCAACGACTGGCTGGTCTCGGAGTACGGCGACAACGCCGCCAAGGACCCGGTGGCCACCGCCTTCCGCGCCTACGCGGACGACGTGTTCGCCCCGGCCCCGAAGGACGACTCCGAGAAGTGGATGAACGCCTGCGCCTACCTGCCGGAGGGCCCGGAACTCGCCGCGATCTACAACGACATCGCGGAGACCAACGTCGAGCACCTCAGTGGCAAGGACATGCAGGACGGCGCCTTCCTGATCTACGACGGCACCAAGTACGACGAGCCCACCAAGGACCCGGACATGCGCCTCTTCGAGTAACGCCTCCCACCCATCCTGGAGAGAATGCGGGAGCCCCGCCGACCGACCGGTCGGCGGGGCTCCCGCATTCATTTGCGCGACACTACATGATGGCGTTCAGCCACTGCTCCTTGGTGGCCTTCTCGGCCTCGAGCTTGGCCTTCTTCTTTGGGTCGGTCTCCTTGGCGATCTTCTCGTCGAGCTCGTCGAGCTGCGCCTTGAGCTGGCCCTCGAAGCTGGACTTGCGGGCGTCGGCCTCCGGGTCGCTCTTCTTCCAGGCGGCGTCCTCGACGGCCTTGATCTGCTTGTCCACGTTGTCCAGGCGGGACTCGATGCGGCGCATGTCGTCGCGCGGCACGTAGCCGATCTGGTCCCACTCCTCCTGGATCTCGGCGAGCTGCTGGCGGGCCTTCTTGGCGGCCGCCTCGTCCTTGACCGGCACGAGGGCCTCGGCCTTGGTCAGCAGGGCCTCCTTCTTGGCCAGGTTCTCCCTCTCGGCGGCCGTGGACTGGTCGCGGTCCGCCTGGCGGGCGTTGAAGAACGTGTCGGCGGCCTCGCGGAACTGCGCCCAGAGCGCGTCGTCGTCGTTGCGGCCGGCGCGGCCTGCCTTCTTCCAACGGTCCATGAGCTCGTTGAACTTGTGCGAGGTCTCGCCCCACGCGGTGGAGTCCTTGATCTCGTTGGCCTCGGCGATGATGGCCTCCTTGGCCTTCTTCGCCTGGGCGCGCTCGTTGTCACGGGCCTGCGCCCACTTGCGGCGCGCCTGGTTGAAGGTGGTGCGGGCGGTGGAGAAGCGCTTCCACAGGGCGTCGGCCTGGGCCTTGTCGATGCGGATGGTGGTGCGCTGGTGCTCCTGCCACTGCTCGAACAGGGAGCGGAACTTGTCGGCCGTGGAACGCCAGTTCGTGCTGTCGCCCAGGTTGGCGGCCAGCGCCTCGGCCTTCTCCACGATGGCGGTGCGCTCGGCCACCGCCTTGTCCATGGCCTCCTTGCGCGACTTGGCGATCTGCTCCTTCTTGGCGGCCGCCTCGGCCTTGAGGCCCTCGAGGCGCGCCTGCAGCGCCGGGATGTCGCCCACGACGTCCGGCTTGGCGACCTCCTCGGTCAGGGTCTTGAGGGTCTCGTCGATCTCGCGCGGCTTGACGGACTTGGACTTCAGGCGCTGGGCGAAGAGGTCCAGCTTGGCCTTGAGGTCCAGGTAGCGGCGCGCGTACAGGGCGAGCGCCTCGTCCTTCGAGGCGTCGGGGAACTGGCCCACCTCGCGCTCGCCCTCGCCGTCCTTGACGTACACGGTGCCGTCGTCACCGACACGGCCGAACGCCTCCGCCGCCTTCACCTCGGCCTGGGCGTACCCGCTGGCCGCCGGGGTGGGGGTGTGGGGCGCCTTCGCCATCGCGGCGGGGGAGGGAGCGTGCGGCTTGGGGGCGGCGGGAGTGGGGACGGCTGCCTGGGTCGGCTGTGCGGCCGCGTCCTTCGGGGTCGCGGTGTCGGTGGTCTGGGGTTCGGTGACGTTGTTGTCGGCCATGGGTCAGCTCCTTAAGCTTAGTGGTACACGGCAGGGATTCGCGTGCGCGGGCGCGCGCGTACCCCTTGGTCACCCCAGTGTAGGCGATGGTGCCGATGGGTTTTCCGTGACCTGTCATATCATGGGAAACCGTGGCTAAAGGTGCATCGATTTCAGGATTCCCAGAGTGGCTCCCCTCTGAACGCGTAGTGGAGCAGCGTGTCATCGACACGCTCCGTGACGTCTTCGAGCTCAACGGCTTCATCGGCATCGAGACCCGTGCCGTCGAGCCGGGCTCCAGCCTGCTCAAGAAGGGCGAGACCAGCAAGGAGATCTACCTGCTGTCCCGTCTGCAGGAGGTCGGCCATGAGTCGGACACCCCCGTCGAGCAGCGCCTGGGCCTGCATTTCGACCTCACGGTGCCGCTGAGCCGGTACGTGGTGGAGCATTCCGGCCAGCTGCTCTTCCCGTTCAAGCGTTGGCAGATCCAGAAGGTGTGGCGCGGGGAGCGCCCCCAGGAGGGCCGTTTCCGCGAGTTCGTGCAGGCGGACATCGACGTGGTGGGCGACGGCACGCTGCCGGACCACTACGAGGTGGAGCTGCCGCTGGTCATGGTCTCCGCGCTGGAGCGCCTGCGCGAGCTGGGCCTGCCCAAGGCCACCGTGCACGCCAACAACCGCAAGCTCTCCGAAGGCTTCTACCGCGGCCTCGGCCTGACGGACATCGAGGGCGTGCTGCGCGAGATCGACAAGCTCGACAAGATCGGCCCGGAGGCCGTCACCGAGCTGCTCATGGAGACCTGCGGCGCCACCAGCGAGCAGGCCGGCGCCTGCCTCGAGCTGGCGCGCATCACCGCCGACGACGGCGGCTCCCTGATGGAGCAGGTCACCGCGCTGTGCCAGATCCACCACGTGGACGAGGACGCCGAGGCGTACACGCTGCTCAAGGAGGGCCTCGACACCCTCACCATGATCGTGGACCAGGCCGCGCGCCTGCGTCCCGGCTCCGTCATCGCGGACCTCAAGATCGCCCGCGGCCTGGACTACTACACGGGCTCGGTGTACGAGACGTTCCTCGAGGGCGCCGACTCGCTGGGCTCCATCTGCTCGGGCGGCCGCTACGACAACCTCGCCAGCTCCGGCAACCGCACCTACCCGGGCGTCGGCCTGTCCATCGGCTGCTCGCGCCTGGTGTCCTACCTGCTGCACACCGTCGGCGCCGAGGCCAGCCGCATCTCGCCGGCCTGCGTGCTCGTGGCCGTGTGGAACGAGGAGAACCGCATGGACTCCAATGAGGTGGCCGCCAAGCTGCGCGCCCGCGGCATCCCCGCCGACGTCGCCCCGACCGCCGCCAAGCTGGGCAAGCAGATCAAGTACGCCGACAAGCTCGGCATCCCGTACGTGTGGTTCCCCAACGAGGACCCCACGGACGACGGCGAGGACCAGGTCAAGAACATCGTCACCGGCGAGCAGGAGCGCGCCGACGCCGCCACCTGGACGCCCGGCGCGCAGTACGCGTCGCAGTCCGTGCGCGTGGCCGGCTGAGCCGGCGCGCGCCCACAACCTTTCCATCCCACAGGAAACCGCAAGGAATTAGGAATAGAGGAAACACCAATGAGCCAGACGGCTTATCGTACGCAGCACGCCACGGACGTGACGGAGGACATGGCCGGCCAGCATGTCAAGCTCGCCGGTTGGGTCGACCGTCGCCGCGACCACGGCGGCGTCGCGTTCATCGACCTGCGCGACAGCACGGGCCTGGTCCAGATCGTCATCAACGACGAGGACATGGCACGCCCGCTGCGCAGCGAGTACGTGATCGAGGTCGAGGGCGACGTGCGCCTGCGCCCCGAGGGCAACGAGAACGAGCACCTCGCCACCGGCAAGGTCGAGGTCGTGGCGGACACCATCGAGGTCCTCGCCAAGTCGGACGCCCTGCCCTTCCAGGTGTCCACCGCCCTGGAGAACGAGTCCGAGAACAAGCTGCCCGGCGAGGACGTGCGCCTCAAGTACCGCTACCTCGACCTGCGCCGCCCGCAGATGCAGCGCAACATCAAGCTGCGCTCGGACATGATGCGCGCCGCCCGCACGGAACTCGACAAGCTCGGCTTCACCGAGGTGGAGACGCCGACCATGATCAAGTCCACCCCGGAGGGCGCCCGCGACTTCGTGGTGCCCGCCCGCCTCGTGCCCGGCTCCTGGTACGCCCTGCCGCAGTCCCCGCAGCTGTTGAAGCAGCTGCTCATGGTCGCCGGCGTGGAACGCTACTACCAGTTCGCCCGCTGCTACCGCGACGAGGACTTCCGCGCCGACCGCCAGCCCGAGTTCACCCAGCTGGACATGGAGATGGCCTTCGTCGACCAGGAGGACGTCATGGCCATGGCCGAGCAGGTCATCGCCGCCATCTGGAAGGCCGACGGCTATGACATCCAGC
>JAXJQE010000129.1:0-3021 GCA_036311305.1 Bifidobacterium sp.
GCCCTGGACCTCCCAGGCGTCCGGGCGGTCGGTGGGCAGCACCTTGATGGACCCGTTGCCGATGAGCTCACGGTCGAGGCGGTCCGTGATCATGCGGGCGGTGAGCTGGTGGTCCTTGCCCTCGGTGCCGGCCAGCGGGGAGTCGTTGGTGCCGAAGGTCATGGAGATGGCCGGCTCGTCCACGTGGATGAGCGGCAGCGGGCGCGGGTCGTCCGGGTCGACGATGGTCTCGCCGATCATGATGTCGTTGACGCCGGCGACGGCGACGATGTCGCCGGGGCCCGCGGACTCGACCGGGATGCGGTCCAGGCCCTGCGTGCGCAGCAGCTCGGAGACGCGGAAGTTCTCGATGGAGCCGTCCACGCGGCTCAGGCCGTAGGTCTTGCCCTTCTCGAGGTTGCCGTTGTAGATGCGCACCAGGCCGAGGCGGCCCAGGAAGTCGGAGGAATCGATGTTGGCCACGTGCGCCTGCAGCGGGGCATCCGGCTCGTACTCGGGGGCCGGGATGTTCTTGATGATGGCCTCGAAGAGCGGCTCGAGGTTGTCGTTGTCCGGCAGCTGGCCGTCGGCCGGCTGGTCGGTGGAGGCGTAACCCGCCTTGGCGGCGCAGTAGATGACCGGCAGGTCGAGCAGGGAGTCGAGGTCGAGGTCCACGCCCTCCTCCATGACGTCCTGGGCCAGGCCGAGCAGCAGGTCGGAGGACTCGCCGACGACCTCGTCGATGCGCGCATCCGGGCGGTCCACCTTGTTCACGCACAGGATGACCGGCAGCTTGGCCTCGAGGGCCTTGCGCAGCACGAAGCGCGTCTGCGGCAGCGGGCCCTCGGAGGCGTCCACGAGCAGTACGACGCCGTCGACCATGGAGATGCCGCGCTCCACCTCGCCGCCGAAGTCGGCGTGGCCGGGGGTATCGATCACGTTGATGGTGATGCCCTCCGGGTGGCCGTACTTCTCGGCCAGCGGGCCGGTGTACTGCACGGCGGTGTTCTTGGCGAGGATGGTGATGCCCTTCTCGCGCTCGAGGTCGTTGGAGTCCATGACGCGGTCGGGCACTTCCTCGCGCTCGTTGAACACGTGGGACTGCTGGAGCATCGCGTTGACCAGCGTGGTCTTGCCGTGGTCGACGTGTGCCACGATCGCTACATTTCGGATATCGCCGCGAACAGCCATGAATTTATTTCTCCTACACATACGCTGGATTTGCCGTGCCGTTGACTATGCCGGCACCGTGACGAGGGGCGCGCACCGGGAGGTTCTTCACCGTTCGCGCACAAACAGGGTCAGTTTACGCCGGACGGGTGACAGTCGGCCGCCGACGCTGGCCATGAGCCGCCCGCAAGAAACCTCACGTTTTTTCGTGAGGTTTCTAGGACGCGGCCCGCAGGGGCGCCCTAGAAACCTCACGAAAAAACGTGAGGTTTCTCACGGGCGCGCGCCCCGCTCAGTCGTCGAGCGCCTCGCCGGTGCGCTCGGGCAGGAACAGCGCGGCGACGCACGCGAGCACGAACGCAGCAGCGAACACGGTGAACGCGACGGACTTGTCGCCGCCGCCCATCGTCAGGAACCACGGCACCAGCAGTGGCGCGACGATGGCGGCGACGCGGCCGCACGCCGCGGCGGCGCCGGCGGCCACACCGCGCAGGCGCGTCGGGTAGATCTCCGGCGTCACCGCGTACAGCACGCCCCACGCGCCGAGGTTGGAGGCGCTCAGCAGCATGCCGAAGCCGATGACGCTGGCCACCGACGCGGCCGTCGAGAACAGGAAGGCGGCCACCGCGGACACCGCGAGGAACGTCGCCAGCGTGCGCCGCCTCCCCCAGCGTTCGACGAGCCACGCGGCGAGGAAGTAGCCGGGCAGCTGCGCCAGCGAGATGGCCAATGTGTAGCCGAACGACTTGGTCAGCGACCCGAACTGGTCGGCCAGCAGGCTCGGCATCCAGGTGAACGCGCCGTAGTAGGAGAAGTTCACGAAGAACCACGTCGCCCAGATGGCCAGCGTGGTGCCCAGGTACCTGTGGCCGAACAGTTCGCGCACGCGGATCGTCGGCAGGGCGCGCGCCGGCGTGCTGCGCACGGGGCGCACGCCGCCGGCCTCCTCGAAGTAGCGCACGGCGCGCTCGGCGTCGTCGGTGCGGCCCTGCGACTCGAGGAAGCGCACGGACTCGGGCAGCCGGCGGCGCGCGACGATGGCGTACAGCAGCGGCGCGGCGCCGATGAGGAGCGCCCAGCGCCATCCCCAGTCGCCGGTGGTGGGGATGACGAAGGTGCCGATGAGGGCGGCGACGATCCAGCCGACGGCCCAGAACGACTCGAGCAGCACGGTCATGCGGCCGCGCTGCCTGGCGGGCGAGAACTCGGAGACGAGCGTGGAGGCGACGGGCAGTTCCGCGCCGAGGCCCAGGCCGATGACGAAGCGCGCGGCCAGCAGCATCCCGAGCGTGAAGGAGAAGGCCATGGCGCCGTTGGCGATGCCGAAGACGACCATCGTGGCGGTGAACACGGTCTTGCGGCCCCACTTGTCGGCCAGCCAGCCGCCGAGCGCGGCGCCGATGGCCATGCCGATGAAGCCGAGGGACAGGACCCAGGATTTCTGGGTGTCACCGAGGTTGAAGTGCGGGTCGGCGGCGATGGCGGCCACGACGAAGGACACGAGGCCGACGTCCATGGCGTCGAAGGCCCAGCCGACGCCGGAGGCGACGAGCAGTTTGCGGTGCGCCTTGTTCAACGGCAGGCGGTCGAGGCGTTGGTTGCGGGTGAGCTCGGTGGCGTCGGCGTGCTCGAGGACCGGGGGTCCGGGGGCCGCGTCCGGCGCGGCGCCCAGGGATATCTCTGCGGCCGTCATGGGAATCCTCCACGGGGTTCGGCGGGCGGGGTTCTTCTCTCTCGGGCCGGCCGTTCCGAAGCCGGCCCGTGGGCGAGCGTACCAACGCGCGTGGCCGGCCTCCGCGCGCGTGTCCGTCATGCGGACACGGATGGGTCGTCATATGGGCCGTCCCGGGCAAGCGCACAGGGGTCCCCGCC
>JAXJQE010000130.1:0-17252 GCA_036311305.1 Bifidobacterium sp.
GGAGCACGGCTACTCCGAGGAGGCCGCGCAGGCCGTGTGGGACATCCTCGTGCCGTTCTCCGGCTACGCGTTCAACAAGGCGCACTCCGCCGCCTACGGCCTGATCTCGTACTGGACCGCCTACCTCAAGACCCACTACCCGGTGGAGTTCATGGCCGCGCTGCTGCAGGGCGCCGCCAGCAACAAGAACAAGACCGCCCTGTACCTGGGCGAGGCGCGGCGCATGGGCATCAAGGTGCTCTCCCCGGACGTCAACGAGTCCGTGTACGCGTACTCCGCCGTCGGCGACGTCGTGCGCTTCGGCCTGGGCGCCATCCGCAACGTCGGCGAGAACGCCGTCAAGGACATCATCGACGAGCGCACCAAGCGCGGCAGGTTCACCGACTTCATGGACTTCATCCGCCGCGTGCCCATCAGCGCCCTGAACAAGCGCCTCGTGGAGTCCCTGATCAAGGCCGGCGCCTTCGACTCGATCGACCCCAACCGCCGCGCGCTGTTCACCATCCACGAGTCCGCCATCGAATCCGTGGTGGACATCAAGCGCAAGGAGGCCAACGGCCAGTTCGACCTGTTCGCCGACCTGGACGACGGCGCGGACGGCGGCGACGCCATGGGCGACGCCCAGTTCACCGTGCCGCGCGACATGGAGGAGTGGGACAAGCGCACCAAGCTCAACTTCGAGCGCGAGATGCTCGGCCTGTACGTCTCCGACCACCCGCTGAGCGGCATGCAGTCCGTGCTCGCCAACCTGCGCGACATGTCCATCGCCAAGCTCATCGACAAGGCCGCGGAGATGCCCGAACGCTCCATGGTGACCATCGCCGGCCTGATCACCAGCGTGGACCGGCGCATGTCCAAGAAGGGCAACCCGTGGGCCATCATCACCGTCGAGGACATGGAGAGCTCCATCCAGTGCATGCTCTTCGGCAAGGTGTACGAGGCGGCCGCCCCGGACCTCGCCGTCGACACCGTCGTGCAGGTGCGCGGCAGCGTCGAGGAGCGCGACGAGACGGTGAGCATGCGCGCCCAGGAGCTCGCCGTGCCGTCCCTGGAGGCCGACGACGAGCGGCCAGTGACCGTGGGCCTGCCGCTGCACCTGCTGCAGCGCGACCGCCTCGAGCAGCTCGGCGCCGTGCTGGCCGACCACCCCGGCTACTGCGAGGTGCGCCTGGCCGTCTTCGACGACGCCGGCAACGCGCGCGTGCTCACGATGGGCGACCGTTTCCGCGTCAAGCGCGACCCCGGCCTGTTCGCCGACCTCAAGATCATCTTCGGCCCCGGCGCCCTGCTCGGCGCCTGAGCGGCGGCCCCGACGCACGGCCCGCGCACGCCTCGACGGCGGGCGCGGGCCATGCGCCGGGCGCCCGCGTTCGCCGGCGTCGAACAGCATGCGCCGCGCCGGCGTGCCCGGGATGTTCGTCGGCGATAATCGAAGGGACAACGGAGCCGACGGACCAGGGAGGTGTGCCATGGGGGCGATGTGGCAGGTGCGGGAGACCGAGGTGGGGGACGGCGTGGTCGACGCCATCGTCGACCCCGACGGCGTGACGATGTTCACCGTCGGCACCGACGGCACGCCCGCGCGCGTCTGGGCCGGCAACCGGCCGGAATCGGTGCGCGACGCCGCGCACGCCATCTGGGACTTCCTGAGCGCCGACGCGCTGGTCACCCTGGACATGCAGGACCTCATGGCCGTCGCCGACGGCAAGGAGATGCGCCTCGTGGAGGAGAGCGCCAGCGGCCCGGGCCGCGCCGGGCGCATCGGCGACGCGCTGGCCGCGTCCGTCGCGTCGCTCGCGGCCGGCGGCCACGTCGCGCAGAACGCGCTGGTCTCGCTGACCGGCCCCGACGACCTGTCCATGACCGAGGCGCACCGGATCGTCGGCTCGCTGCGCGGGGCGCTCCCCGGCATCGGCGTGGTCATCTGGGGCCTCGACCTCGTCGACGACCCCTCGCTGCCCGTCACCGCCACCGCGCTGCTGGCCGGCGAGCGCTGAGCGCCGCGGGCGGCCGCAGGCGCCCATCTCAGCATGCGGCGCGCCGCGGCGTGGCGGCAGGCGCTCGTGCCGCGCGCTTGTTACCATGGTGCGTTATGAGTGATGAAACCTACATGCGCACCATTGACCTGCGCGGGAAGAACCTGACCCGTGCCCAGATGCTGGACGCGATGCCGCGCGCCGAGATGGGCACCGACGAGGCGACGGAGCTGGTCCAACCGATCCTGGACAACGTCAGGGCGAACGGCGCCAAGGCGCTGCGCGAGTATGCCGAGAAGTTCGACCATGTCGTGCCGAAGAAGCTGCGCGTGCCCAGCGACGTCATGGACGCCGCCGTCGCCGAGCTCGACGACGACGTCAAGGCCGCGATCGAGGAGTCGATCCGCTGTGCCCGCGCCGTGGCCGCCAGCCAGGTGCCCGAGGACTTCCACACCGACCTGGCGGACGGCGCGCGCGTCTCGGAGCGCTGGATCCCCGTGCAGCGCGTGGGCCTGTACGTGCCCGGCGGCAAGGCCGTCTACCCGAGCTCGGTCATCATGAACGCGGTGCCCGCGCAGGCCGCCGGCGTCGAGTCGCTGGCCATCGCCACGCCGCCGAACCGCAACGACCCGGACGGCTGGCCGAACAAGACGATCCTCGCCACCTGCGCCATGCTCGGCGTCGACGAGGTGTACGCGGTGGGCGGCGCGCAGGCGATCGCCATGTTCGCGTACGGCGCCACCGACGTCGACGATCCCCAGTCGCCCGTCCTGTGCGAGCCGGTCGACAAGATCACCGGCCCCGGCAACATCTTCGTGGCCACCGCCAAGCGCCTCGTGTCCGGCATCGTCGGCATCGACGCCGTCGCCGGCCCCACCGAGATCGCCATCATCGCGGACAAGGACGCCAACCCCGAGTACGTGGCCGCCGACCTCATCGGCCAGGCCGAGCACGACGAGCTCGCCGGCTCCGTGCTCATCACCGACAGCCTCGAGCTCGCCGACGCCGTGCAGACGAGCCTGCTCAGGCGCGTGCCGCGCACCGAGCACGCCGAGCGCGTGGAAACCTCCCTCAAGGGGCGCCAGTCGGGCATCATCCTGACCGACTCGCTCGAGCAATCCATCGACGCCGCCAACGCGTACGCCGCCGAGCACCTCGAGGTGCAGACCGCGGACCCGGACGCCGTGATCGTCAAGATCCGCAACGCCGGCGCCATCTTCCGCGGACCCTACTCGCCGGTGCCGCTGGGCGACTACATGTCCGGCTCGAACCACGTGCTGCCCACCTCCGGCACCGCGCGCTTCGCCTCGGGCCTGGGCGTGCACACGTTCATGAAGCCCGTGGAGGTCATCGAGTACGACGAGGAGGGCCTCAAGCCCATCGCCTCGCGCATCAACGCGTTCGCCGTCTCCGAGGACCTGCCCGCGCACGGCGAGAGCGTCCTGACGCGATTCGTCGAGGACCCCTACGACAAGGACACCCTCGACGAGCAGCAGCGGAAGGCGGCCCTCAAGTGAGCGAGGAGAACCCCCAGGCACCCATCCCCGCGTCGTTGCCGCTGCGCAATGACCTGGTCGGCGAGACGCCCTACGGCGCCCCGCAGCTCGACGTGCCGGTGTGCCTGAACGTCAACGAGAACCCATACCCGCCGAGCGACGCCGTCGTGCGCAGCATCGAGAAGCGCGTGCGCGAGGCCGCGCACGACCTCAACCGCTACCCGGACCGCGAGCACATGGAGCTGCGCCAGGCCTTCGTGGACTACCTGCGCAAGGAGTCCGGCGCGGAGCTGACCACCGACCAGGTGTGGGGCGCCAACGGTTCCAACGAGATCATGCTCCAGCTCTTCCAGGCCTTCGGCGCCCCGGGACGCACCGCCATGGGCGCCGCGCCCACGTACTCCATGTACCCCGAGTACGCGCGCGACACGTTCACCACGTGGCGCACCGTGGAGCGCAACGCCGACTTCACGCTCGACGTCGAGCGCACCATCCGCGCGATCCGCGACCTCGAGCCGGCCCTGGTCGTGCTCACCAGCCCGAACAACCCCACCGGCACGCCGCTGCCCATGGAGGACCTCAAGCGCATCCTCGACGCCTGCCAGTCCATGCCCGTGCAGGGCGCCGCCGCCGGCACCCACCCCGTGGTCGTCGTCGACGAGGCGTACATCGAGTTCCGCGACCCCGGCGTGCCCAGCGCCACCACGCTCGTCGGCACCTACGCCAACCTCGCCGTCAGCCGCACCATGAGCAAGGCCTTCGCCTTCGCCGGCGCGCGCGTCGGCTACCTGGCCGCCGACGCCGGCATCGTCGACTGCGTGCGCATCGTGCGCATGCCCTACCACCTGTCCGCCGTCACGCAGGCCGCCGCGCTCGCCGGCTTCGACAACACCGACGCGCAGCTCGCGCAGGTGGACCACCTGCGCGAGACGCGCGAACGCACCGCCGCGTGGCTCAAGGAGCAGACCTACCTCGGCCGTCCGCTCGAGGTGGCGCCCTCGCAGTCCAACTTCCTGCTCTTCGGCGGCCACTTCGACGACCGTGGCCTCATCTTCGACGAGCTGCTGCGCCGTGGCGTGCTCATCCGCGTCGTCGGCCCCGAGGGCTGGCTGCGTGTGTGCATGGGCACCGACGAGGAGATGGACGTCTTCCGCAAGGCCTTCACCGAGGCGCTGCGCGCCGCCGAGGAGGCCCACGACAGGAAGAACGCCTAAGACAGAAAGGAGCGCGCCCCCATGGCACGTACAGCGACGATCCGCCGCGAGACGAGCGAGTCGTGCGTCGAGCTCAGCCTCGACCTCGACGGCACCGGCCAGACCGACATCGAGACCACGGTGCCGTTCTTCAACCACATGATGACGGCCCTGGGCAAGCATTCGCTCATCGACCTGCGCATCCGCGCCCACCGCGACACGGACCTCGACGCCCACCACACCGTGGAGGACACCGCCATCGTCTTCGGCGAGGCGCTCAAGCAGGCCCTCGGCGACAAGCGCGGCATCCGCCGCTTCGCCGACGCCACCGTGCCGCTCGACGAGGCGCTCGCCAAGGCCGTCGTGGACGTCTCCGGCCGGCCGTACTGCGTGTGCACGGGCGAGCCCGAGGGCTTCCAGTACGCCATGATCGGCGGTCACTTCACCGGCTCGCTGGTGCGGCATGTCATGGAGTCCATCGCCTTCCACTCGGACATCTGCCTGCACCTGCACCTCATCTCGGGCCGCGACCCGCACCACATCGCCGAGGCGGAGTTCAAGGCCTTCGCCCGCGCGCTGCGCTTCGCCGTCGAGCCCGACCCGCGCATCGCGGGCATCATCCCCAGCACGAAGGGGGCGCTGTGATGGCCGACGAGCATACCGACGACCTCGACGCGTTCGACGACGCGTTCGACGAGGAGCTGCGGCGCGCCATGGCCGACTTCGAGCGCCAGGTGCGCGACGAGGACGCCAACAAGGACGCCGCCAAGGAGAAGGCCGACGCCGCATCGCAGGACCCGCTCGGGGGGAGCGACGGCGTGCCCGGCGAGCTCGAGAGCGAGCTGCGCAAGGACATCTCCGAGTTCGAGCATTCGATGACCTTCGACGACGAGCTGCAGGGGCTGCTGGGCAACAAGGCCAAGTGCGCCATGGTGTGCACGCGCCTCGAGGACGCCGACCTGCTCGCCGCGTTCTGCGCGCTGGCCGACATCTCCGCCCAGTGCGTGCAGGCCAGCGAGGGCGTCGTCGCCGTGCTGCGCAACCTCGAGGGCAACGGCCCCGAGGCCGCCGCCGAGGACCTGACCACCGTCGTCTCCGGCCTGTCCGTCCTGCTGGTCGTCAACCGCGCCGACAAGGTGGAGGCGACCGTGTACACCGGCGGCAAGAAGGGGGAGACCCTGCCGCCGCCCTTCGTGTTCCCCACGCTGGCGCCCTTCGTGGAGGACATGATGCTGGGCATGGCCAGCATGGACACCCTCACGGAGGAAGGCCTGCGCATCGTGGACAGCGCGACGCTGGACCACCGCAAGGCCCTGTCCGTCATCGCCGCCCACACCCGCTTCAACGGCCCCGAGGGACGCATCGACTGAGCGCCCCGGCCACGCACGAAAGGCAAACCTCATGAAATCAGTGGTGGTCTTCGACTACGGCTTCGGCAACGTGCGCTCCATGGTGCGCGCCCTGGCCAACCTCGACCTGGACGTGACCCTGACCTCCAACTACCGCCAGGCGCTCGAGGCCGACGGCCTCGTCGTGCCCGGCGTCGGCGCGTACGGCGCGTGCATGGCGGGCCTGCGGCAGGTCGGCGGCGACCGCGTCGTCTACGACCGGCTGCGCGCCGAGCGCCCCGTGCTCGGCGTGTGCGTCGGCGAGCAGGTCATGTTCGAGGAGGGCCACGAGCACGGCGAGACCACCGAGGGCCTCGGGCTCGTCGGCGGCGCCGTCACCGAGCTCGAGGCGGACGTCGTGCCCCACATGGGCTGGGACACCGTGCGCGCCCCCGAGGGCTCCATCCTGTTCAACGGCGTCGAGGGGGAGCGCTTTTACTTCGTGCACTCCTACGCCGCCTACGAGACCCATCCCGTGGACGTCTCGGAGCACCATATCGACTTCGACGAGGCGCCCCAGCTGACCGCCTGGTGCGACTACGGCGCGCGGCCCTTCATCGCCGCCGTCGAGCACGGCCCGCTGTTCGCCACGCAGTTCCACCCCGAGAAGAGCGCGCAGGCCGGCGGCCGCCTCCTGCAGAACTGGGTCGACGTCATCTAGAGGCCGCCGCACCCCGCCACGGACCCCAACACGAGAGCAAGGAGACCACCATGTCCATCACGCTGCTGCCCGCCGTCGACGTGCGCGACGGCAAGGCCGTGCGCCTGCGCCAGGGCGAATCCGGTTCCGAGACCGACTACGGCTCGCCGATCGACGCCGCCCGCACCTGGGTCGAGGACGGCGCCACCTGGATCCACCTCGTGGACCTCGACGCCGCGTTCGGCACCGGGAACAACCGCGACCTGCTGCGCGGCATCGTCGCCGAGCTCGGCGAGCGCGTCAACATCGAGCTGTCCGGCGGCATCCGCGACGACGCGTCGCTCGACGCCGCCATCGAGGCGGGCGCCGCGCGCGTGAACATCGGCACCGCCGCGCTCGAGAACCCCGACTGGACGCGCGCCGCCATCGCCCGCTACGGCGACAAGGTCGCCGTCGGCCTCGACGTGCGCGGCCACACGCTCGCCGCCCGCGGCTGGACCAAGGAGGGCGGCGACCTGTTCGAGACGATGAAGGTCCTGGACGACGCCGGCTGCACGCGCTACGTCGTCACCGACGTCACGCGCGACGGCATGATGAGCGGGCCCAACCTCGACCTGCTGCGCGAGGTCGCCGAACGCACCGACGTCAAGGTCACCGCCTCCGGCGGCATCGCGCGCCTGACCGACCTCGAGGCCATCGACACGCTCGCCCCGATCGGCGTCGACTCCGCGATCCTCGGCAAGTCCCTGTACGCCGGCGCGTTCACGCTCCAGGAGGCGCTCGCCGTCGCCGCGCGCTAGGTCACTTCTTCGAGCAGGGGAGGGTGCCGTCCTTGATCAGGGACATGAACACCGCGTAGTCCTCCTCGTTCTGGTCGGCGTACGAGTCGGCGAAGCTCACCATCGCGATGTCGAAGGCGTCCGAGCCGCCCAGGTAGTTCGCGATGGCCACGCTGTCGCCGCTGCGCGCGTGCGCGTGCGCCAGGCACCACGCGCACAGGCGCCCCAGGTCGTGCAGGCTCGTCGCGTTGAGGTGATCCAGGTCGATCGACCCCTTGCCGTTCCACAGCTGGCGCACGTAGTAGTCGCGCTCGCGGCCGTCGTTGGCCAGGAACCGCGTCCAGCCGAGCATGATGTCCGCGGTGGTCTGGATGAGCTTCTGGCCCTGCACGACGCGTTCGCCGTGCGTGGCGTACGGGGAGGCGCCCACGTAGCGCTCCAGCACCGAGTCGGTGGCCTCCTTCATCTGCAGCATGAGCGGGTCGTTGATGTCGCGGCCCGTCAGGATGCACGCCCAGGCGCGCGTGCCCACGGAGCCGACGCCCACCACCTTGCGCGCCGTGTCGTGGTAGTGGTACTGGCTGAGCACGTGGCGGCGGTCCTCGTACAGCGAATCATGGTAGGAGGAGAACAGTTGGTCGAGGCGCTCCTGCAGCGCGTCGATGTCCGCGTACTGGCCGCCCAGCTGCTCGATCGGCACGAGCTCCGGCGGATCCGACCTGAAGCGCAGGCGGCCGTTCTCCTCGTAGGTGAGCTTGTCGGCGGCGCGGTCGGAGTTCTTCGACTTGTCCTTCATCACGGCGGCGCGCAGCGTGCGGTTGCGCTTGCCGTCGCCGGAGGTCTCGAACTCGTCGAGCGTCTGCTCCACGTCCAGGTGGTCGTACCACATGTCCAGGTAGTCCATCGCGGAGAACTGCTCGATGTAGTTGCGGTACGTGCGCACGCAGGCGCGCACCGCCGCCTGCCGGTCCTTCGAGGGGACCTTGTTGGCGCGCCCGCAGATCTCCACGGACACCGTCAGGCGCTTGATATCCCACTCCCAGGGGCCGGTGGTGGTCTCGTCGAAGTCGTTGACGTCGAACACCAGGTGCTTGGTGGGGGAGAAGAACATGCCGAAGTTGCCGATGTGCGCGTCGCCCACCGCCTGCACGGGGATGCCCGTCACCGGCGTGGTGGCCAGGTCGTTGGCCATGATGAGCGCCGTGCCGCGGTAGAACGTGAACGCCGAGGCGCTCATGCGGTAATAGCGCAGCGGGATGAGCGACTGCAGGCGCGTGGCGGACTGCTCCTCGAGCAGGCCGATCACATCGCGCCGGCCCTTGCGCACCTTCCAGTACGCGTGCTCCTCGAGCGGGGCGCGCTTGCGGGCCTCGATGCCAGCCTTCGCGCGCTCGCGGGGCGTGGTCGCCTGGTGCCACGACGTGATGTCCACGATGGGGTGGTCGGCGGTGGATTGGGTGATGTTGCCGGTCGGATCGTCCATGCCCTCCAGCGTAGCGCCGGGGGTGACGGGCGGCATGGAACGGCCCGCGCGAGGGGTGGAAGAAGGGCAGGGGAGGGGCCGTTCCATTTCCCTGATTGTTAATTCGCACCGTAACATCCGCATGCTTCGATGGGCGGCATGGATAAACAGCAAGAGTTTGCGCTGCGCACCGTCGAGGAGCGCGACGTACGTTTCATTCGCCTGTGGTTCACGGACGTGCTGGGAACGCTCAAGTCGGTGGCGATCGCGCCTGCGGAGTTGGAGGCTGCGTTCGAGGAGGGCATCGGCTTCGATGGCTCGGCCATCGAGGGCATGACGCGCGTCTCGGAGGACGACATGATCGTCAAGCCCGACCCGAGCACCTTCCAGATCCTGCCGTGGCGCGGCGGCCCGCAGGGCACCGCGCGCATGTTCTGCGACATCCTCACCCCCGAGGGCGAGCCCTCGCTGGCCGACCCGCGCCACGTGCTCAAGCGCGCGCTGCACCAGGCCAAGGAGAAGGGCTTCACGTTCTACGTGCATCCCGAGATCGAGTTCTACCTCTTCGAGAAGCAGGACGACTGGTCGCAGCCGCCGGTGCCGATCGACCAGGGCGGCTACTTCGACCACGTGCCGCGCAGCCCCGGCATGGACTTCCGCCGCGCCACCGTGAACATGCTCGAGCAGATGGGCATCTCCGTGGAGTACTCGCACCACGAGGCGGGTCCCGGCCAGAACGAGATCGACCTACGCTACGCGGACGCCCTGACCATCGCGGACAACATCATGACCTTCCGCACCGTGGTCAAGGAGATCTCGCTCGAGCGCGGCATCCACGCGAGCTTCATGCCCAAGCCCCTCGCGGACGCCCCCGGCTCGGGCATGCACACGCACCTGAGCCTGTTCGAGGGGGACTCGAACGCGTTCTACGAGGCCGGCCAGGAATTCAACATGAGCCTGACGGCCCGCCAGTTCGCCGCCGGCATCCTCTACCACGCGGCGGAGATCTGCGCCGTGACCGACCAGTTCGTCAACTCGTACAAGCGCCTGTGGGGCGGCAACGAGGCGCCCAGCTACATCTGCTGGGGCCACAACAACCGCTCCGCGCTGCTGCGCATCCCGCAGTACAAGCCCGGCAAGGGCAACTCGGCGCGCATCGAGTTCCGCGCCCTCGACCCGGGCGCCAACCCGTACCTCGCGTACTCGGTGCTGCTGGCCGCGGGCCTCGACGGCATCGACAAGAAGATGACGCTGGGCGAGCCGACGAGCGACGACGTGTGGGAGCTCACCGACGCGGAACGCCAGGCGATGGGCATCCAGCCGCTGCCCGAGTCCCTCGAGGAGGCGCTCAAGATCATGGAGAAGTCCGATTTCGTGGCCGACATCCTCGGCGAGCACGTCTTCGAGTACTTCATCCGCAACAAGCGCCAGGAGTGGGAGGGCTACCGCAGCCAGGTCACCCCGTACGAGCTCAAGAAGTACCTCGCCAAGCTCTGATTGGCGGGCGGAACACGAGACGCGAGAAACCTCACGTTTTTCCGTGAGGTTTCTAGGACGCCGGCGAAGCCGGCCCTAGAAACCTCACGGAAAAACGTGAGGTTTCTCGCGCTTGGGCCTATTCGGTGCGCGGGTCGCCGAACCAGCCCTCGTAGATGATCGAGAAGTTGCGGTTGCCGTACGTGGAGCAGGAATCGCCCTCGCCGGCGCCGGCCTTGAGGGCCGCCACGTTCGGCTGGTAGGGCGTGTAGATGTACAGCAGGGCGGTGGCCTTGTTGTCGATCCACACGTTGTCGCCGCCGCAGGAGGCGTCCGGGTTGTACTGGATGTAGTTGAGCTGGCCGGCGTGGTAGCCGTACTGGCTCTCGTGCGCCTCGTAGTAGCGGTAGCGCTCGGCGGCGCCGTACACCTGGTTGAAGAAGCCGGCGTACTCGGGGTCGCACTGGTCGTCGTCCGGGCAGCTCAGGCCCATCGCGGCCTTGAACTGGAAGTCCGTGGGCTCGGTCTTGGCGCTCACCAGCTGCTGCTCCTTCTGCAGCACGGTGAGCAGCACTTTCTGGGAGACGCCGCATGACTTGCCCGCGCCGGCGATGATCGCGGCCGCCGTCTCCTTCGGGGCGACCTCCTTGACCGAGCTCGCCTTCTTCTTCTCCTTGGCGGCCTTCGCCTTGGCCGCCGCGGTGGCCTTCTCGGCCGCCGCCTTGGCCTCCGCCGAGGGCTCGTAGCCTTGGCAGTACTGGTCGGCGTCGCGGCTCTCCACGTCGAAGGTGCGGTTGCGCAGGCAGCCGTCGGCGGTGCAGTCGGCGCCCTGCTTGTCGAGGAACGCCTGCACCTCCTGCTCGCCCATCGCGTCCCCGTCGAAGAACTGGCCGTCGGAGATGATGTCGCCCGGATTGAAGTCGTACTCCTGGGTCAGCTCGTACTGGCGGCTCTTGGCCTGGGAGATCTCCGCGCGCACGACCATCGCGCGGATGCCGTAGATGGCGCCTACGACGACGGCGATGACGAGCAGCACGGCCACGGTGGCCATCGCCGTGCGCTGCGCGGCGGAGCCGTCGCGCCACCGCTCGCTCATGCGCCGCGTCCACGGCGTGCCGCGCCGCGACGCCGGGGCGGCGCCCCTCGCCGCCTCCCTGGCGTCCGCGCCGGCCGCGTTGCCGTCCTTGCCGCTTGCGTTGCCGTCCTTGCCCGACCTGTCCGGGTCGGCTTGCTGTGCCATCGGGATGTCCTTCCTTTCCCGGCCGCCCTACCGGAGCGCCTTCGTGATGCGCTGGATGCTCACCGGCTGCGTGGTGCCCAGCTCCTGGGCCCACAGCGAGACGTAGAACTCCTCGAGCATCCAGCGCGCGTGCGTGGCCTTGGCCATCGCCGCGTCACGCGCCTCGCCCGCGGGCATGCCCTTGGCCTTCGCCATGGCTTTGTCCACGAGCTGCCTGGCCTCGTCGGCCTGCCACGCCCATCGTACATCGCGGTTCTTGTCGGTCTTCGCCTTCGCCAGGCGCATGGCGTCCGCCTTGAGGTAGGTGGGGATGCGCGTGAGGCTGTACGGGGGCGCCTGGCCCACGAAGCCGTCGTGCACGAGCGTGCCCAGGTGTTCGCGGATCGACTGCAGCACCGAGAGCATCGGCAGGTCCGCCGGCCCGGAGACCGCCGAGTCCACCTTCGCGTACTGCTCGAGGATGGTGACGGTGTCCTTCGCCACGTCGTACACGGTGTCCTCGAACACCTCGCGCACGCCGTCGACGGCCTGGTCGAGGTCGGCGTCGGTGGCCAGCTTGCCGATGTCCGGCAGCAGCCGCTTGACGGCGGCGTACTGCAGGTCCTCGACGAGCGCCTTCGTGTCCGGGTACGGCGCGGCCGCCAGGCGCAGCGCCTCGGCGCCCAGCCACCGCGAGGAGACGCGCTCGGCGGGCAGGCGCAGCTTGTCGAGCGCGCCGTGCCACAGCATGTCCTCGCGGCTCATGCCGGTGGCGCCGGCCTTGTGCAGCAGGTCCGCGCGCGCGACGACCTTGCCCTCGTCGGCGGCCCGCTCGGCCTGGCGTTCGACGACCTTGCGCGCGCTGGCCTGCGCCTGCGCGGCGAATCGCCGCTGCAGCGCCGCCAGGTCCTTGCCGGTGGCGAGCGCCCTGGGCTCGCCGCCCTTGCCGCGCCGGCCGGAGCGGCCGCGCGGCAAGGGCTTTTCCACGCTGAACGTGGGCTTCAGGTACGGGGCGAGCCGGTCGGCCAGGCCGTCGAGCACCTCGGGGTGGATCTGCGCGCCGATGACCTCGATGGCCGCGCGCGTGAACACGTGCATGAAGTCGGGCCACGCCTCGCCGTCGGGCAGGCGCGCGGGGTCGTCGCGCGTGCCCGAGCCGGGGTCGGTGGGGTAACGCTCGTCGAGCCAGTCGCCGATCTTCCTCGCGGTGTCCGGCGCGGGCACGAACTGCACGCGCAGCGACTTGGGCAGCGCCTTGATCATCGCGGTGACCAGCTCGTGGCGCAGGCCGGGCACGTTCCAGCTGAACTCCGCGGGCCTGAGCAGCGAAAGGACGGTGAGCGGCACGTGCACGGTCACGCCGTCGGCCTCGTCGTTCGTGTCGTACACGTAACTCAGGCGAAGCGAGATGGGCCGGCCGTCGGGGCCGACGGTGTGCCAGTGGTCGGGGAAGTCGGACAGGTCGACGCTCTCCTGGTCGGCGAGTCGCTCCACGTCGGCCGGGTCGAAGTCGAGCAGCGTGGGGTGCTCGTGGCGCTCGTCCTTCCACCAGTGCGCGAGCTGCGCGATGCTGGTGACGTCCTCGGGGATCGTGCGGTTGTAGAAGTCGTAGAGGTCCTCGTCGCTGACGGCGAGCGCCACCTGGCGGGTGCGGTTGGCGTCGTCCTGCGCCTCCTCGACGATGTCCAGGTTGCGTTTGATGAACTCGTCGCCGGGGAAGCGCTGCTGCACGTCGCCCTCCACGAGGCCCTGGCGGATGAGGAAGTCGCGCGCCTCCATCGGGTTGACGCGGCCCCACTGGATGTGCCGGCCCTGCACGATGGGCAGGCCGTAGAGCAGCACCTTCTCCTCGGCGACCGCGGAGCCGCGCGACGCGGACCAGTGCGCGTCCGCGTACGTGGTGCGCGTCAGGCCCTTGGCCAGGGGCTCGGCCCACGCGGGGTCGATCTGCGCGACGTAGCGCGCCCACAGGCGGCTCGTCTCGACGAGCTCGGTGCTCATCACCCACGGCGGCGTCGACTTGTGCGCCGCGGAGGCGGGGAAGATCGCGAAGTGCATGCCGCGCGAGCCCTGGTAGTCGTTGTGCGCGTTGCGCTGCGCGCGCTTGAGCGCGCGGGCGCGCGCCGCGCCCTTGAGGTGCGCGTAGTCGGACGCCTTCGGTTCGCGCACGACCTGCATGCCCATCATCGACAGCAGGCCGGAGAGCATGGAGCGGTGGATGCCCTCGGCGTCCCACACGCAGCACAGCGAGTGCGCCGCCTGCTGCGCCAGCGGCAGGTCGCGCACGGCCGGGTCGGGCCGGGAGACGGGCACGGGCTCGCCGACGGTGAACTTGAGCTCGCGGCACAGCGCGCGCAGCTGGCCCACGAGGTCCTTCCACTGGCGCATGCGCAGGAAGTGCAGGTACTCGTCCTTGCACAGCCGGCGCAGCGCGTGGTTGCTCAGCTCGCCGTCCACCCCGTACGCGCGGTCCCACAGGTTCAGGGCCGTCAGGAAGTCGCTGGTGGGGTCGGCGTATCGGTTGTGGATGCGCGTCGCCTCGTCGCGCGCCTCCTCCGGCCGCTCGCGCGGGTCCTGCAGGCTCAGGAACGCGACGACGACGATGAGCGCGGCCAGGGTGTTGGGCGTCGTGGTGCGCGCCGCCTCGATGAGCATGCGGCCCAGGCGCGTGTCGATGGGGATGCGCGCCAGCTGCCGGCCGACCTTGGTCAGGCGGATCTCGCCGCGCTTGCGGTCGATCGCCCCCAGTTCGGTCAGCTCGTGGAAGCCGTCGGCGACGGCCTTCATGTCCGGCGGGTCGATGAAGCCGAAGTCGGTGACGTCCTGCGCGGTGTGCGCCACGCCCACGGACAGCATGTGCAGGACCACGGAACCCAGCGAGGTGCGCAGGATCTCCGGTTCGGTGAAGCGCGGACGCGTCTCGTAGTCCTCCGCGGAGTACAGGCGGATGGCGATGCCGTCGGCGATGCGGCCGCAGCGGCCGCTGCGTTGGTCCGCGCTGGCCTGCGAGATCGGCTCGATGGGCAGGCGCTGCACCTTGGAGGCCTTCGAGTAGCGCGAGATGCGCGCCAGGCCCGGGTCGACGACGTAGCGGATGCCCGGCACCGTCAGACTCGTCTCGGCGACGTTCGTGGCGATGACGATGCGCTGGTGCGCGTGGTGTTCGAAGACGCGGTGCTGGTCCTTGGCGCTCAGGCGCGCGAACAGCGGGACGATCTCGATGAAGTCGGGGCGGCGCTCGTCCGCGCAGCGCGCGCCGAACGCCTTGCGGATGGCCTGCTCGTAGTCACGGATGTCGCGCTCGCCGGCGGCGAACACCAACAGGTCCCGCGGACCCTGGTCGTGCGCGGAGAGCGTGACGAGCTCCATGCAGGCGCGCGCCACGGCGGTGGGCATGTCCATGGCGTCCTGGTCGCGGTCCGTGGGATCGGCCACCGGCTCGACGTCGGTGAAACCGGGCACGTGCGCCATGAGCGAGGGCGCGCCGCCCAGCGGCTCGTAGCAGATGGTGACCGGGTAGGTGCGCCCCGACACCTCGATGACGGGCACCGGCTTGCCCAACGCGTCCTCGAAATGCTTGGCGAACTTGACCGAGTCGATCGTCGCGGACGTGATGATGAGCTTGAGGTCGGGCCGTTCGGGCAGCAGGGCCGTCAGGTACCCGAGCAGGAAGTCGATGTTCAGGGTGCGTTCGTGCGCCTCGTCGATGACGATCGTGTCGTAGCGGCTGAGCTTGGGGTCGCGCTGGATCTGGGCGAGCAGGATGCCGTCGGTGACCACGCGCAGGCGCGTGTGCGGCGAGCTCTCGTCCGTGAAGCGCACCTGGTAGCCGACCTCGTCGCCCAGGCGCACGCCCAGCTCCTGGGCGATGCGTTCGGCGACGGTGCGCGCCGCGAGCCTGCGCGGCTGGGTGTGCACGATCTGGTGGCCGTGGGTGCCGCGGCCCATTTCGAGCAGGATCTTGGGCAGCTGCGTGGTCTTGCCCGAGCCGGTCTGGCCCGAGACGATGACGACCTGGCTGTGGGCGACGGCCTCGCGGATCGCGTCGCGCGCGCCGGAGACCGGGAGTTCCTCGGGATAGGTGAATCGCAAGGTGTGGGGCTTCCTATCGTTTCGTTCTATATGTGTCGTTCTATGCGTTCCATCGGTACCGTCCGTTTTCTTCCTGGAAACCAGACGGTACGTATCAAGGCAGGCGGTGGACGTCGATGACGCGGTAGCCCTTCGAGCTCGCGTATTTGTCCACGCTGTAGCCGTCGCCGAGCGCGGGCGCCAGCCACTTCATCAGGGAGTCGGAGCCCAGGTTCTTCTGGACCACCAGGTAGGCGTGGCCGTCGGGTGCCAGGTGCGGCAGCCAGGCCATGAGCAGCGCGTGCAGCTCGTCCTTGCCCACACGGATCGGCGGGTTCGACCAGATCAGGTCGAATTGCAGGTCGCCGGGCACGTCGGCGGCGGTGCCCGCGTGCACGTTCGCGCAGTGGTTGAGCTCGGCGTTGCGCGTCGTCAGCTCGATGGCGCGCTCGTTGACGTCGACCGCGTACACGCTCGCCTCCGGGCTCTCCATCGCCATGGCCAGCGCCAGCGCGCCCCAGCCGCAGCCGAGGTCCAGGAACGTGCCGCGCTCCGGCGGCATCGGCGCATGGCGCAGGAGCACGGCCGTGCCCAGGTCCACGCGGTGCTGGGAGAAGACGCCGTTGGAAGTCTCCACGTCCGCCTCATGCTCGCGCAACGTCACGTGCATGCGCTTGCGCACGTCGCGCGAGTCGGGGGAGGCGGTGAAGTACTGCTGGTTGGGGGTGCGCTGCTCGCTCATCGGTCCTCGGTTTCCGTATGCGTTGGGTTCGTCGTTCGTCTGCCTACGATGATAGTGGCCGCGCCGTAAGTCGCGGAATAAAACGGCCCGCGCCCCTGTCGGTATTGGCAGGACCATCATTGTCATCGTGAAGGAATGGATGCCCTTGAAGCAAGGAAACCCCAGGTACGCGAAGTACCGCACCGACCAGGACGGCCAGCCGGCCGGGGACACCGCCGTCCTCGACGACGCCGCCCGCGAGGACGAGGAGCTGCTGTCCAGTTCCTCCGACGTGCTGCTCGACCACGCCGACGCCACCGACGGCGTCGAGGGCTCGCACGCCGGCGACGAGGAGTGGGAGGAGCGCGAGTCGCGCAACCAGCTGCGCCACGTCACCGGCCTGGGCGAGCTTGAGGACGTCTCCGAGGTCGAGTACCGCAAGGTGCGCCTCGAGCGCGTCGTGCTCGTCGGCGTGTGGTCGAACCGCGACTCCTCGCTCCAGGAGGCGGAGGAATCGATGCGCGAGCTGGCCGCGCTCGCGGACACCGCGGGCGCGCAGGTCGTCGACGCGGTGCTCCAGCACCGCTCGAGACCGGACGGCGCCACGTACGTCGGCTCCGGCAAGGCCAAGGAGATCGCGCAGCTCGTCGAGGCGCACGACGCGGACACCATCATCGTGGACGCGGACCTGCCGCCGAGCCAGCGCCGCGCGCTCGAGGACGTCACCAAGGTCAAGGTCGTCGACCGCACCGCCGTCATCCTGGACATCTTCGCGCAGCACGCCACGTCGCGCGAGGGCAAGGCGCAGGTCGAGCTCGCGCAGCTGCAGTA
>JAXJQE010000131.1:0-4172 GCA_036311305.1 Bifidobacterium sp.
GGCGCGCCATGACGCCGGCCACGGGGCCGCACCGGGCCGCGTGTGTCAGCGGATGCCGGTGAGCGATTCGAAGCCCTGCTCGTCGAGCCAGTCGACGATGGTCATGTCGTTGAGCCTGGCGAAGCCGGCCGTGGGCACCGCGTCGCGCGCCAGCGTCACGTACGGGCCGACGGTGATGGCGTTGCCGATCTGGCCGGGCCTCATCATCGTGTACGCGTAGCCCACGTAGGTGCGTTCGAACAGGACGCCCGAGTCGCGTCCGCACTCCACCACGGACCACACGATCTCCTTGCGGTGCCGGTCCAGGAACGCCCTCAGCGCCGCCTCGTCGTCGTTCTCGGTCCACACGCCGGCGTCCTCGATGAACAGGTCCGCGCAGTAGTCACGGTCGTTGGACAGCGAGATCGCGATGAACGACCAGACGCCATAGCCCTCCCCGTCGGCGAGCGCGCGGTCGGTGCGCGGCCGGTAGGCGGTGACGCCCTTGTTGGCGCAGATGACGTGCGCGCCGGGCGCCGGATGGTAGCGGCGGTCCGTGTCGGTGCCGAACAGTTCGATGCCGGCGTCGATGACGGGTTTCGCGTCGTAGACGGGCAGCGGCGCGCCGTTGAACTGCGTGGCGGTGAACAGCGGTGTGAGCCGGACGGCCTTGACGTCGGGGTGGGCGGCCAAGTCGTGGCCCCACACCTGGCCCATGACGCCGCAGAAGGAGCTGGCGGTGAGCATGTTGATCTGGCCGACGTACGCGTCGGCGCATTCGGCCTTGTCGTAGGTGACGATGCGGTCGACCAGGGCGTCGTCGGTCTTGTCGACCGTGCCGCAGGAGACCTTGAGGATGTTGACATAGCCGTTGCCGGTGGCGCCGGGCATGCCGTAGCCGTCGCAGTAGGAATCGTAGGGGCTGATGGCGGTGCGGTCCAGGTGCGGCGCCCTCAGGCGCACATGGTGGTGCGGTCCGGTGGCGATGGTGTGGCTGTCGCGTGTCTCGGTGTCCATGGGACTCCCCCTTGCTGGTGTCGGATGCTGCCCTCCACGATAGGTGCCTGTCCGGCCGGGCGCGGCGGGTTCGTCCCGTGGGCGAACGGCGCCATGCGCGCGCGGCGCGCGTGCTCTAATGGGAACGGAAGACGGATCCGTCTCCAGGATGAAAGGAGCCGATGATGGCTGACATCAGGGAATCGTTCGACGAGTTCAAGGACAAGGTCGAGGCCAAGCACGAGGAGCACAAGGCTGACCGCGAGATGCACCGCGCCGAGCGCGACGACACCCGCATGGAGAAGGCCGAGTCCAAGGCCGAGGCCGTGTACGACGAGGCGGCCATGAAGTTCAAGGACGCCAAGGAGGAGGCCGCCGACAAGGCCGGCGAGCTCAAGGACAAGGCCACCGAGAAGCTCGACGAGGCCGAGGCGAAGATCGGTCGCGACGAGGACAAGTGAGTCCCCGCGCTTGTCGCCTTGCGCGAAGCGGGGCGGCGCCCACCGTGCGAATTGGACGGTGGACGCCGCCCCGCCGTGTTTTTCCCATAGGGGAACACCGCCGCGCCCCCGGGACTGCGGTGTTCTAATGAAGGCGTAGCAACCACATGCAGTGAAAGGAGCTCACGATGGCTGAGTTCAAGGAGAAGTTCGACGAGTTCAAGGACCACATGGAGGAGAAGCACGAGGTGCGTGAGGCCGGCCGCGACGAGCACCGCGCCGAGCGTGCCGAGGAGCATGCCGCCAAGGAGATCGCCAAGGAGGACAACAAGATCCGCAAGGCCGCCGACGATCCGGAGAAGAAGCGCGAGCGCATCGAGGAGAAGGCCACCGACCGCAAGGACAAGGCCGAGGGCAAGGCCCAGGACCTCGAGGACAAGGCCACCGAGGACCAGGTCGAGCTCAACGAGCGTTTCGGCAAACAGCTGGGCTGAGCGTTTCCACGGTCTCATACGGGGGACGGACCACGGGTCCGTCCCCCGTTCGCGTATGCGGTGGCGTCCGGCGGGGCGTGTTCAACACGCAGCTGAACCTGTACGTTCGCTGGGAGTGTTCTCTGTGCGTAATCCATGCCGGAACATTTCCGGCGGTGTTCTAATGGGAACTGCCATAACCAAACAGAAGGCCTGAGGGGATGCTCTTCATTCCTGACATGGCGCGTATTAAGGAGGAAGATCATGGCTAGCGAGCGTTTCGAAGAGATGGAAATGCATCACGACGAGAACAAGGAGGAGCGCGAGGAGCGTCGCGAGGACCGCCGCGAGCAGAAGGTCGAGGAGGACCAGACCAAGGCCGCCGCCGACCGCGAGGAGGCCCAGGACGCCCGTCACGAGTTCGAGGAGCACCACGACGAGAACAAGGCGTACCGTGAGGACCGCCGCGCCGACCGCGAGGAGGCCCGCGCCGAGGAGTCGGCCAGCAAGGTCGACGAGGAGGAGGAGCGCGCCGAGGGCCATGCCGCCAAGTGCGGCTGCGCCTCCGACGACCGTGGCGACGGCGACGTCGAGGTCGAGGAGACCGAGACCGTCGAGACCGAGGACTGATACTTCGCTCCCCCACGGGAACGATCACTGCATGGGTGGTGCCCGGCGCGCGTACGCGCGCCGGGCACCACTGTCGTTCGCCGTGGCCGCTGTCCCCGTGCGCCCATAGGCCCGGGCCAAGCACCATCACCTGAACGTTCGCTGGGAGACGGGCCCACGGCACAAAACCGTCCCCCGCGCGCGCCGGTGATGGTGTAATTGAGGTGGACCGCAAACGAAAGGAGTCCATCATGGCTGATTTTTCCGAGAAGCTCGGCGAGCTCAAGGGCCGTGCCGAGGCGTTCGCAGGCGACGCCAAGGACAAGGCCGAGAAGCTCAAGGACACCACCGAGGAGAAGGCCGGCGAGCTCAAGGGCTTCGCCGAGGCCAAGCTCGATGACCTCAAGAAGGCGCACGGCGACGACGCCAAGTGAGTCCCGGCCCCGCCGGCACCCATCGCATGTCCCCGCGGACCCACGGTCCGCGGGGACATGCGCGTTCCGTCCCCGGACGCGCGCAACGCATTACTCGCACCGTGAAGCCCTCCCCCGCGGGCGGCGTACAATGCTTTCTTACGCAAACCTTTGCACAACCGACCGTGAAAGGACCGACCGTGGCGGACCCCAAACTGACCACCGCATTGGCAACGATGCCAAAGACCGAACTGCACGTGCACATCGAAGGCACCCTCGAACCCGAACTGGCGCTCGAATTCGCCGCGCGCAACCATGTCGAGCTGCCGTGGCACGACCTCGAGGAACTCCGGGAACAGTACCGGTTCACCGACCTGCAGTCGTTCCTCGACCTGTACTACACGCTCATGGGCACCCTGAGGACCATGGACGACTTCCGCGACCTCATGCTCGCCTACCTGGAGCGCGCCGCCCGCAACGGCGTCAAGCACGCCGAGATCTTCTTCGACCCCCAGGTGCACCTCGACAACGGCCTGGACTACGACCTGGTGCTCGACGGCCTGCTCACCGGCCTCAAGCTCGACGAGGAACGCTGCGGCATCACCGGCGCCCTCATCCTGTGCATCGTGCGCGACAAGCCGGTCGAATCAGCCGAACGCATCCTCGACATCGCCACGCCGCGCGCCGGCGAGATCCTCGGCATCGGCCTGGACTCCGCCGAGGTCGGCTACCCGCCGTCCCTGTTCACCCATGTGTTCGCGCGCGCCACCGAACTCGGCTGGCACCGCGTGGCCCACGCCGGCGAGGAAGGTCCCGCCTCCTACATCACCCAGGCGCTCGACGACCTGCACGCCGAACGCATCGACCACGCCTCCCACGCCATCGACGACCCTGCCGTCATGGCGCGCCTGGCCGCCGAACGCGTGCCCGTGACCCGCTGCCCGCTGTCCAACCTGCGCCTGCACGTGATCGAACAGCCCAACGAGCTGCACATCCACGACTTCCTGGACGCCGGCGTGATCACCACCATCAACTCCGACGACCCGGCGTACTTCGGCGGCTACCTCGTGGACAACTACCTGGCGCTGCTGGGCGACAACTGCTCGCTGTACGACATGGCGCGCCTGGGCGAGATGTCCATCGACGCCTCCTTCCTCGACGACGAACGCAAGGAACTGCTCAAGGACGATTTCGAGGCCTGGAAGCTCGAATACCTCGGCTGAGCTCCTCCCCGCGCATGGCAGGGCCCCGTCGGCGTCGAC
>JAXJQE010000132.1:0-7602 GCA_036311305.1 Bifidobacterium sp.
CGCACATTCTCATCGCTGTTGCCGGTGTAGGTGGACATTTCCAGACCACCGTTGGGCAGCTTGCAGTACAGATTGCCATCGATGACACAAACGGTCTCGCTGATCTGATAGGTGAAGTTCTGCTTGGTGTACTTCTTGAGGACGTACTCCTGGATCGGCACGTGCAGGCTGAGGATGGAGCCGTAGCCGATGACGACGATGAGGAACAGCGCCTGCGGGAAGCGCAGCCAGCTGAACACGAACAGCGCGACGAACACGGCGTCGATGGCCGCCATGGCCAGCGTCGCCCAGAAGTAGCTCACGCCGAAGATGAAGGAGTTGACGAAGGTGCGCCACGCGGGGTTCGCGAAACGCGCCTGCAGGCAGAACGTCCACTCGAAGCCGATGACCCAGATGATGCTGAAGGCGATCTTGGGGATGAGCAGCGGCGTGATCTGCAGCACGATCCACGAGTACACGAGGCCGGCGCCGGTGACCAGGTAGACGAGCCACAGCACGGTCGCCTGCCCGAAGTTCTCCTTGAACGCCTTGAAGTAGTTGCGCGTGACGTGGCCCTCGCCGATGAGCGACTTGCGCGTCGCCGTCTGGCCGGCCGCGAGCGCCGCGCCGCCGGTGAAGACGGGGATGCTGGTGACGAGCATGAGGATGTTGATGTAGATCGCGTCGACGAGGTTGTTCCATGCCTCCATGAAGCGCGAGTCCGGGGAGAGGAAGCCCATGTGACTGTCCGCCTTTCAGGTCAGGGTCCGATTGTAGCCGCCCATGCGGCCATGCGCGTGCTGCCGGCCGCGGGCATGAAGAAGGGGAACCGGCCGGAGCCGGTTCCCCTTTGGGTTGTTGGAAAGGTCAGCCCTTGACTGCGCCAGCCATCACACCGCTGACGATGTACTTCTGGCACAGCACGTAGAAGACGACGATCGGGATGATGGCCATGACCAGGCAGGCCATCATGGCGCCCATATCGACCGAACCGTAGCCGCCCTTCAAGTACTGGATGGCCACCGAGATGGTCTTGTACTTGTTCAGGTCGAGCGTGAGGTACGGCAGCAGGTAGTCGTTCCAGACCCACATGGCCTCAAGGATGGCGACCGAGATGATGGACGGACGCATGATCGGGACCACGACCTGGAAGAAGATGCGGGGCACCGAGGCGCCGTCGATCATGGCGGACTCCTCGAGGGACTCCGGGATGCCCTTGATCACGCCGGTGAAGATGAACACCGCGAGGCCGGCGCCGAAGCCGAGGTAGACGAAGCACAGGCCCCACGGGGTGTTGAACCCGAGGCGGTCGGCCAGCCAGGACAGGGTGAACATGAGCATCTGGAAGGGGACGATCATGTTGAACAGGAACAGGATGTAGAGGGTCTTCGCCGCCCAGTTGTTCACGCGGACGATCCACCAGGCGCACATCGAGGTGCACAGCAGGATGAGGAGCACGGAGCCCACGGTGATCAGGACGGTCCAGCCGAAGCTGGCGAAGAAGTTCGTGGTCTCGATGCCACGGGTGTAGTTGTCCCAGCCCGAGAAGGCGTTGCCGCTCGGGAAGGAGAAGGCGTCAGAGCTGATGTACGCCTTGTTCTTGAAGGAGTTGACGATCACGAGGAAGATGGGGAAGACCCATGCGATCGAGATCATCGAGAAGAAGATGGTCCACCAGACGCCGTGCTTGGCCTTGGTCTCGGTCATGCGTTGACCTCCTTGGAAGTGGTGAGCTTGTTCTGCAGGAGGGACACGATGGCCACCAGGATGAAGAACAGGACTGCCTTCGCCTGGCCGACGCCCTCGTAGCCGACACGGCCATAGAACGTATTGGTGATGTTGAGTGCCAGACCCTCGGACATTCGCGAGGGGGCGCCGTTGGTGAGCGCCAGGTTCTGGTCGTAGAGCTTGAAGCCGTTGGTGACCGTCAGGAACGAGCAGACGGTGATGGACGGCATCATGAGCGGGATGATGATGCGGAACATGGTCTGGGTGCCGTTGGCGCCGTCAACCGAGGCGGCCTCGAGCACATCCGTCGGCAGCGACTGCATGCCGGCGATGTAGATGATCATCATGTAGCCGATCTGCTGCCAGCAGACCAGGATGACCAGGCCCCAGAAGCCGTAGGTGGCGCTGTAGGTCAGCGACTTGGACCAGTGGGCGAGGACGCCGTTGAGCAGGAGCATCCAGATGTAGCCCAGGATGATGCCGCCGATGAGGTTCGGCAGGAAGAACACGGAGCGGAACAGGTTGGAACCGCGGATGGACTTGGTGAGCATGTACGCGATGGCGAACGCCACGACGTTGATGATGATCGTGGTGACGATCGTCAGCAGCGTGGAGAACAGCAGCGAATGCATGAAGGTCGAATCGTGGATGGCCTTCGAGTAGTTGGAGAAGCCGATCCAATGCGCGTCGGTGACCGTGGTGAAGTCACAGAAGCTCAGGTAGACGCCGTAGATGAACGGCACTACGAAGCCAATGATGAAGGCGATGAACGTCGGGAGCACGAACAATGCCCACCACCGGCGTATCGCCTTTCCGGCCATACTGATCATAGTAAGCCCACTTTCCTCTTTCCCGCATACTCCTGCGTATGCGTTTCCGGGTCCGCCGCCAACCCTGTCATAAGGCACAACAATGTGGCCTGGCGGTCCTTGCAATGACAGGTATCACCATAGCAGTGAATGCGCGGCCTGTCAAACGTTTACATTTTTGCGTGTTTTGTGATGGTTCCGCGTGCCGCGTCATCAAGTGGCGTACACTGGACGAAGACTGAAAGTTAGCCGTTTTTGCGGTATTGTGCTATCATGCAAACGTTTGTGAAATCGTGATTGCACAAACGTTTGCACTTTGCAGCCGCCACCGCAGGCGGAGGCAACTTCAACGACGAAGACGAGGGAAGACAACACCATGAGCACCAGCATCCAGGACGTGGCCAGAAAGGCACAGGTCTCCATATCCACCGTGTCGAGGTCCTTCACGCGCCCCGAACTGGTCTCACAGGCCACGCGCGAGAAGGTGCTGCGGATCGCCGAGGAACTCAATTTCTCCACGTCGCGCTCCGCCGTGGCGCTCAAGACGGGCCGCGCGCTGCGCATCGCCCTGCTCGTGAGCGACCATATCCACCTGTGGTTCGCCGCCTCCGTGCTCGAGGGCCTCAACGAGGTCCTGCACCAGGAGGGCTACGACATCTCCATCTTCCAGATCTCCAGCATCGAGGAGCGCCGCGAGTTCTTCCAGATGCTGCCGGTGCGCCGCAACGCGGACGCCGTCATCGTCGTGTCCTTCGACATCGACGCGGACGAGATCGCGCAGCTCAACTCCATCAACGTGCCGATCATCGGCATCAACTCGGTCCTGCCGCAGGAGCGCGGCTTCTCCGCCTCCATCAACATCGACGACGAGCAGGGCTCCATCCTCGCCGCGCGCCACCTCATCGCGCTCGGCCACCGCCGTATCGCCTACGTGCGCACGAACCGCGACGTCATCCTGCACTTCAGCGTCCAGCAGCGCTTCGACGCGTTCATGGAGTGCTGCTCGCACTCCGGCATCGCGCCGCAGGTCATCATCGCCAACGAGGGCCCGGACCGCATCAGCCAGGTCATGACCGAGATCATGAGCCTGGACCCGATGCCCACGGCCATCGCCTGCCAGGAGGACGGCATCGCCATCCCGCTGATCTTCCAGCTCATGCGCTCCGGCTTTTCCATCCCCGCGGACTTCTCCGTCATCGGCTTCGACAACGGCACCTACGCGCAGGACATCGGCCTGACGACGATCAGCCAGGACCCCGTGCAGATGGCGCGCACCGCCGCGCACCTCACGCTCGACCTCATCGACGACCAGCAGCCCGAGCAGCTCTACGTGATGGAGCCCGCCCGCCTGATCGTCCGCTCCAGCACCGGCCCCGCCCCGTACCGGGCACATGGCGAAACGGGAGGACCCCCACCGCTTGGTGGGGGTCCTCCCGTTGATTGAAAGGGGGTCAGGCTATCGCCTGGAGATCAGTGGGATCACTCGTGGGTCGCCTTGTACTCAGTGGCCCAGTTGTCGACGAAGGCCTTGACGACGTCATCCCAGGAGCCGGTGCCCTGCGCGTAGGCGAGCATCGCGTTGCCGAGGACGTTCTTGTACTCCTCGGACGGCATCATCGAGAAGTCCCAAGCGACCTGGGTCAGCTTCTTGTCCTGGATGCTGGCGTTCGCGTCGGCGATCAGCGGGTTGTCGGTCTTGACGTCGTTGAAGGACTTGACCGGGGTGGTGAAGCCCATGTCCTCGGACAGCGACTTCTTGCCGGCCTCGGAGGTGATGACCCAGTTCAGGAACTCGAGGGAGGCCTTCTGGTCGGCCTCGGAAGCCTTGGAGTTGATGCACCAGTAGTTCTCGGAACCGGTGGCCAGGCCCTCGGTCGCGTCGTCGACACCGATGTAGATCGGCAGCATGCCGACGGAGTCGGACTTCATGCCGGCCTTCTCGAGGTCGGACCAGGCCCAGGTGCCGTTCTGGTAGAAGACGGCCTTGCCGAGCGCGAACTCGGAGGACGCGTCATCGCCGGTCTTGGAGCTGAGCTGCGTCTTCTCGGTGGTGGAATCGGTCAGGTACAGGTCGAAGATGTTCTTGAAGTTGGACATGTACATGTCCTTGATGGTCGCAGGCTGCGTCTGGACGTTGTCCTTCTTGAACTGGTAGTACAGCGGGATGTTCGCCAGGTGGGTCTTGAAGCGCCAGTCGGAGCTGGAGTCGAAGCCGGCGGAGGTGAACGCGCCCTCGACGCCCAGGTCGGACTTGTGGGCTTGGATGTCGTCGGCGACTTCCTTGAGCTTGTCGAAGGAGTTGATCTCGGAGGCGTCCTTGATCTTGGCGCCGGACATCTCGGTGTACTTCTTGATGAGGTCCTTGTTGTAGATGATGCCGTAGGACTCGATGACGTACGGCACGCCGACGACCTTGTCGCCATCCTTGAGGGCCAGGGTCTGGTCGTTCATGTCCTTGTAGATCTCGGAGTCCTTCAGGTCGGCGCAGTAGGCCTTCCAGGAGGCGTAGCCGACGGGGCCGTTGACCTGGAAGATGGTCGGGGCCTCGGACTTGGAGAGCTCGGACTTCAGCGTCTGCTCGTAGGTGCCGGACGCGGCGGTCTGGATCTTGACGTTGACGCCCTTCTCCTTGGTGTACTCCTTGGCGAGGGCCTGCCACTGGTCATTGGCCTCCGGCTTGAAGTTCAGGAAGTAAACGGTGCCCTTGCCGTTGTCCGAGCTGGAGCTGCTGCCACCACAGGCGGCAAGCGGGACGGCCATCGCGGCGACCGCGAGCATGCCAATGGCGGTTTTCATCGTACGATTCATCTTCGAACCTTTCTCATGTGCGCCTTCCGGCGCTTGCACCTTGCGGCGCATGGAAGAAGCCACTTTCCTCGACAACTTCTTTTCGTAGACCATTGTGCACCAAAATGACGAAAAGTGCAAACGTGGGCGGCACGGCGCGCCCAAATTCTCCACAAAACGGCTCGCCGCACCGCGCGTCACGGTAGGATTTCCTAGTGAAACACGGCGTGTCACGATCAATGAAAGCGTTTGCTAAGCCACGGGCGTACGCGACACGCGCGGACCCCGCGGTTACGATGACAGCGGAAGACCGCCCCACGGCCGCGCCCCGCATCCCCGCATCCCCGCAGCCCCGCGCACGGGGCGCCGGCGGACGCCGACGACCCACGGGAACCAAAGAAGGAGCATCCCATGACCACGAACAATACCCATGACGACTGGTGGAAGCAAGCCGTCGTCTACCAAGTGTACCCGCGCAGTTTCCGCGACGCAAACGGCGACGGCCTCGGCGACATCGCCGGCATCACCGCGCAGATGGGCTACCTGAGGGACCTCGGCGTCGACGCGCTGTGGCTCTCCCCCTTCTACCCCTCCGAGCTGGCCGACGGCGGCTACGACGTCATCGACTACCGCGACGTCGACCCGCGCCTGGGCACGCTCGACGACTTCGACGCCATGGTCCGCGCCGCGCACGACGCCGGCCTCAAGGTCATGGTCGACATCGTGCCGAACCACACCTCCAACAAGCACGCGTGGTTCCAGGAGGCCCTCGCCGCGCCCGCCGGCTCCCCCGCGCGCGACCGCTACATCTTCCGCGACGGCCGCGGCGAGCACGGCGAGCTGCCGCCGAACGACTGGCAGTCGCTCTTCGGCGCCCCCGCATGGCAGGCCGTCGGCGACGGCACCTGGTACCTGCACCTGTTCACCAAGGAACAGCCGGACCTCAACTGGAAGAACCCGGAGGTCCACGAGGACTTCAAGAAGACGCTGCGCATCTGGTCGAACCGCGGCGTCGACGGCTTCCGCATCGACGTCGCGCACGGCCTGGCCAAGGACCTCGACTCCGCGCCGCTGACCGAGCTCGCCGAGCGCTACACCGTCGGCGGCGACCAGTGCGCGGATGGCACCCACCCGCTGTGGGACCGCCCCGAGGTCCACGACATCTACCGCGAGTGGAACGCGGTGTTCAATGAGTACAACCCGCCGCGCTTCGCCGTCGGCGAGGCATGGGTCGTGCCCGAGCACCAGCACCTCTACGCGCGCCCCGACGAGCTCGGCCAGGTCTTCAACTTCGAGTTCGCCAAGGCGAACTGGTTCGCCGACGACTTCCGCAAGGCCATCGATGAGGGCCTGCAGTCCGCCAAGGACGCGGACTCGACGACGACGTGGGTGATGAGCAACCACGACGTGCCGCGCAACGCCAGCCGCTACGGCCTGCCGCAGGTGCGCACGCGCGGCTACCACGAGCTTCCCAACGACTGGCTGCTGCGCAACGGCACCACATATATAGAGGACCGCGAGCTCGGCGCGCGCCGCTCGCGCGCGGCCGTGCTCATGGAGATGGGGCTGCCCGGCTCCGTGTACGTCTACCAGGGCGAGGAGCTCGGGCTGCCCGAGGTGGCGACGATCCCGTGGGACCGCCTCGAGGACCCGGTGGCGTTCAACACGGACCACGCCGACGCGTCCAAAGGCCGCGACGGCTGCCGCGTCCCGCTGCCGTGGACCGCCGCGGACAAGCCCGCGCCGGCCGACTGGGACCCCGAGTTCGGCACCGGCGCGTCCTTCGGCTTCTCCGCGCCCGTCGACCCCGGCGAAACGACGCCCGATGGCGCGGACGCCGAGGGCGCCGCGCGCCCGGCCGCCGACCCGCACCTGCCGCAGCCGCTGTGGTACGAGGACTACTGCGCGGACACGGAGTCCGCGGACCCCGACTCGATGCTCAACCTGTACCGCCGCGCGATGGCGTGGCGCCAGGACCACCTCACCCCCACCGGCGACACGTCCGTGTACATGATCGCCCCGGAGGAGCTCGGCTACCCGGTCAGCGAGACGATCGCGTACTCGCGGCCCGTCGAGGGCGGCGAGCGCCGCTTCGTGTGCGTGACGAACTTCACCGAGGCCCCGGTCTCGCTGCCCGACGGCGAGATCGTCCTCTCGTCCGTCCTGATCGAGGACAACCAGCTGCCCAGCGACGCCACCGCCTGGCTCCTGCGCTGACGCATTTCGCTTACGAGGGGTGGCCCAAGCGCCCCATGCACGGGTATGGCCCCTTGGGAACCGCGGAATTCCGCGGTTCCCA
>JAXJQE010000133.1:0-21931 GCA_036311305.1 Bifidobacterium sp.
GCCCACCGTCGACGGTGGGCGGCCCTGCCGCATTCATGCCCGCGCGGCTCAGCCGCGGATGAAGTGGTCGATCTGGTCCTGCTTGCCCATGATGATGAGCTCGTCGTTGCGGTGCAGCTCCAGGTCGTTGGACCCGTACTGGAACTCGTGGCCGGGGGACTTGACGCCCACGATGGTGATGCCATAGCGGTCGTGGATCTTCGCGTCGCCGATGGTGTAGCCCACGAATTGCGGGGGCGTGTGGATCTTGACGACGTTGTAGGCGCCCTCGAGCTCGATGTAGTCGAGGTAGTTGCCGGACACCAGGTGGCCGACGCGCTTGCCGGCGTCGGTCTCCGCGTTGATGATGTGGCGCGCGCCGATGCGCTGCAGGATGCGCGCGTGCTCCTTGGACACGCTCTTGGCCCAGATGTCCGAGATGCCGGCGTCCAGCAGGTTGCCGGCGGTGATGACGGACGCCTCGACGCTGTCGCCGATGGCGACCACGGCGATGTCGAAGTCCGAGGCGTTGAGCTGCTCGAGGGCGAGCACGTCGGTCATGTCCGCCTGGACGGTGGGGATCTGCGAACTCCACCGGTTGACGAGCTCGGGGTCCTTGTCCACCGCCAGGACGTCCTGGCCCATCGCGTCGAGCGTGGTGGCCACGGCGCTGCCGAAGCGCCCCAGGCCCACCACGAGTACACTGCGGCTGTCTGCCATGCGCGATCCCTCCTTGTTGCGCTTGAACGGGTTGTGCAGGCCCATGCGCTCAGCCCACCACGATCTGGTCGGTGGGGTAGCGCACCACGTCCATCTTGCGCGGCCTGCTGACCGCGTAGGCGAGCGTCATCGGGCCGAGGCGGCCCACCACCATGCTGGCCGCCAGGATGTACAGCGAGGCCGGGTTGGTCTCCTGGGCCACGCCCACCGAGTAGCCGCCCAGGCCGAAGGCGGAGCATGCGTCGAACAGCGCGTGGCTGAACGAGGCGTCCGTGAGCAGCATCAGCGAGATGGACGCGACCATCACCAGCGCGAAGCAGGCGGTGGTGATGCTCACGGCCGTCATGATGACGTGCGTGTGGATGCGCCGGTGGAACGCGTTGACGTCGCTGTGGCCGGTGAACGCGGCCTTGCACACCAGCAGGATGACGGCGAACGTGGTCACGCGGATGCCGCCGGCGGTGGATGTGGAGCCGCCGCCGATGAACATGACGATGCTCATGAACACCTTGGTCGCCTCGCTGACCTGCGGCACCCAGGACAGGTCGAAGCCGGAGCTGCGGGGCATGACGGCGGCCACCACGGCGCGCCTCATGCGCGTCTCGACGTCCGCGCCCTTGAACAGGGCGGGATTGTCCCATTCGACGCACAGGAACCACACCAGCGAGGTGAGCACGATGGCGAACGTGGTCACCAGCGTCACCTTGGTGTGCAGGCTCCAGCGCCTCGGGCCCTGGTGGCGCTTGGCGCACCGGTAGATGTTGAGGATGACGGGGAAGCCGAGCGTGCCGCAGAACGCGGACATCATGATCGGCATGCCCACGGCCCAGTTGTCCACGTACAGGCCGGCGCCGTCCGGGGTGAAGCCGGCGTTGTTGTACGCCATGACCGCGAAGAACAGGGACTCCCAGAGGGCCTTGCCCACGGCGCCGTTGTTCACGTGCAGCAGCCCGGGGAACAGCGCGACGAACGTGATGGACTCGATGATGAGCGTGGTGGCGAGCACCACGGTGAGCACGCCGCGGATCTCGTTGAGCCGGTTGCCGGTGCCCAGCTCGTCGGCCGTCAGCAGCCGCTGCGTGGCCTTGAGGGGGTGGTTGACGGCCAGAGCGATCAGCGACGCGAAGGTCATGACGCCGAGGCCGCCGAGCTGCACGGAGACGATGAGCACCACCTGGCCGAAGATGGACCAGTGCGTGGTGGTGTTCACGATGGAGATGCCGCACGTGGACAGCGCGGACACGGCCGTGAAGAAGGCCGTGGAGAAGCTCGTCGACTGTCCCTCGTGCGTGGAGATCGGCAGCAGCAGCAGCGTGGTGGACAGCGCCACCAGGCCCAGGAAGTAGAAGAGCGTCAGCTGCCCGGGGTGCGTGTTGAGCCGGTAGGACAGCGAGTGCTTGAGGGGCTGGCGTTCCTCGGTGGCCGCCCGTTCGAAGGTGTCGCCCGAGAACCACCATCCGTAGCCCTTCGAAGCGTCGCCGTTCGACGCGGATTCGTCGAACAGGAGATGCGCCATGCTTGCCTCCGGGATCGGGTCCTGTGAACGATGTCCCCATCATTGTAGGCGTGCGGGTGGCCGGCCCCGCCCGGTTCAGCCATCGGGACGCCCCGTGGGACGGCCCTTGAGCGATTCGCGCCGTCGGCTAGGATGGACGCGGTACATCGACAGGTCCCCACGGAAAGGACGGGTGCCATGGAGGGCAAACGACGGGTGACGGTGGTCACCCACGCCAGGCTCATGCGCGACGGCGACACGGTCGAGTCTGCCGTGCGCCAGCTGTGCGAGGCGGGGTTCGACGTGGACGTCGTGGACAACACGGAGGCCCCCGACTTCGGCTCGCCGTCCATGGCGGTGGACCCGTCCACGGAGATCGTCGTGGTCCTCGGCGGCGACGGCACCATCCTGCGCGCCGCCGAGCTCGTGCACTGCACGAACGTGCCCATCATCGGCATCAACATGGGCCACGTGGGCTTCCTCGCCGAGTTCGAGAGCTTCCAGATCGACGAGGCCATCGCGCGCATCGCGGCGCGCGACTACACCATCGACGAGCGCATGATCGCGCACGTGGACGTGTGGCTGCCCGGGGCCCAACAGCCCCTGGAGGACTGGGCCCTCAACGACATCACCATCGAACGCGCCGACCGCGGCAAGATGATCGGCCTGTCCGTGGGCGTCGACGGCGTGGCCATGAGCTCCTTCGGCTGCGACGGCGTCATCGTCTCCACGCCCACCGGTTCCACCGCGTACGCGTACTCGGCGGGCGGCCCCATCATCTGGCCGGACGTCGAGGCGCTGCTGCTCGTGCCGCTGGCCGCGCACGCCCTGTTCGCCCGGCCCATCGTCATCGGCTCGGACTCCACGCTGCAGTTCCGCATCAACGACGACTCCACCGCCGACGGCTGGATCTGCTGCGACGGCCGGCGCCAGCGCGCGCTGCCCAAGGGCACGCGCATCGAGGTGCGCCAGTCGGCCGACCGGCTGCGCCTGGCGCGCCTGAGCGACGCGCCGTTCACCAACTGCCTGGTCACCAAGTTCGACCTGCCCGTGGTCGGCTGGCGCGACCTGCACAACGGCAACCCACGGACCAAGTGACATCGGGAGGACGACGACACCAGTGCTCGAAGAACTCGAAGTGCGCGACCTGGGCCCCATCCACGAGGCCCGGATCGAACCGGCCCCGGGCATGACCGCCATCACCGGCGAGACCGGCGCCGGCAAGTCCATGCTCCTCAACGCCATCCGCCTCATCTCCGGCGGCACTGCGGACGCCTCGCGCGTCAGCGAGGGCGCCGACGCCGCCTGGGCGCAGGGCGTCTTCGACGTGGTCGGCGACGCGGACGTCGACGAGATCCTCGAGGAGGGCGGCGTGGCCATCGGGGAGGGCGAGCTGTTCGTCTCGCGCACCGTGCCCGCCAAGGGGCGCTCGCGGTGCGTGGCCGACGGGCGCACTGTGCCGCGCACGCTGCTGCAGGACCTGGCGCGCCACTTGGTCACCATCCACGGCCAGAGCGACCAGCTGCGCATCGCCTCCACCGCCCGCCAGCGCGACACGCTCGACGAGTACGCCGGCGACACCGCCGAGCGCGCCGCCTACGCGAAGGCGTGGCAGGCGTACCGCGACGCCGACGCGCGCCTGGCGCGGCTCGCCGAGCAGGAGGCCGGCATGCGCCAGCAGGCCGACTACCTGGCCGAATCCATCGCGCGCATCGACCGCGTGGACCCCAAGGCCGGCGAGCTCGACGAGCTCAAGGAGCGGCGCGAACGCATCGAGCACGCCGCCGAGGTCACCGAGGGCGTGCAGCGCGCCGTCGCCGCGCTCGACGGCGGCGACGCCGGCGAGGGGGAGATGGAGGCCGGCGTCGCCGACCGCATCGGCGAGGCCGTGCGCGCCCTGCAGGCCATCCACGTCGGCGCCGTGTTCGACCAGGACATCGAACGCCTCGAGGCGGCCGCCGAGGAGGTGCGCGACATCTCCTACACGCTGCTGTCGCACGTCGACGACGACGCCAGCCCCGCGGACCTGGACGCCATCAACGGGCGCATCCACGAGCTCGACGAGCTGGCGCGCCGCTGGGGGCCGACGCTCAGGGACGTCATCGCCTGGCGCGACCAGGCGCGCTTCGACCTCGAGGACCTCGACGCCTCCCCGGAGAAGGTCGCCGAACTCGAACGCACCCGCGCCAAGGCGCTCGGGGCGGCCCGCAAGGCCGCGGCCGCGCTGTCCGGGGCGCGCGCGGCGGCCGCCAGGGAGCTCTCGGCGGCCGTCGAGTCCGAGCTGGGGATGCTCTCCATGCCGGGCGCCGGCTTCCGCGTCGCCGTCAGCCCGCGCGACGGCGACGGCGCGCTCGACGCCTCCGGCGGCGACGACATCGCCTTCCTGTTCCGTCCCTTCAAGGGCGCCAAGGCCATGCCCATGGGCAAAAGCGTCTCCGGCGGCGAGCTCAGCCGCCTCATGCTCGCCCTCGAGCTGTCCCTGGCGGCGCGCGCCGGCGACACGCGGCGCGACGCCATGACCTTCATCTTCGACGAGGTGGACGCCGGCGTCGGCGGCGTCGCCGGCGCCGAGCTCGGCCACCGCCTGGCGCTCCTGGCGCGCCACGCCCAGGTCATCGTCGTCACCCACCTGCCGCAGGTCGCCTCCTGGGCCGAGCGCCAGTACGTCGTCGGCAAGGTCGACGACATGGCGCACGGCGCGGCGCGCACCGTCACCGAGGTGCGCCGCGTCGACGGAGAGGAACGCGCCGCGGAGATCGCGCGCATGCTCTCGGGCAGCGAGTCCGAGGCGTCGCTCGACCACGCGCGCGAACTGCTCGCCTCCTCCACGCTCGGGGACGGCCGGTGAGCGCGACGGCGGGCGCGAACGCCGGCAAGGCGGCGATCTTCGACCTGGACGGCACGCTGCTGGACTCGATGGGCGTGTGGGACTGGGTGGACGCCGAGTTTCTGGGCCGGCGCGGCATCGCCGTGCCGGACGACTACATGGCGAAGGTCTCCGCCATGCAGTTCCGTGACATCGCCACGTACACCATCGCCCGCTTCGGGCTGGAGGGGGACACGCCCGAGGGGCTCATGGCCGAGTGGACCGACCTGGCGGGCGAACGCTACGCCACGATGGTCGAACCCAAGGCGGGCGCCCTGGACTACCTGCATGAGCTGAAGGCCAGTGGCGCCGGGCTGGCCGTGGCCACCTCGATGATGCCCGCGCTGCGCGGGCCCGCGCTCGCGCACGCCGGCATGGCCGGCCTGTTCGACGCGGTGGTGGGCGTCGAGAACGTCGCCCACGGCAAGCAGGAGCCCGACATCTACCTCGAGGCGGCGCGCCGGCTCGGCGTGACGCCGGGGGAGTGCACCGTGTTCGAGGACCTGCTCGCCGGCATCGACGCCGCCAAGCGTGCCGGCATGCACGCCTGGGGCGTGCAGGACGACTCCTCCGCCCACGACTGGGACGCCATCTGCGAGCGCGCCGACGGCGTCCTGCTCGACTTCACCGCCGCGCCGCGCGCCCTGTGACCCTGCCCTGATATACGAGAAACCTCACGTTGTTCCGTGAGATTCCTCGCGGGACCTCAGGTCCCTCCTGCCCTCAGATCTCGCCGGCGCACTGCTCCACGTAGTGGCCCATGTCGGAGACCTCCACGCAGTCGCGGAAGCGCACCGGGGCGCTCTCGAGCGAGCGCAGCATCGGCGGCACCGCGGTGCCCGTGGCCTCGCTCAGCTCGTCCATGCACTCGAAGTCGGTGCCGTCGGCCTTCAGGCCCAGCGCGCCGTTGACCACGCGCGGGAACTTATAAGGACTGGCGGTGCTCAGCAGCACGCGCGGCACGCCCGGCTCGGCCGGCATCTGCGTCATCACGAAGTAGCCGCACGCCGTGTGCGGGTCGATCACGTACTTATGATCGCGCCAGCAGTCGCCGATCATCTGCGAGACCTGGTCCTCGTCCGCCCAGCCGGTGGCGAACAGCTGGCGGATCTTGGCGAGCAGCTCCGGTGGCACCTCGTAGGCGCCCCATTGGTTGAGGTCGTTCATCAGGTAGGTCACCAGGCGCGGGTCCTTCTCGGCCATGTAGTAGAGCATGCGTTCCAGGTTCGAGGACACCAGGATGTCCATCGAGGGGGAGGTGGTCTCGTAGAAGGGGCGCTCGCGGTTGTACGTGCCGGAGACCAGGAAGTCGAACAGCACGTTGTTCCTGTCGGAGGCGACGACGAGCTGGCGCACCGGTAGCCCCAGCATCTTCGCGTAGTAGCCGGCGAGGATGTCGCCGAAGTTGCCCGTGGGCACCACGAAGTCCACCTCGTCGCCGAGCTTGACGGCACCCTGCTCCAGCAGCTGCGCGTACGCGGAGAAGTAGTACACGACCTGCGGCACCAGGCGCCCCACGTTGATCGAGTTCGCCGAGGAGAGCGCGACGTGGTCGTCGGCGCCCAGGCGCGCGTTGAGCTCCCCGTCGCCGAAGATCTGCTTGACGGTGGACTGCGCGTCGTCGAAGTTGCCCTTGACGGCGCACACGTGCACGTTCGAGCCGGCCTGCGTGGTCATCTGCAGCTCCTGGACGCGGCTGACGCGGCCTTCCGGGTAGAACACGGTGATGCCCGTGCCCGGCGCGTCCGCGAAGCCGGCCAGGGCCGCCTTGCCCGTGTCGCCCGACGTGGCCGTCACGATCATGATCTTCTCGTCCGCGTCGCCGTCGGCCGGCGCCGTGCGCGCCATGAACCGCGGCAGGATCTGCAGCGCCACGTCCTTGAACGCGCAGGTCGGCCCGTGGAACAGCTCCATCGCCCAGTCGTCGCCCAAGGGCTTCACGGGCGTGATGCGCGGGTCGTCCCACTGCTCGCCGTACGCCTCGGCGATGCACGCCCCGAGTTCCTCGGCGGTGAAGTCCGGCAGCAGCACGGAGAGCACCTCGAGCGCGATGTCCTGGTACGACTTGCCCGCCAGGTCCGTGATGTCCACCTTCGTATCGCCCAGCTGGTCGGTGACGAACAGGCCGCCGTCGTCGGCGATGCCCTTGCGGATGGCCTGCTTGGACGTCAGGGCATCGTCCATGCCCCGGGTGCTGTGGAATGTCGTCGCGCTCACTCTTACCGGTCCTTGTCGAAGTCGTGCGGATAGTGCCACCGCCCAGCATAGCGGCCGGCCGGGCCGCGCCGCCCGCGCGCGTCCGTGCAGTGGGACGCGCGCGGGCGCGTGTAGGCGCTGGCGTCTATAGTTGCTGGCCATGAGCTCGACAACCCCCACCCCCGACAGCGGGGACAAGCAGGACGCGCTCGCCGGCGTGCAGGCCATGGCCGCGGCGGCGGGCAAGGCGCAGCGCCAGCTGGCGCGCGCCACCACCGACGTGAAGAACGGCCTGCTGGCCGCCATCGCCGACGCGCTCGACGCGCGCGCCGACGAGATCGCCGACGCCAACGCGATGGACATGCAACAGGCCTTCGCCGAGGGCATGGACGCCGGCAAGCTCGACCGCCTCAAGTTCGACGTGCCGCGCATCGCCGCCTCCGCGCAGGACATGCGCAAGGTCGCCACGCTGCCCGACCCGGTCGGCGAGGTCGTGCGCGGCTACGAGATCCCCAACGGCATGCGCCTCGAGCAGGTGCGCGTGCCCATGGGCGTCATCGGCATGATCTACGAGGCGCGCCCCAACGTCACCGTCGACGTCGTCGCGCTGTGCCTCAAGTCCGGCAACGCGGCCCTGCTGCGCGGCGGCCACGCGGCCGCGCGCACCAACGCCGCCACCATCGCCATCGTGCGCGACACGCTCGCCGAGCTCAGGTTCGACCCCGCGCTCGTCGCCAGCGTCGACGGGTACGGCCGTGCCGGCGCCACCGCCCTCATGGAGGCGCGCGGCTACGTCGACCTGCTCGTGCCGCGCGGCGGGCGCGCCCTCATCCAGTCGGTCGTCGAGAACGCCAAGGTGCCCGTCATCGAGACCGGCGCCGGCAACGTGCACATCTACGTCGACCGCTCCGCGGACCTCAAGCAGGCGCTGCCCATCGTCATCAACGCCAAGACGCAGCGCGTCGGCGTGTGCAACGCCGCCGAGAAGCTCGTCGTGCACCGCGACGTCGCCGAGGCGTTCCTGCCCATGGTGGCGCAGGCGCTCGCCAACGAGCACGTCGCCATCCACGCCGACGAGGTCAGCTACCGCATCATCGACGAGGCCGGCATCCGCGACATCCGGCTGCTCGAGGTCGACGAGGCCGACTGGGACACCGAGTACCTCGCCCTGGAGATGGGCGTGCTCGTCGTGGACAGCCTCGGCGACGCCATCGAGCACATCAACACGCACTCCACGCACCACACCGAGGCCATCCTCGCCCAGGACTACCGCGCCATCGAACGCTTCACCAAGGACGTGGACTCCGCGGTCGTCATGGTCAACGCCTCCACGCGCTTCACCGACGGCGGCATGTTCGGCTTCGGCGCCGAACTGGGCATCTCCACGCAGAAGATGCACGCGCGCGGGCCGATGGGCCTTCGCGAGATGACCACCACGAAGTGGCTCGGCTACGGCGACGGGCAGGTGCGTCCGTGAGCGCGCCGGACCCGCAGGCGTGGCTGGACTCCTTCCCCAACCCGTGGGGCGTGGACCTGGCCGACCACCGCAACGTGCTCAAGATCGCCTCGGAACGCCTGTCCCTGGTGCGCTACGTGTTCCTCGTGCAGATCGAGGACGGCATCGCCAGCGCCGCGCAGCGCGCCTCCCTGGAGTACGCGGACGCCGTGCTCATCGGCTGGCCGGAGCGCGATGACCCGGAGGTCGTGGACGTGGACGGCGACGCCTACCGCAGCACGCTCGGGCAGATGCGCCTCATGGAGGACTACATCGGCAAGTTCCGCGCCATGGAGCGCGCCGGCGACATCGACGGCATGACGGACACGCTCATCCGCATCACCGAGCGCGTCGCGCACGTGCGCCGCATGTTCCAGCCGAGCTTCCCGCTGCCCACCTTCGCGGAGATCCGTCGCGTCGTGCAGGACGAGTGGGGCGAGGACATGGGCCGCATCAACCACGAGAGCGCCGCCCAGGGCGCCAAGGGCAAGGACGGCGACCCGACGCTCGCCTCCCTGCAGGAGGAGTTCGACCAGCTCATGGACGACACCGACGGCGCGGTTCCCGCGCCGGCCGGCGACGGGCAGGCCAAGGCATGACGGGCGCGGGCGACGGCCAGCGGCGCATGGCCGACCTGTCCGTGGACGCGCAGGGCTCGGCGCATCTGGTCGCCCCGCGCGGGCGGCGCTCCGAGCGCGGCAACTGGCACGACCGGCCGCGCATCGGCATCATGGGCGGCACCTTCGACCCCATCCACAACGGCCACTTGGTGGCCGCCTCCGAGGTGGGCTGGGAGTACGACCTCGACGAGGTGATCTTCGTGCCCACCGGCCGGCCCGTGTTCAAGCTGGACAAGCAGGTGACCAACGCCGAGGACCGCTACCTGATGACGGTCATCGCCACCGCCTCCAACCCGAAGTTCACCGTCTCGCGCGTGGACATCGAACGCCCCGGCGTGACCTACACCATCGACACGCTGCGCGACATCCGCGCCGAGCACCCGGACGCCGAGCTGTTCTTCATCACCGGCGCGGACGCCGTCGCCGAGATCATGAAATGGAAGGACGCCGAGCGCATGTTCGACATCGCGCACTTCGTGGCCGTCACACGCCCCGGCTACACCGCGAGCGTGCCGCTGCCCGAGGGCAAGGTGGACCTGCTGGAGATCCCGGCCCTGGCGATCTCCTCGACCGACATCCGCCGGCGCGCCACGGACGGCGAGCCCGTGTGGTACCTCGTGCCCGACGGCGTCGTGCAGTACATCGGCAAGCACGGATTGTACCGCAGGGACCGTTGAGCGCCCCTGGGGCTCGCCCGCGGGCGAGCCGTGCCGGCAGTCAGCTGCCGACACTACACTGTGAGACGACCACGAATATCCGACGTCTGGAGATACGGTGAGCGCAATCCTTGAAGGCAAGCCAGATAAGAACCTCATTCTCGTGACCGGTAGGGCGCACCCCAAGCTGGCGGCCGACGTGGCCGAGCAACTGGGCATCGACGTCCTGGAGACCACCGCCTACGATTTCGCCAACGGGGAGATGTACGTGCGCTACACCGAGAGCGTGCGCGGCGCCGACGTCTTCGTGCTGCAGAGCCACAACGCGCCCGTCAACCAGGCCATCATGGAGCAGCTCATCATGATCGACGCGCTCAAGCGCGCCTCCGCCCGCTCCATCACCGCCGTCTGCCCGCTGCTCGGGTACTCGCGCCAGGACAAGAAGCACCGCGGCCGCGAACCCATCTCCTGCCGCCTGGTCTTCGACCTGCTCAAGACCGCCGGCGCGGACCGCATCATGAGCGTGGACCTGCACGCCGCGCAGTCCCAGGGCTTCTTCGACGGCCCCGTCGACCACCTCATCGCCATGCCCGTGCTCGTGGACTACATCCGCGACCGCTTCCAGAACGAGCTGGACAACGTCACCGTCGTCTCCCCGGACGCCGGCCGCATCAAGGTCGCCGAGCAGTGGGCCGCGCGCCTGGGCGGCAACCCCCTGGCCTTCGTGCACAAGACACGCGACATCACCCGCCCCAACCAGGCCGTCGCCAACCGTGTCGTCGGCGACGTGCGCGGCAGGGACTGCGTGCTGGTCGACGACCTCATCGACACCGCCGGCACCATCGCCGGCGCCTGCAAGGTGCTGCAGGACGCGGGCGCCAAGTCCGTCACCGTGGTCGCCACCCACGGCGTCCTGTCCGACCCGGCCGTCGAACGCCTCAAGGAGTGCGGCGCCCGCGAGGTCGTGCTCACCGACACCGTGCCGATCCCGGAGGAGAAGCGCTGGGACGGCCTGACCGTGCTGTCCATCGCGCCGCTGCTCGCCAGCGCCATCAAGGCCGTCTTCGAGGACGGCTCCGTGGCCGAGCTGTTCGACACCTACCCCGAGCACCACGGCAAGGGCTTCCAGTTCGCCTGACCGGCGCACGCCATGTCAAGGACTATGGCATAATGGTCATCTGGCGGGTCCGCCCGCCGTTCCCCCATGGTGTAATGGCAGCACACGGGTCTTTGGAACCCTTTGTCTTGGTTCGAGTCCAGGTGGGGGAGCGCCTTGCGCCCGACACCCATGCGCGCCATGGGGTCGGGCGCTTTGACGTTGACCCTACGAACCACCGAGTCGGGAGGACAGGCCCATGACAGTAACCGCAGCCATCGTGCTCGCCGCGGGCGAGGGAACGCGCATGCGTTCCGCCACGCCCAAGGTGCTGCACACCTTCGCCGGAAGGACGTTCCTCGAACGCGTCATGTCGAGCGTGGAGGCCCTCGCGCCCTCCACCCTCGCCGTCGTCGTGCGCTACCAGGGCGAACGCGTGGGACAGGCCGCCCTGGCCTGCGACCCCGACGCGCTGGTCGTCCAGCAGGACGAGATCCCCGGCACCGGCCGCGCCGTGCAGTGCGCCATGGCGCGCCTCGCGCAGGACGGCCCCCTCGAGGGCCCCGTCATGATCGTCGCCTCCGACATGCCGCTGCTCGATCCGGGCACGCTGCGCGCGCTGCTCGACTACCACGTGACCAGCGGCGACGACGCCACCGTCCTGACCACCGTGCTCGACGACCCCACCGGCTACGGGCGCATCATCCGCGACTCCGACGGCAACGTCCTCAAGATCGTGGAGCAGAAGGACGCCAACGGCAGCGAACTGGCCGTCAAGGAGGTGAACACGTCCGTGTACGTGTTCGAGGCCTCCGTGCTCGAACGCGCCATCGCCCACCTCGACTCGGACAACGCGCAGGGCGAGTTCTACCTGACCGACGCGCTGACCGCCGCGCGCCGGGGCGGCAAGGTCGGCGCGTTCGCCGCGCCCGACCCGCTGAGCGTCGAGGGCGTCAACGACCGTGTGCAGCTCGCCGCGCTCGCCGCCGCGCACAACCGCCGCACCTGCGAGGAATGGATGCGCCAGGGCGTGACGATCCTCGACCCGGCCACCACCTGGATCGAGGACGACGTGACCATCGGCCGCGACGCCACCATCCTGCCGGGCAGCTTCCTGCAGGGCGCCACCACCATCGGCGAGGGCGCCGTCGTGGGCCCCTACACCACGCTCATCGACGCCACCGTGGACGACGGCGCCACCGTGGAGCGCTCGCGCGTGCAGGGCTCGCACATCGGCCGCGACGCCACCATCGGCCCCTGGACCTACCTGCGCCCCGGCAACGAGCTGGGCGAGGGCTCCAAGGTCGGCGCCTTCGTGGAGATGAAGAAGGCGCACATCGGCAACGGCACCAAGGTGCCGCACCTGAGCTACGTCGGCGACGCCGACCTGGGCGAGCGCACCAACATCGGCGGCGGCACGATCACCGCGAACTACGACGGCGTGCACAAGAACCACACCACCATCGGCTCCGACGTGCACATCGGCGCGGGCAACCTCTTCGTGGCCCCCGTCGAGGTGGGCGACGGCGTGACCAGCGGCGCCGGCTCGGTCATCAGGCACGACGTGCCGGACGACGCCATGGTCTACTCGGAGAACACGCAGCACGTCGTGGAGCACTGGAAACCAGCATGGGAGCGTAAGTAATGAGCGCAGCAGCATCATCCATCGAACAGGTCCGCACCGCGGCGGCGGCCGCCGACCGCATGAAGGCCGAGGACATCGTCGCCTACGACGTGTCCAACCAACTGGCCATCTGCGACGCGATGCTCGTCGCCTCGGCGTCCAACGAACGCCAGGTGCTGGCCATCGCCGAGGAGATCGAGAAGGACCTGCACGTCAAGGAGGGCATCGACCCGCGCTCGCGCGAGGGCATCGCCGAGGCGCAGTGGATCCTGCTCGACTACGGTGACATCGTCGTGCACGTCATGCACGACGAGGCCCGCGAGTTCTACCGCCTGGAGCGCCTGTGGCGCGACTGCCCGGCCATCGACCTGGAACTGCCCCAGGCGCCGGCCGGCGACGCCGATACGGACGACGCACGCGCATGAGCGTCGCCACGATCACGCTGGTGCGCCACGGGCGCACCTCATACAACGAGGCCGGCCGCGTGCAGGGATGGACCGACATCCCCCTGGACGCCGTGGGCCTGTGGCAGGTCGCGCGCACGGGCGAGGCCCTGCGCGACCTGTACGTCAAGCAGGGACGCCGCCAGCTCGTGGTGGCGTCCCCGTTGGCTCGCGCCATGCAGACGGCGCACGCCTTCGCCGACCCCCTCGGCCTCGAGGTGCACACGGACGAACGGCTCAAGGAACGCCATTTCGGCGATTTCGAGGGCAAGGACGCGGCCGAGCTCAAGGCCGCGTGGCCCGGCGACTTCGACCTGTGGTGCCGGGGCCTGGGCGGCGAGATGAACCACCACGCCGAATCCCACGAGCACGTGGGGGAGCGCGGCTGGCAGGCGCTGCGCGACTGGTCGCGGCGCGCCGGCGAGGACACCGACCTGTTCCTCTTCTCGCACGGTGCGCTCATAGAGAACACCCTGCAGGTGATGTACGGCATCGGGCGCCACTACCCGGATTTCGTCTCCGTGACCTCGATGCGCAACGCGCACTGGGGGCGCCTGAGGGACGCGCGCCTCGACGAGCCCGACCGCTGGATCCTCGAGGACTACAACCACGGCCCCGCCCTGGCCGATACTCCCTTGTGGGAGCATCCGGACGCGTGCTAGGTTGGGGGACGATCCAATGAGCATGTGCGCATTTTGCGGAAAGGCATCGTGAAGAATTTTTTCAAGGGACTCTCGTTCTCCCAGCTGCTGGCCGGCGCGCTGGCCGCGGTGACCTCGTTCTTCCTGTCCTCCAAGATCGGCATCGCCGGCTCCATCATCGGCGCGGGCGTGGCCTCCATCGTCTCCACCGCCGCCTCCCAGGTGTACAAGAACGTGCTGGACGCCTCCGGCAAGAAGCTCCAGGACCAGCTCGGCACCAAGGGCGACGATGACGCGGACGATGGGGACGCCGACGCCGACGGGTCCGGGCAGGACGCCAAGGACAGCGACGGCACCCAGGACACGGACGCCACCGCCACCATGGCGGCGAGCGACGCCGACGGCGCGGACGACAGCACGAAGCGCATGCCCGCGGTCGACGCGTCGCGCACCCCGCGCACCGTCTCCTCCTCGGGCACCTCGCACACCACCGGCGCCACCGGCGCGAAGGGCGACAAGGCCGTGAAGGGCGCCAAGGCCGCGCCGAAGCTCGACCGGCACGACCGGCGCGTGGCCATCATCGTGGCCATCGTCTCCGCGCTCGTCGCCGTGGGCGTGACCGCCGGCATCATCCTGGCGCTCACCGACGGCAAGGGCACCGACGACGTGGTGCGCGACATCGTGCACCCCACCATGAGCACCGAACGCACCTCCGGCCCGGTCATCTCGCCCACCCCGTCCCAGGACACCACCCAGCAGGGCGGCACCGCCACGCAACAGCCCACGTCCACGCCCAGCGCCACCTCCGGCACCGGTACCACGGACAACGGTTCGGGCACCACCGGCGGCACGGACCAGCAGGGCGCCACGTCCCAGCAGGGCACGTCCGGCCAGGACACCTCCGGCTCCACCGGATCGGACGCCGGCACCACGGACAACGGCTCGGACACCGGCACCACGGACAACCAGTCCGGCACGGACATCGGATCCACCGGGTCCACCGACCAGGGCGGCACCACCTCCAACGGGTCCAAGGACGGCCAGGACACCACCCAGCAGGGCGCGTCCGGGCAGTCCGCCACCCAGTGACCGCACGGGCGGTCCGAAGCGCGACACGCCGAGGCTTGCGCGATTCGGACCGTCCGTGTATTGTTTATCGAGTTGCAAGAAATTGCACGGGGCTATGGCGCAGCTGGTAGCGCATCTCCATGGCATGGAGAGGGTCAGGAGTTCGAATCTCCTTAGCTCCACCACACGAATCCCATCCGCATCGCGGGTGGGATTTTTCGTTCTCCCGCCATGCCCTCGCGGCGAAATCGCCCGGCGCCGGCCGGCCCCGCGTACAGTTGGACGCAACCCGGACGCCGCCGAGGACGCCCGGCCGTCACGAAAGGACGAGGACATGGCAACCCTTACCGAAGACATGAAGCAGTTCATCAAGGAGAACCTGGCGTTCGTCGCCACCGTCAGCCCCGAGGGCGAACCTGACCTCGGGCCCAAGATGTCCATGTTCGTGCTCGACGACTCCCACCTGTCCTACCACGAGCGCACCGCCGGGCAGACCTACCGCAACCTGTCCAACGGCAGCCCGCTGGTCGTCGCCTACGTCAACCTCGAGCAGAAGAAGGGCTACCGCTTCCGCGGCGAGGTCACCCTGCACACCGACGACGCCGTCTACGAGGAGCAGGTCAAGCTCGCCAAGGAGAAGGGCACCAAGGTCCCCGCCTGCGTGCCCGTGCTCGAGATCGGCCAGATCGAGGACCTCTCCGCCGGCGCCAACGCCGGCAAGACCATCGCCAAGGACTGACGCGGGGAGGGACGGGACACCCATGATCGACGAAGTCATCCTCCAACGCCATGGGCGCACCGCCTTCAACCTGGCGCGCCGCCTGCAGGGCCAGATCGACGTGCCGCTCGACATCGTCGGCCAATGGCAGGCCGACCACGCCGCCTACGAGCTCGCCGACCGTCTCTACTGGGCGAAGATCTCGCACATCGCCCGCAACCCCACGCTCCTGGCGCAGCCCGGCGAAGGCGCGGCCCGGCGCAGCGACATCGAGGAGTACGAGCTGGCGCCCGCCGCACGGCGCACGCTGCTGGTCACCAGTTCGCCGCTGTTCCGTGCCCGGCAGACGGCGCACGCCACCGCCGACATCCTCGGACTGCCCGTGGCCACCGACGCCGGGCTGCTCGAACGAGCCTTCGGCCAATGGGAGGGCCTGACGCGCGAGGAGATCGCCGAACGCTGGCCCGGGGCCTACGACTCGTGGACCGCGCACCGCGGCGGCGAGCTCGCCTACGGCGTGGAAAGCCGCCACGACGTCGGCGAGCGCGGCGCGAAGGCGCTCATCCGGATCGTGCGGGAGCACGCCGACGATCCCACGCCCACCACGCTGCTGGCCGTCTCCCACGGCTCCTGGATCGTGGCGACCGTCAGCACGCTGCTGGACATGGACGTCGACGACCTCAACGCCCTGGGCGGCATGCGCAACGCCTTCTGGACCACGATGCGCGTCTCGCGCGGCGCCGACGGCCTGCGCTGGGAACTCGAGGAGTTCAACGAGGGACCCAGCCTGGCCGCGCACGTCGACTGGGACAACGGTCCCGAGGCGCTGCGCCATCCCGGCATGCCCCTGTGGAAGCCGGTGAGGAGCGGGAGGGCCTGAGCCCCCGGAGCGTCGCCTGTCACACCGGTGCGACTACACTATGGAGGGTTTGCATGGGCGTGCCCGGGAGAGGCGCGCCCTCCATCCGTCCGTGCGGCGTCCCGGGGGACCCCGCGCGCTCGAGACTCGAGAGGCAGGTGAGGCCATGCTGCGCATGTTCAGCACGATCAACGGACAAGTCGAACAGATCGAGCATCCGGAGGACGGGTCGTGGCTCGCCCTCTCGGACCCCACGGACGTGGAACTCACCACCGTCGCCCAGGACACCGGCATCGACCTGGCCGACCTGCGCGCGCCCCTGGACGACGAGGAACGCTCGCGCGTGGACGTCGAGGACGACTACACGATGATCATCGTGGACATCCCCACGGTGGGGGAGCGCTCGGGACGCAACTGGTACGAGACCATCCCTCTGTCCATCATCGTCACCAAGACCATGATCGTGACCGTGTGCATGCAGGACACGCCCGTGCTGCACCCCTTCATGGAGGGCACCATCCGTGGCTTCAACACGTTCATGCGCTCGCGCTTCATCCTGCAGATCCTGTACCGCAACGCCACCATGTACCTGCGCTACCTGCGCATCATCGACGGCGAGACCGACAAGCTAGAGCTGCGCCTGCGCCACTCCATGCAGAACCGCGAGATCCTCATGCTGCTGGAGCTGAGCAAGACCCTCGTCTATTTCAACACGTCGCTCAAATCCAACGAGATCGTCATGGAGAAGCTCATGACGCTCTCGCGCATCAAGCAGTACCCGGAGGACGAGGACCTGCTCGAGGACGTCATCACCGAGAACAAGCAGGCCATCGAGATGGCCAACATCTACAGCGGCGTCCTCGCGAACATGACCGACGCGTTTTCCTCGGTCGTGTCCAACAACCTGAGCAACGTGATGCGCATCTTCACCATCATCTCCATCACGCTGTCGGTGCCCACCCTCATCTTCTCCATGTACGGCATGAACTTCCAGCAGGGCATGCTCGGCATGCCGCTGAGTTCCTCGCCCTACGGCTTCATCATCATCATCGTCATCGCGGTGCTGCTGTCGCTGCTGGTGACCTGGTTCCTGACCCGTTCGCGACTGTTCAAGTGAGGTAGCATGCGTCGATTCGCGAGGAGCGCGGCCGCCCTGGCGTGCGCGTCCGCCGTGGCCCTGGCCTCTGGCTGCGGCAGCTCCATCGAGGTGGAGACCCCGGGCCAGGCCAGCGGCCCCATGGTCACCATCGGCGTGCCCTCCGACGAACCGGGCGTGAGCTGGTACCACGACGGCGCGTGGAGCGGCTTCGGCATCGACGTGGCCACGCACGTGGCCCACACCCTCGGCTACTCCGTCAAGCAGGTCACGTTCCACGCGCTCAAGCCGGGCGAACGGCGCAAGGCGCTCGAGGACGGCACCGTCGACATGGTCCTCGGCACCTACGCGACCGACGCCACCGGCGAGCACGCCGGCCAGGACACCGACGCGGACGACGGCATCTCCTACGCAGGCCCCTACCTCATGGCCGGCGAGGGACTGCTCGTGCGCGCCGGCGAACAGGATTCCTACCGCGAGGCCGACGCCCTCAAGGGCCATGTCGCCTGCATGGTGGAGGGCAGCGTCTCGCAGCGCTCGCTGCCCGCGGAGGTCGCCGGCGTGCGCATCGAGGCGCGCTCCTCCTACCAGCAGTGCGTCTCCTCCCTGCTGGCCGGCCACGCCGACGCCGTGATCGCGCCCGGCCCCATCGTCGCGGGCCTGCGCATGCAGGCCGGCGACGATTACGTGGCCGTCGCCGACGCCTCCGCCGGCACCGTCGCGTTCGGCATCGGCGTGCGCGCCGGCGAGGCCACCCTCGTCAAGGAACTCAACACCGCCATCGCCGCCATGGAGAAGGACGGCTCGTGGACCAAGGCCGCCGACGCCATGCGCGAGCGGACCGGCTACGAGCCCGACGCCGCGGACAACCCGCCGAAGGTGGGCGCGCAGGAGCGCTGAGCCGACGGGTTATGCCATGTCCGGCAACCCCGCGATAATCGTGTCCCATGAGTGACAACGAGAGAGGCGCGCAGGCGCCGGCGCAGACAACCGAAGAGGCAGCATACCGCTACGACGCCGCCATGGCGCAGCGCATCGAGGAGAAGTGGCAGGCACGCTGGGAGGACGAGGGCACCTTCTGGGCCGCGAACGTCAGCGGCGAGCTGACCGACGGCCAGGGCCGCCACGCGGACGGCCGTCCCTCCTTCTTCGCCATGGACATGTTCCCCTACCCCTCCGGCAAGGGCCTGCACGTCGGCCACCCGCTCGGCTACCTGGCCACGGACGTCGTCTCCCGCTACCACCGCATGAAGGGCGAGAACGTGCTGCATGCCATGGGCTACGACGCGTTCGGCCTGCCCGCCGAGCAGTACGCCGTGCAGACCGGCCAGCACCCGCGCGTGACCACCGAGGCGAACATCGCCAACATGCGCCGCCAGCTCAAGCGCATGGGCCTGAGCTTCGACGACCGCCGCTCCTTCGCCACCATCGAACCCGGCTACGTGCGCTGGACCCAGTGGATCTTCTCGCGCATCTACGACGCCTGGTACGACCCGGACAAGCAGAACCCCAGCGGCTCCATGGGCTGCGCGCGCCCCATCGGCGAGCTCGTCGAACAGTTCCGCACCGGCGAGTGGCCCATCGACGGCCACGAGGGCCAGGCATGGGACGAGCTGACCGAGGCCGAGCGCTCCGACGTGCTCAACGAGTACCGTCTCGCCTACATCTCCAAGTCGCCCGTCAACTGGTGCCCGGGCCTGGGCACCGTGCTCGCCAACGAGGAGGTCACCGCCGAGGGCCGTTCCGAACGCGGAAACTTCCCCGTCTTCCAGCGCGAGCTGCGCCAGTGGTCCATGCGCATCACCGCCTACGGCCACCGCCTGGCCGAGGACCTCGACACGATCGACTGGCCGCAGAAGGTCAAGCTCATGCAGCGCAACTGGATCGGCGAGTCCCACGGCGCCTCCGTGCACTTCCAGGTGGAGACACCGGACGGTGCGCAGGACATGGAGGTCTACACCACACGTCCGGATACGCTGTTCGGCACCACCTTCGCCGTCGTCTCCCCGGAGCATCCGCTCCTGGCGCACGTGCCGGCCGCCTGGCCCGAGGACGTGCCCGACGATTGGAAGGGCGGCTACGCCACGCCCACGGAGGCCGTCAAGGCGTACCGCCTGGCCGCCGAGGCGAAGACCGCCAAGGACCGCGTCGACGAGGCGGGCGCCAAGACCGGCCTGTTCACCGGCCTGTACGCCACGAACCCGATCACCGGCGCCAAGCTGCCCCTGTTCACCGCCGACTACGTGCTCATGGACTACGGCACCGGCGCCATCATGGCGGTGCCCGGCGGCGACCAGCGCGACTACGACTTCGCCATGGCCTTCGGACTGCCCGTCATCTACACGGTGGCGCCCGCGAAGGACACCGGTGAGACGCTGGCCGACTATGAGGGCAAGGCCCCGTACACTTCCCACGACGGCACTGTCGTCAACTCCTCCGTGGATGCCACCTGGGCGCGCGGCGACGCGCTGTCCCTTGACGGCATGGGCGTCGACGATGCCATCGCCGCCTGCACCACATGGCTCGAGGAGGCCCAGGTGGGCCATGGCACCACGAGCTACCGTCTGCGCGACTGGCTGTTCAGCCGCCAGCGCTACTGGGGCGAGCCGTTCCCCATCGTCTACGACGAGGACGGCGTGCCGCACCTGGTGCCCGACGACCAGCTGCCCATCAACCTGCCCGACGTGCCCGACTACAGCCCCAAGACCTTCGACCCGGACGACGCGCAGTCCAACCCGGAGGCGCCGCTGAGCCGCAACCAGGATTGGGTCAAGGTCACCATGGACCTGGGCGACGGCGAGAAGACCTACTGGCGCGACACGAACACGATGCCCAACTGGGCCGGCTCCTGCTGGTACTACATGCGCTACCTCGACCCGAAGGACACCGCGCACATGGTGGAGCGGGACGAGTACGACTACTGGATGGGCTCCGACCACGGCCACGGTTCGGGCAAGGCCGGCGGCGTGGACCTGTACGTGGGCGGTGTGGAGCACGCCGTGCTGCACCTGCTGTACTCGCGCTTCTGGCACAAGGTCCTCTTCGACCTCGGCTACGTGGACTCCTTCGAGCCGTTCCACAAGCTGTTCAACCAGGGCATGATCCAGGCGTACGCGTACACGGACGAGCGCGGCCAGTACGTGCCCGCCGAGGACGTCGTCGAGCACACCGCCGACGACGGCACCGTCACGTACACGTACCACGACCAGCAGGTCAACCGCGAGTTCGGCAAGATGGGCAAGAGCCTGAAGAACATCGTCACCCCGGACTACATGTACGACCACTACGGCGCCGACACGTTCCGCCTGTACGAGATGAGCATGGGCCCGCTGGACGAGTCGCGCCCCTGGAACACGCGCAACGTCGTCGGCGGCATGCGCTTCCTGCAGCGCCTGTGGCGCAACGTCGTCGACGAGAACACCGGCGAGGTGACCGTGTCGGATGACGCGCCGGACGAGAAGACCCTCAAGCTGCTCAACAACACCATCGCGGACGTGACCGTGGAGATGGAGGCCATGCGCCCCAACACCGCCGTCGCCAAGCTCATCGTGCTCAACAACCACCTCACCGGCCTCAAGAAGGTGCCGCGCGCCGCCATCGAACCGCTCGTGCTCATGGTCTCGCCGATCGCCCCGCACATCGCCGAGGAGCTGTGGAGCCGCCTGGGCCACGACGAGTCCCTGGCGCACCACGCGTGGCCCGTCGCCGACGAACGCTACGTCGGACAGGACACGGTGACCGCCGTCGTGCAGATCAAGGGCAAGGTGCGCGCCAAGCTCGAGGTATCCCCGGACATCGCGCCCGACGAGCTCGAACGCATGGCCCTCGAGGCCGTGGCCACGCGCCTGAACGGCGTGCCGCCGCGCAAGGTCATCGTCAAGGCCCCCAAGATCGTGTCCATCGTCCCCGGCGAGTGACACGCGGACAAGAGGCCGTCTGACCACAAGGGCCCTACTGACTGGACGGCTGCCATGCCCACCACGCACAGTGGAGGCATGAGCAGCCGTTCGCATACCTACCGGCCGGGCGACGCACCGCCCCCGCCGCCCACCGACCATCCCGCCCGTGCCCGCGCGGCCACGGCGCCGCCCCCGCGCGCCACGTCGGACACCCTGGCGCGCCTGTCCGGCGTGCACGCCGGGGACACGGGGCACGCCGCCCCGGCGCGCGACCGCGCGCGCCTGAGCATCGACCCCCGCGCTCGCCACCAGCATCACCCTCCTGGTGCAGCAATCCACGCAACTGGCCATCGCCGAGGGCGGGGCGCTCGCCGCGGCGCCGTCCGCCGCGGCCACGGCGTCGCCCTCGCCGACCGGCACCGCAAGCGGCACGGAGACGCCCACCCCCACCCCCACGCCC
>JAXJQE010000134.1:0-2409 GCA_036311305.1 Bifidobacterium sp.
AGGGGGCACCAAAAAACCGAGACCCGAAGTATGAACCGCGGAATATGGCGGTTCATACTTCGGGTCTCGGTTTTTTGGTGCCCCCTATAACTCGGGAGGTGCCCCCTATAACGAAGGGGGACTCAGAACTGGCCCAGGATGTCCACTACGAACACCAGCGTGGAGTTCGCGGGCACCGATCCGGAGGCCTGGTCGCCGTAGCCGAGGTCCGGCGGGACCACGAGCAGCACCTGGGAGCCGACGGTGTGGCCCTTGAGGCCCTCCTGCCAGCCCTTGATCACGCTGGACAGCTGGAACGTCGCCGCCTCGCCGCGGTCCCACGAGGAGTCGAACTGCGTGCCATCGAGCAGCCAGCCGGTGTAGTGCGCCACCACGGACGTCGTCTTGTCCGTGATCTCCGCGCCCTTGCCCTGGATGAGCGTCTGCGAGACGAGCTTGTCGGAGCCCTTGTACCCGTTCATGTCGATCGACGGCTTGCCGTTGGACGCGAGCGTCACCTTCGGCAGGTCAGACGGCACGTCCTTGACCTTGGTGCCCTCGGCGCGCGTCAAATCCTTGCTCTGTGAGATCGGCGTGATGATGTACAGCGAGTTGTTGCCGCCGTCGGTGGTGGGCCCGATCACCGTGCCGATGGTCGTGTTGAGCTTCTTGCCCTTGAGCAGCTCGTTCATGACATGCACGATCGTCGGCGTGTCCGTGGTGGTCGTGGTCTCCTTCTCATTGAAGGTCACCGAGCAGTCCGGCGTGCCCTCGTCCCACGTGGACCCCGACTTCTCGCCGGTCTGCGCGTCGTACACCGTGTACTGCAGGCACAGGCGGTCGCCGCTGACGATCTCGTCGCCGTTGCCCTCCTGCAGCACCCCGCCCGCGCCGATCGCGTCGCTCAGCGGCGCGTCGAACTTGACGGTCGGCTGCTTGCCCGGCGTGCCCGACACCGTGACGCCCGTGAGCTTGCTCAGCTTGAACGTGCTCGACGCGGACGATGACGACGACGCCGACGCGGAGGACGACGAGGACGACGACCCGCCGCACGCGGCGAGCCCCGCGCACAGCGCGACGGCGCCCGCCGCCGCGCCGGCGCGCATGACGATCTTATGAATACGTGAACTAGTCATACCTCCCCACCCTACCGGCGCACCGCGATTTGCCCCACGGAACACCACCCCCATATTCCCCCGTGGGCATGGAATCTCACCTCGTGGACACCGCCTCTGTAGAATGGGAACTTGTGAAGACAGACGCACAGGAAGAACAGAGCAAGCCGCAGCCCCGCCCGCGGCCCTCGCGCCACGCCACCATCATGCGCGGCGTGGTCACCCCCATCTTCGGGCTGCTTGCTGTGGCCTGCATCGTGTTCGGCATCCTCAACGCGACGGTCTGGAAGCCCACGCGCAACATCAGCGCGGTCGCGGATGTCAAGGACACCCAATACCTCGTCGTCGACCCCGGAGTCCTCGACCTGGTGGACAAGAAGGTGACCGTGGAGGTCAACGGCGGCGAGGCCGCCAAGTCCTCCACCGCCGAGACCACCCAGTCCACGCAGGACCAGAGCACCGCCGACGCGAACGCCGACGACTCCGCGCAGAACACCACGTGCATCGCCATCGGCTCCGCCAAGGACGTCGCCGGCTGGCTCGAGGGCACGCCGTACACGCGCATCACCGGCCTGTCCACGTGGACACAGCTGTCCACCACCGCGCAGAAGGCGCAGGGCACCGCCTCCACCTCCGACCAGCAGGTCAAGTTCGCCGACTCCGAGATGTGGCAGCAGGTCCAGTGCGGCGACGGCACCGCCGAGCTGACGCTGACCGACGCGCAGCCCACGCAGGTCGCGCTCGTCGACTTCGGCAAGAGCGTGCCCAACGCGGACATCGACATGCACTGGACGCGCCAGCAGGTCCCGAACTTCGCGCTGCCGTGGTACTTCGCGGGCGGCCTGTGCGCGGTGCTCGCCGTGCTGTGCGCCTCCGTGTTCGCCATGGATCCGCGCACGCGCCGCCGCAAGGCCGGCGCGGACGAGGACGTGCCCACCGCCGCCGAGAAGCGCGCCGCGCGCGCCGCCCAACGCGAGGGCGAGGTCGGCATCGGCGAGGCCGTCATGGGGTCCCTGCGCAAGTTCAAGCCCAGCAAGCGCACGCCCGGCAAACCGCACACCAAGCACGGCCGCCACGGCGAGGGCTCCGCGGCCGTCGGCGAGATGACCGGCTCGACGCCCGTCGTCGTCGACCCGGGCTCGCGCAACCTCGTCGCCGAGCACGCCGGCACCGCCGACGGCGACGAGACCGCCGCGCCGGTGACGCCGGCCGCCGAGGAGCCGACCGCCGTCATCACCGACGACGAGCTCGCCGCGTACTTCGCGCGCCTGAGCCAGGAGATGGGCGACCAGCCGGCCGACGCGGCCGTCGACGA
>JAXJQE010000135.1:0-2455 GCA_036311305.1 Bifidobacterium sp.
GAATCCGGGCGTTTCGTGCCCCCCTATAACGAAATGGGAGGGATCAGTAAATCTGGGCGCCGAAGGGCCACAGGGCGAGCTTGGCCATCTTGAAGCTCTGCAGGCCGAAGGGGATGCCGATGATGGTCACGCAGTTGACCAGGCCGGCGACCACGTAGCCGCAGGCCATCCAGAAGCCCACGAGCACCGTCCACACGATGTTCGCCAGGCATGAGCCCGCGCCGCCCCCGTACACCACGGTGGAGCCGAACGGCGTCAGCGTGAGCTTGGCCATCTTGAAGGCCTGCAGCCCCAACGGGATGCCCACGATCGTAACGCACAGCACCAGCCCGACGACCGCCCAGCAGAACGCCAGCTCGAGGCCGCCCAGCACCAGCCACAGGATATTGCCCAACAGGTTCATGCCACCCCAGTGTAGGGGAGCGCGCAGGGACGCGCCAGTACCCGTCCGTCCGGGCGCACAGGCGTCCCGCGCGCCACCGTGCCCTGTGAGCAAAGAGGTCCCGCCGGCCCCGCGGGCGCGCCCTACAATGGGCGCCAGCAAGACCCAAGACTAGGAAACGAGGTTCCCGTGGCACATACACCGCACCGCCAGGCGCTCAACAACGAAGTGCTCATCCCGCAGGTCGGCTTCGGCGTCTTCCGCACGCCCGCCGGCGCGCCCACCGAGGACGCGGTGCGCACCGCGCTCGACACCGGCTACCGCCTGGTGGACACCGCCAGCGTCTACGGCAACGAGGAGTCCGTCGGCAAGGCGCTCGCCGCCTCCGGGATCGATCGCGGCGAACTGTTCGTCACCACCAAGCTGTGGAACGAGGACATCCGCAAGCACCGCACCAAGGAGGCCTTCCAGGAGAGCCTGGACCGCCTGGGACTCGACTACGTGGACCTCTACCTCATCCACTGGCCCGCGCAGGGCTGGCAGGACGCCTGGAAGGCCATGGAGGAGCTGTACGCGGACGGCTTGGTCCGCGCCATCGGCGTGAGCAACTTCGAGCGCAACCACCTCGACGAGCTGCTCAACGACACCGACGTCGTCCCGGCCGTCGACCAGGTGGAGTCCTCCCCGCAGTTCGCCAACCAGGACCTCATCGACTACTGCCATGACAAGGACATCGCCGTCGAGGCGTGGAGCCCACTGGGCGGCCAGGACTCGACGCTGCTGGCCGACCGCCGCCTGCTCGACATCGGCGAGAAGTACGGCAAGTCCAGCGCGCAGGTCGTGCTGCGCTGGGACCTGCAGCGCGGCGTCATCCCGCTGCCCAAGTCCGTGCACGAGACGCGCATCGTGCAGAACTACCACATCTTCGACTTCGAGCTCGACCCCGACGAGATGGCGTTCATCTCCGCGATGGACACCGGCAAGCGCAACGGCGCCGACCCGAACCACTTCGACTTCTGAGCGTCCGCCCGCCCGGACATTGCGGCCCGTGCCATCCTTGCAGTAGGATGGCACGGGTTTCGCGTACCCGGCGCGCGCCGCGCCGGACGCGGACAGGACGAGAAAGAACGAGGACGACCCGCATGACGTTGACCAAGAAGCAGACCAGGCAGCTGCGCGGCCTGGCGAACCAGCTCAAGCCGCTCATCCAGATCGGCAAGAACGACCTGAGCGAGACCGCCGTGAAGCAGGCCGACGAGACGCTCGAACGCCGCGAGCTCATGAAGTGCCAGGTGCTCGACGGATCCGGCATGGACGCCAAGGAGGCGGCCGCCGCGCTCGCCGACGCGCTGGGCGCCGAGGTGGTGCAGGTGATCGGCAACCGCTTCACCGTCTACCGCCGCTCCAAGCGCGACGATGTCGAGCACATCGAGCTCGTGCGCGAGTAACGGCGCACGTACCCGTATGGGCCCCCGCCACCGCCGACGCGTTGGCGGGGGCCCATACGTTCCCGCGCGCGGCCTTCCTCGCACGCATGAAAAATGGGCGAGCGGTCCGGATGATCCGGGACGCTCGCCCAACCACGACGGGGTCCTGCGTGGCGGCCTCGCGGCATGCTCCTTGTGGGAACCGCGGGCGTGCCCGTCAGGTCGGACACGGGTCGTGTCCTGGGGCGCCGGCGATGGTGCCGCCCGCGCCCCGAACGAATGCGGCGGTGATTGTGTCATCGCCTGTTCGCTTGTCGCTGAAACCACATCTTGCCGCAAAACGGTGGCCGCCGCGCCGGCGCGCTCACATGCTGAACACGCGCAGGACCACGACCGCGCCGATGGCCAGCGCGATCGCCGCCAGGAACGCCCAGTCGGCCGGCCGCATGCGCAGCGCGTGCCACTGCGAGCGCGGCATGCCCTCCTGGTAGCAGCGCGCGTCCAGGGCGAGCGCCAGCCCGTGGGCGTGGCGGATGGCGCCGGCGAACACGGGCACGATGATGGCGCACATCGCGCGCACGCGCGCGGCCGGCGAGCCGGTCTCGATGGCGCCGCCGCGCGCCGCCTGCGCGTCGCGCACGGCGCC
>JAXJQE010000136.1:0-2001 GCA_036311305.1 Bifidobacterium sp.
CCACAGCGACTGGCCGCTCGCCAGCTCGTAGCCGGCCGGCGCCCACGCGGTGTCGTGGGCGAGGCACTGCGCGACCTCGTGAACGACCTCGCCGCGCGGCACGGCGGGGCTGGGGAAGTCGACGGGCACGCGGCGCGTCGAGCGCGCGGGCACGGCGGCGCGGAACTCGTGGCGCCACGTCTCGCGGCCGTCGACGAGCATGCGCGCCACGAAGACGCTGTCGGAGGTGTCGACGAAGCGGTTGCGGTTGGAGATGAGCACGTCGCGCTCGCCGACGAGGAACCTCACGGGCGCGTAGCAGGCCTTGACCTCCTGCGCCTTCGGGGAGGGCGTGCGGTCCGCGAAGACGAGGCCGTCGCCGCTGAACTCGCCGTCGTTGGGGCGGTCGGCGAAGTCGCCGCCGTAGGCCAGGCGCACGGTGCCGTCGGGCAGGCGCTGCTCGAGCGCCTGGTCGATGAAGTCCCAGATGAAGCCGCCCTGGTAGTGCGGGTAGCGCTCCAGCTCCATGTATTCGGTCAGTCCCCCGCACGAGTTGCCCATGGCGTGCATGAACTCGCAAGAGATGAACGGCTTGGCCGGGTCGTTCGCGACGTACGCGCGGATGTCGTCCGGCTTGGCGTACATGCGGCTCTCCACGTCGCTGATGGCGTCGTACGCGCGGTTCCAGGTGACGCCCTCGTAGTGCACGGGACACGTCGGGTCGAGCATGCGGCAGCGCTCGTCCATCGCGGCGATCACGTCGCCGGCGTAGGACTCGTTGCCCAACGACCACATGATCACGCTCGGGTGCGTGCGGTCGCGCGCCACCATGGACTCCAGGCGGTCGACGCACGCGCCGAGCCATTGGGGATCGCCGCCAGGGATGGAGACGCCGTCGGTGGTGTCGCCGGGCAGGTTCCAGCTGCCGTGCGTCTCCAGGTTCGCCTCGTCGACGACGTACAGGCCGTACTCGTCGCACAGCGCGAGCCAACGCTCGTCGTTCGGGTAGTGCGAGGTGCGCACCGCGTTGATGTGGTGGCGCTTCATGAAGCGCACGTCCCAGAGCATGTCCTCCATGGTCACGGCCTGGCCGCGCCGCGCGTCGAACTCATGGCGGTTGACGCCGTGCAGCAGCACGCGCTCGCCGTTGACCTTGAGGATGCCGTCCTCGATCGCCACGCGGCGGAAGCCGACGTGGCACTCGGCGCGTTCGACGAGCGCGCCGTCGGCGTCGCGCAGCGTGACCGTGAGCAGGTAGCGCGCGGGATCCTCGGCGCTCCACGGGCGCACGGGGCCGCACTGCTCGCGTACGCGCAGCACCTCGTGCGCGCCCAGGCACGTCGAGAAGACGCGCGTGCCGTCCGGGGCGCTCAGGGACACCTGCGCGTGGGCGGCGCGGCGCGCGCCCTCGACGAGCGCGGTCACGTCGAGCGTGCCGCAGCCGGTGGCGGGGTCGTAGTCGGCGTCGGCGCGCAGGTCGCGCACGTGCGCGGCGGGGCGCACGGCGAGGTCGACGGAGCGGAACAGGCCGTGCAGGCGCCACGCGTCCTGGTCCTCGAGCCAGCTGGCGCTGGAGTGCTCGCAGCAGGCGACGGCCAGCGTGTTGCCGCCCTCGCGCAGCAGATCGGTCACGTCGAATTCGCTGGGCGTGTAGGAGTCCTCCGAGTAGCCGACGAAGCGGCCGTTGAGCCACACGTAGATGGCGGTGCGCGCGCCGTGGAAGGTCAGCGTGACGCGCTCGCCGTCGCCCCGGTGCGCCATCGCGGCGGCGACGCGCGCCGACGGCGTGAACGCGGTGCGGTAGAGCGCCACGTGGTTCGCCTCGGGGATGCCCGGGGCGACGACGTCCTCGTGGCCGTCCCAGGGGTACTGGATGTTGACGTACTGCGGGTCCATGAATCCCTGCGTCTCGAGGTTGCCGGGCACGGCGACGGGTGCGAAGGCCTCGTCGTCGAAGCCCTCGAAGGCGAACGCCGGCACGTCGAGCAGCGCGGGCAGCGCGGGCAGCGCGGCGACGGCGCG
>JAXJQE010000137.1:0-64163 GCA_036311305.1 Bifidobacterium sp.
GGGGAGACGTTCTTGCCGCCGGCGGTGATGATGAGGTCCTTCTTGCGGCCCGTGATGTACAGGAAGCCGTCGTCGTCCAGGCGTCCCAGGTCGCCGGTGATGTACCAGCCATCCTTGGTGAAGCCGGTCTTGGTGGCCTCGTCGTTCTTGTGGTAGCGCGGGAACACGGCGGTGCCCTTGACCTCGATCTCGTTGCCCTCGCCGATGCGCACCTCGAAGCCGGGGAACGGGATGCCGACGGAACCTTGGTGGTAGGGGACGGTCAGCGGGTTGAACGCGCACGGCGCGGTCGTCTCGGTCAGGCCGTAGCCCTCGTACACCGGGATGCCGGCGCCGCGGAAGAACGCCATGAGGTCCGGGTCGAGCGGCGCGCCGCCGGTGACGATCCACTTGGCGCAGCCGCCCAGCGCGTCGCGGATGGACGCGTAGACGAGCGGGTCGAACGCGTTGCGGCGCATCGTGGCGAACCGGGAGGCGTGGCCCTTGTCGCTGAGCTCCTCCATGTACTTCTGCGCGGCCACCACGGAGGCGGCGAACACGCGGCCCTTGGGGCCGGAACCGGCCTTCTGGGAGGCGGCGTTGTACACCTTCTCGAGCACGCGGGGCACCACGATCATGATGTGGGGCCGGGCCACGCGCATGTCGGTGGTCAGCGTCTTGATGCCGTTGGCGATGTAGATGTGCAGGTCGGAGGCCACGCAGATGTAGTTGATGGCGCGGGCGAAGGTGTGGGCCTGCGGCAGGAACAGCAGCACGCGGTTCCTCTTGTCGTGCAGCAGGTCGGGCATGTAGTCCGGCAGGTTCGTGGCGGTGGTGCAGTAGTGGTTGTGCAGCATCTCCACGCCCTTGGGGGCGGCGGTGGAGCCGGAGGTGTACACGATGGAGCACAGGTCGTCCTTCTTGACCGTGGCGATGCGCTTGTCGAGCGCCTCGTCGGAGATGCCGCGGCCGTACGCCTCGAGCTCGTCCAGGGCGCCGGTCTCCAGGCACATGACGTGCTTGAGGGTCGGGCATTCCTTCTCGGCGAGCTTGGCCTTCTGGCGCATGTCCTTGGTCTCGACCATGAGCAGCGTGGCGTCCGCGTTGTTCACGATGTCGCGGATCTGCTCGTCCGAGTCGGTGTCGTAGATCGTGGCGAGCACGCCGCCGATGGAGATGGCCGCGCAGTCGAACACGTCCCAGTCGTAGGAGGTGTGGCACATGAACGCCACGCCGTCGCCCTTCTTGAGCCCGAGGTGCAGCAGGCCCTTGGCCACGGCGCGGATGTCCGCGAGCGTCTCGTTGGCGGTCTTGGAGACCCATTCGCCGTTCTGCTTGAAGGTGTACAGGGGCTCGTCGCCCATGCGGTTGGCGCGGTCCTCGTACAGGCGGTACACGTTCATGTCGTCCGGCAGCGGCGGGTTGCCCTCGGTGCTGGCGGTGATGAAGTCGGAGTCGGCGTCCATGAAGGTGGTGGCCGGACGGTCCGGACCCCAGAAGTCGACGTGCGGCAGGTCCTCGTAGTTGTGGTGCTGCGGCTCGGTCTCCGGGTCGATGTAGTCGGGTTCGTCGCCGCCGTCGCTGATCGGGTGGGAGAAATCGCCGCCCAGGTGCAACATGCGTTGCGTCGCGTCGGACGCCTGTTTCCTGATGTTGGTGAAGATGGACATGTCCGCTCCTTGCCGTTCGCATTTCGGATACAAAAGGTCCCCCACGGGACTTCCGCTCCTTCGCATACTAGCGGGTTATGCCAAGTCTTTCACCTTACGGAACCGTAAGGAATGGCCATATACCGCCGTTTTGGGCCACTCGGCCGACAAAAATACCCCCAAGGCTGAACGATCGTCCATACCACACGGAACCGGACGCAAGCCATCCGCAAGATGGACGCACCCTGATGTTACGGGGCTGTTTCGTTTACGCTGAGGCGCGTATGTTCACCATCCCGCACCGGGCGGGATGCATAGAAAGGGTTCACATGGCCGAACAAGCAAAAGGCACCGTGGTCTTCGGCGTGTTCAACGAGACGAGCGGGACCGAGGCCCGCGTTGCGTTGACGCCGGACATTGTGGCACGGCTGCGCAAATCGGGCGTGTCCTGCATGATCGAGCGGGGCGCGGGCGATGCCGCGGACTACACCGATGCCGACTACACCGCCGCCGGCGCGCAGGTATGCGACGCCGAGACCATCCTGGGCGCGGCCCAGGTCCTTGGGTTCGTCGACCGACCCAGCGAGCGGCTCATCGCACGCATGAAGCCGGGCACCTGGGTCATCGGCATGCTCGGGTCGTTCACCGACGACGACTACATCGAATCGCTGGCCAAGGCCGGCCTGACGGCCGTCGCCATCGAGCGCCTGCCGCGCCAGCTCAGCTCCGCGCAGTCCATGGACGAGATGACCAGCCAGAATTCCGTCATGGGCTACAAGGCCGCCCTCGTGGCCGCCAACGCCTACGGATCGTTCCTGCCGATGATGACCACGGCCGCGGGCACCATCCGCCCCGCCAAGGTCCTCATCCTGGGCGCCGGCATCGCCGGCCTGCAGGCCATCGGCACCGCCAGGCGCCTGGGCGCGGTCGTCACCGCGTACGACGTGCGCCCCGCCTCGAAGGACGAGGTGGAGTCGCTGGGCGCCAAGTTCCTCGACCTCGGGCTCGATTTCTCCGCCGGCCAGGGCGAGGGCGGCTACGCGCGCGCCCTGACTCCCGAGGAGCAGGCCGCCCAGCAGGCCGCCGTCGACGAGAAGGCCGCCGGCTTCGACATCATCATCACCACCGCCAAGGTGCCCGGCCGCAAGCCCCCGGTCCTGCTGACCGCCAAGGGCGTCGCCGGGCTGCACCGCGGCGCCGTCGTCGTCGACTGCGCGGCCAGCGAGCTGGGCGGCAACGTCGAGGGCTCCACCGTGGGCACCATCGTCACGGACGGCGGCGTCAACGTGATCGGCGCGCCCTACCTGGCCAGCGAGGTCGCCACCACGGCCTCCAACCTGCTGAGCCGCAACGTGGCCGACATCCTCACGCACTTCATCGTCGACGGCACGCTCACCGTGCGTCCCGACGAGGAGCTCGACCGGGCCATGGTCGTCGCCGGCGCACCGTCCACCACCACGCAGAAGGAGGCGTGAGCCATGCCCACGTTGGTCATTTCCATCACCCTGTTCGTCCTCGCGCTGCTCATCGGCATCGAGGTCATCGGCAAGGTGCCCGCCACCCTGCACACCCCGCTCATGTCGGGCGCCAACTCCATCCACGGCATCGTCATCGTCGGCGTCGTCATCGTCGCCGCCGAGGCCAACTCGCCGCTGAGCTTCGTGTTCATCTTCCTGGCGGCCGTGCTGGGCACCATGAACGTCGTCGGCGGCTACGTGGTCACCGACCGCATGCTCGAGATGTTCAAGAGCGACAAGTCCGACAAGAAGAAAACCGAAGGAGGCTCGAAGTAATGCAGACCGCATCAACCGCCCCCGCCATCGACATCGTCGCGTGGTTCGTATACCTGCTGGTGGCCGTCATGTTCGTCATGGGCCTGCACTACATGAACTCGCCCAAGACCGCCCGCAAGGGCAACTTCGTGTCCGCCGTGGGCATGGTGCTCGCCGTGTGCATGGCCTTCGTCAAGCTGTTCGTGCAGCATGACATGATCCACAACTGGATCGCCATCTGGCTGCTCGTCGCGGGCATCGCCATCGGCGCCGTCGCCGGCGTCGTGTCCGCCAAGAAGGTCAAGATGACCGACATGCCGCAGCTCGTGTCCGTGTTCAACACGGTCGGCGGCGGCGCGGCCGCGCTCGTCGCGCTCAACGACATCCTCGCCTCCGACGGCACCCCCGACCTCGTGGTGCTCATCACCGCGGGCCTGGGCGTCATGATCGGCTCCGTCACGTTCACCGGCTCGCTGATCGCCGCCGGCAAGCTGCAGGGCATCGGCTGGGTCAAGAGGCTCACGCTGCCCGGCAAGAGCGTGTGGAACATCCTGTTCGCCGTGCTCATGGTCGCTTCGTTCGTGCTGCTGTGCGTCTTCCCGGGCCAGCGCCTGCTGTGGTCGGTCCTGACCACCGTGTTCGCACTGTGCTACGGCCTGGTGTTCGTCATCCCGATCGGCGGCGCGGACATGCCCGTCGTCATCTCCATCCTCAATGCGTGCACCGGCACCGCCGTCGCCATGAGCGGCCTGGCGATCGACAACGTCGCGCTCATCGTCGCCGGCGCCCTCGTGGCCGCGGCCGGCGTGACGCTGTCCGTGTTCATGAGCCAGGCGATGAACCGTCCGCTGCTGTCCGTCCTCTCGGGCGGCTTCGGCGGCTCCAACGGCGCGTCCGGCTCCGCGGACGGCCCCGAGGGCACCATGAAGGAGACCAGCGCCGACGACCTGGTCGTGCAGCTCGTGTACGCCGACAAGGTCATCTTCGTGCCCGGCTTCGGCCTGGCGCAGGCGCAGGCCCAGCGCGAGCTCGCCGACCTGGGCGAGCTGCTCAAGGAGCACGGCGTCGAGGTCGAGTACGCCATCCACCCGGTGGCCGGCCGCATGCCCGGCCACATGAACGTGCTGCTCGCCGAGGCCAACGTGCCCTACGAGGAGCTCGTGGACCTCGAGGACATCAACCCGCAGTTCCCGTCCGCCAACGTCTCGCTGGTCGTCGGCGCCAACGACGTGACCAACCCGGCCGCGCGCAAGCCCGGCACCCCGGTCTCCGGCATGCCGATCCTGGACGTGGACAAGTCGCAGAACGTGGTCGTCATGAAGCGCGGCCGCGGCAAGGGCTACGCCGGCATCGAGAACGAGCTCTACTTCGAGCCCAACACGCAGATGCTGTTCGGCGACGCCAAGAGCGGCCTGCAGGCCGTCATCGCCGCCGTCAAGGAACTGCTCAGCTGAGCGTGGCGCGCAACGCGGCACAACAGGGAGGGTCCCCACTTCGCGGAAGTGGGGACCCTCCCTGCGTTCGTCCCGCCGACCGCTGCGTCGATGGTCCGTCGACCCTCCTGCCGACGTGGCCGCCGCGCTCGCTGACAGCGCTCGCCGGCGCGCGTCACTTGCCGCGGATGGGGAAGTGGCGTCCCAGGAACGCGTCGACGAAGGTCCAGTAGGCGCGCGGATCATGCTCGACCTCGGCGGTGTGCTCGGCGCCCTCGACCTCCAGCAGCGCGCCGTCCGGGCCGCGGTACTCGCGGAAGAGGCGCGCCGCGGAGTCGGGGTCGACGATGACGTCGCCCATGCCCTGCACGAACGCCATCGGCACGCGCGCGTCGCACGGCCGCCAGCGCGTCCGCCGCGTATAGGCTCGCGCCGTCGCGCATCCGAAGGACGAGGTCGGCGACGCACACCATCGGGCGCGCCACGCTGCGCGGCGAGCGCAGCACCTGCGCCATCGACTTGGCGAGCTGCGCGGCGGCGGACAGGTACGCGGAGTCGACGATGGCCGCGGTGACGTTCGGCGCCAGCCGCGGGTCGCCGCACGCCAGGCACACGGTGGGGGCGCCCAGCGAGTTGCCGTGCAGGAGGATCGTCGCCTGGGGGTCGTGGGCGACGACGCGGTTGACCCAGCGCAGCAGGTCGTCGCGTTCGCGCGCGCCCATCGTCACGATGCGGCCCTGGCTTTCCTCGTGGCCGCGTTCGGCGGGGCACAGCACGGTGAAGCCGAGGCGCGCGTAGTGCCACGCCCAGGGCGCGGTCTCCTCGGGCGCGCCGGTGTAGCCGTGCATGACGATGGCGTAGCAGTGGGGCAGCGGCCGCGCGGTGTCCGGGTCGAAACGCCACGCGTGCAGGGTGAGGCCGTCCATGCTGCGCGCGGTCAGCCCGTGGCGCGCCCCCTCGAACCAGCTGGTGGCCTCCGTGTCGCTATGCCGCCAGCTGTCGTCATACTGCGCGAAGCGCGGGTCGTCCTTGTGCGCGAACGTGGACAGCGGCGAACGCGTGTTCAGCGACACCGTGTAGAGCGTGAAGCCGCCGGCGACGATGCCCGCGGCCGCGGCGAGCGCGCCGCCGCCGAGGGCGAGCGCCGCCGTGCGCGCGATGCGCGACGCGGTGCCGCGCCGCGTGGTGCGCGATGTGCTGGTATGCCCTGTGGTGGTATGCGCGGTGTGGTGCGCCATGGCCGGCCCTTCCTCTGTAGGTGCCCGATGGGCGTCGCGCGTGCGTAGGTGCGTGCGCGCGTGCCCGTGTCTCTCTGGCCAACATTGTAGCCGCGCGGGGGAGCGGGAGGCTTGTCCAGCGACGCGGTTAGGGTGGAGCAGTTGCTTTGGCGAGGGAAGGCGCAAACCGCGCGCTTCCGTTATCGACTCGGCGCGAAGGCCCGCACTGCCTGGTCTTCGGCTCGTTGATGCGTCGAAGACGAATGATTCAAGGAGTGCAACATGGCTAACAACACCATCACCCTCGAGGGCGAAGTCCGTACCGAGTTCGGCAAGGGTCCGGCCCGCCGCATGCGCGTGGCCAAGCAGATCCCGGCCACCATCTACGCCGGCGGCGACCAGCCCCTCTACATCAAGCTCCCGATGAAGGAGACCACCCTGGCCCTGCGCCACACCAACGCCCTGATCACCATCAAGTTCGGTGGCGAGCAGCGCATGGTGGTCGTCAAGGACGTGCAGCGCAACCCCGTCAAGCGCATCATCGAGCATGTCGACTTCTACGAGGTCAAGGCCGGCGAGAAGATCGACGTCGAGGTCCCGGTGTTCGTCGAGGGCACGCCGAAGGGCGCCGCCATCGCGTTCGTGGACATGCAGGAGCTCAAGGTGCGCGCCGACGTGGCCAACCTGCCCGAGCGCATCGTGGTCAACGTCGAGGGCCTCGAGGCCGGCAGCAAGATCTTCCTGGGCGACCTGGAGATGCCGGCCGGTGTCGAGCTCGACATGACCGACCTCGAGGAGTCCGTCGTCACCGTCGAGGTGCCGGAGGATGCCGCTCCGTCCGAGGAGACCGCCGAGCCGGCCGACGCCGTCCCGGCCACCGCCGAGAAGGACGATCCGGACAACAAGTGATCCGGCGGCCGTCCCTGGACGGTCCACGGTCCCATCCGTGCGCAGGGCGCCCGGCTTCCCCGTGGAGGGAGGACGGGCGCCCTGTCCGTTTGGCGGACACGGCGTCGCGGCACCGTCGGCCGGCGCATCATGCGCGTGCGCGCGCGATGCCACGCGGTCCCGACGCCATGGCGCTGTTCGCGGCCGGTAAAGCCGGGTTCACAATGTGAACCCCCTTTCCGGATTGGTAACGGGCTCGTGCGAGAGTATTGACCAACCGCGGCGCCAAAAGCGCCGCCTTCCCGAACCGCAAGAGACACGAAGAAGCAACCACATGACCACTGAATCCCATCACGATCCCGCGTACCTCGACTCGCTCGCCGAGCGCTTCACGGTGCTGCCCAACGACAATCCCGCCTCCGACGCCAAGCGCGCCGAGCTCATCGACAAGCCCGCGTTCGGCCAGGTGTTCTCCGACAGCATGGCCCACATGAGCTGGACGAAGGGCGAGGGCTGGTCGGACCGCCGCATCGAACCGTACGCGCCCCTCAAGCTCGACCCGGGCGCCTCCGTGCTGCACTACGCGCAGGAGGTCTTCGAGGGCCTCAAGGCGTACCGCCACACGGACGGCTCCACCTGGCTGTTCCGCCCGGACGCCAACGCCGAGCGCATGCAGAACTCCGCCAAGCGCCTGTACCTGCCGGAGGTTTCCGTGGACGACTTCCTGGCCTCCTGCGCCGCCCTGGTGCTGCAGGACCGCAAGTGGGTACCCACGCGCCGCGAGTACACGCTGTACCTGCGTCCCTTCCTGTTCGCCTCCGAGCCGTTCCTGGGCGTGCGCGCCCCGCAGGAGGTCGACTACTGCGTGATCGCCTCCCCGTCCGGCCCGTACTTCCCGGGCGGCGTCAAGCCGGTGAGCATCTGGATCGAGGACAAGTTCTTCCGCACCGGCCCCGGCGGCACCGGTTTCGCCAAGTGCGGCGGCAACTACGCCGCCTCCCTGGTGGGCGAGGACCGCGGCATCGACCAGGGCTGCGAGCAGGTGTGCTTCGTGGACGCCGCCACCAAGACCTACCTCGAGGAGCTCGGCGGCATGAACATGATGGTCGTGCACAAGGACGGCCACGTGGAGACCCCGAGCCTGAACGGCAACATCCTGCCGGGCGTCACCCGCCGCTCCATCATCCAGCTGCTCGACGACTCCGGCCACGACGTCGTCGAGACGATGATCGCCATGGAGCAGCTGCTCGACGACATCCGCTCCGGCGAGGTCACCGAGGTGTTCGCGTGCGGCACCGCCGCCATCATCACCCCGATCGGCCGCTTCAAGGGCGAGGGCTTCGAGGTGACCGTCGGCGACGGCGAGCCCGGCGAGCTGACCATGAAGCTGCGCGACGAGCTGCTGGGCATCCAGATGGGCGAGGTCGAGGACCCGCACAACTGGATGTGGAAGGTGTGCTGAGCCGCGCGCCCGTGGCTTGACCTGGCACGGCCCCGCCGGACTTCCCGTCCCGCGGGGCCGTGCCATGCCCGCGGCCGTCCGCACGTGCCACGGGGCAGCTATGATGCAAGCATCGGCGTCCCGCGCACACGTGCGAGACCGGCATGAGGGAGAGGCAACGGCATGGAAATAGCGCTCCAGACCTCGCCGTTCTTCCAGGCGGTGGAGTACCTGGCGATCTTCTGCTGCGGCATGGTGGGCGGCCTGGCCGCCATCCGCAAGCACTACGACGTGTTCACCATCATCATCACCGCATGGCTGACGGCCCTGGGCGGCGGCATCATCCGCGACCTGCTGCTCGGCGCGGTGCCGCCGGTGGGCATCTCCGACCGTTTCAGCGTGCTCACCGCGCTCGCCGCCGGCGTGGCCGTGGCGATCTTCCACCCGGAGGTGGACCGTCTCAAGTGGTCGATGCTCACCATTGACGCCCTGGCGTTGGGCCTGTTCGCCGTCAACGGCACCAGCAAGTCGCTCATGTACAACACCAGCGGCATGACCGCCGTGTTCCTGGGCACGTTCACCGCCATGGGCGGCGGCCTGATCCGCGACATCCTGCTCAACGAGGTGCCCGTGGTCATCCGCGACCGCCACTGGTACATCATGCCCGCCGTCATCGGCAGCATGCTCACCGTGGTGGTGTGGCGCTGGCAGGCGCACGAGCTCATCAGCCTGCAGGTCGAGATGGTCCTCGACGTGGTCATCGTGCTGCTCGTGGTGGCCATGCGCCTGTGCTCGGTCATCCTCGACTGGCAGCTGCCCGGCGCGGTACCCCGCCACCGCTCGCACCTGCCGAACCTGAAGGTGCGCCGCGTGCACCACCGCGACGGCACGCACACCATCCAGGAGGCCGGGGGCGCGGGACGCGACGGCGCGGCGCGCGCCGAGACGGCCGCGCCGGACGCCGTGGCCGCGGGGGAGCCGACGGACGACGACGAGTGAGCCGCCGGCGCCCGGGAACGGGGAAGGCCCCGCACCGTTCGCGGTGCGGGGCCTTCCCATGTCCGTGTGCCTCCGTGGAGGCGCGGCGTCAGGCCATCTTGTTGATCTGCAGCGCCAGGCCGGACTTGCGGTTGGCGGCGTTGTTCTTGTGGATGACGCCCTTGCCGGCGGCCTGGTCGAGCTTGCGCGCGGCGATCGCGTACATCTCCTCGGCCTTGGCCTTGTCACCGGAGGCGATGGCCTCGCGGGTGTGACGGATCGCGGTCTTCAGGCCGGACTTGACGTGCACGTTGCGCATGTGCGCCTTCTCGTTGGTCAGGACGCGCTTCTTCTGCGACTTGATGTTTGCCACTCTGTATTCTCCAAACGACGGTTACTATAAGGACATACAGCAGAACAGAGTAACAGGAGCCCCGGATAATCCCCACCGTCCCGCCGCGCGCGTGGCCGGGGCGCGCTTCCGCTAGAATGAAGCGGTTGGACGGACCACTAGGATAGCGCATGGCCGGCACCGGGTTGCCGGGCCCAGGAAGGATGACCTTGAGCGAACAACACAACCAGCCGGGCTTCACGGACCAGTCGCTGATCCGCAACTTCTGCATCATCGCGCACATCGACCACGGCAAGTCCACCGTCGCCGACCGCATCCTGCAGCTGAGCGGCATCGTGCCGGAGCGTGAGATGCGCGACCGGTTCCTCGACCGCATGGACATCGAGCAGGAGCGCGGCATCACCATCAAGAGCCAGGCGGTGCGCGTGCCGTGGACGTACGACGGCACCGAGTACACGCTCGGCATGATCGACACCCCCGGCCACGTGGACTTCACGTACGAGGTGTCGCGCGCCCTGGCGGCGTGCGAGGGCGCGGTGCTGCTCGTGGACGCCACGCAGGGCATCGAGGCGCAGACGCTGAGCAACCTGTACATGGCCATCGACCATGACCTGACCATCATCCCCGTGCTCAACAAGATCGAGCTGCCCAGCGCGGAACCGGACAAGCACGCCGAGGAGATCGCCGCCCTGATCGGCTGCGACCCGGGCGAGGTGCTGCGCGTGTCCGGCAAGACCGGCGAGGGCGTCAAGGACCTGCTCGACCGCATCGTCGTGGACGTGCCCGCGCCGTCCGGCGACGCCGACGCGCCGGCGCGCGCCCTCATCTTCGACTCCGTGTACGACTCGTACCGCGGCATCGTCACGTACATCCGCATGGTCGACGGCGAACTGCGCTCGCGCGAGAAGCTGCACATGATCGGCGTGGGCTCCACGTACGACCCGATCGAGATCGGCGTGATCAGCCCGGACATGATGCCCACGCGCGCCCTGGGCGCCGGCGAGGTCGGCTACGTGATCACGGGCGCCAAGGACGTGTCCCAGTCCAAGGTCGGCGACACCATCACGAGCGCCAAGGACGGCGCCACCGAGCCGCTGCCCGACTACCGCGACCCGCAGCCGATGGTGTACGCGGGACTGTTCCCGATCGACAACGCCCAGTTCCCCGAACTGCGCGACGCGCTCGACAAGCTCAAGCTCAACGACGCCGCGCTCGTCTACGAGCCGGAGACGTCCGTCGCCCTCGGCTTCGGCTTCCGCTGCGGCTTCCTGGGCCTGCTGCACATGGAGATCGTCTCCGAGCGCCTCAGCCGCGAGTTCGGCCTCGACCTCATCTCCACGGCGCCGAACGTGCCGTACGAGGTGACCGCGGAGGACGGCACCGTGCACCGCGTCACCAACCCGAGCGAGTACCCCGACGGCAAGATCAAGAAGATCGTGGAGCCGATGGTCGCCGCGGACATCATCACCCCCAAGGAGTTCATCGGCGCCGTCATGGACCTGTGCCAGGACCACCGCGGCATCATGGGCACCATGGAGTACATCTCCACCGACCGCGTCGAGATGCACTACCGCATTCCACTGGCGGAGATCGTGTTCGACTTCTTCGACCAGCTCAAGAGCCGCACCAAGGGCTATGCGAGCCTCGACTACCACGAGGACGGCGAGCAGGAGGCCGACCTGGTCAAGGTCGACATCCTCATCCAGGGCGAGAAGGTGGACGCGTTCAGCGCCATCGTGCACCGCGACAAGGCGTACAGCTACGGCGTGATGATGACCAAGAAGCTGCGCGAGCTCATCCCGCGCCAGCAGTTCGAGATCCCCATCCAGGCGGCCATCGGCGCGCGCATCATCGCCCGCGAGAACATCCGCGCGCTTCGCAAGGACGTGCTCGCCAAGTGCTACGGCGGCGACATCACCCGCAAGCGCAAGCTCCTGGAGAAGCAGAAGGCCGGCAAGAAGCGCATGAAGATGCTCGGCCACGTGGAGGTGCCGCAGGAGGCGTTCGTCGCCGCCCTGGCCACCGGCGAGACCGGCAACGACCGCGACACGAAGGACAAGATCCGAGCCGCCCAGAAGACCGAGAACTGAGCTCACTCCTCCGATTCGATTTCTGCCACGCGCTGCTCGACCTGGCGAAGCCGGTTGCGCAGCGCGTTCTCCATGTCCACGCCCTCGGCGTCCGCCTCGCGGATCAGCGCGAGCATGGCGTCGGCGAGGCGCTCGCCGTCGTCGGCCGGCGCAGGCAGCGCGTACGCCTCCGCAAGCTCGGGCCTGTCCTTCGCCTTGCGCACGCGCGAGGCGACCTTCGAGGCGCGCGGCAGCGCGCCCTGCGCATGGGAGATGCCGTCGAGGACGCTGTCGCGTTGCTTTTCCTTCTGCTTCATGCGTTCCCACAGGGCGAGCGTCTCCTCGCCCGTGAGCTCGTCGTCGGAGGCGTCGTCGGCGAAGATATGCGGGTGGCGGGTGATGAGCTTGTCGACGAGCCGGTCGCACACCTCTTCCAGCGTGAACGGGTCGGCCGCATCCTCGGCGCACACCTCCGCCTGGAAGATGGACTGCAGCAGCATGTCGCCGAGCTCCTCGCGCATGTTCTCCCGGTCGCCGGTCTCCAATGCGTCGATGTACTCGTACGTTTCCTCGAGCAGCGGCTTGACGAGTGACTCGTTCGTCTGCTCGCCGTCCCACGGGCAGCCGCCCGGCCCGTGCAGTACGTGCACGATGGCGCGCACGCGCTCCAGAGCGGTGGGTGCGTTCCTCACGGCATCGAGCTTGGGGGAGCGGCGGAAACCTTCGGGCAGTTCGTAATCGTCATGTGCGGCATCGGTCATGCCCTCGATTGTCGCGCGTCGCGCCGACGACTTTGTTCCATCACCCGAATAACCAATAGAACATTTAGTAACAGTTAGTAACTTATACGCACTTCTATCAGGTTCTATCAACTTCTTATAGGTTCTACCGATTTCTATCAAGTTCTACGAGGTTCTATCAAGTTCTACGAGGTTCTATCAAGTTCCGACGAAGTCCCATGTACCCTGTGGGGTACATTGGACCCCATGTTCGAGGTCTACGTCCATGTTCCCTTCTGCCTGCGCCGCTGCGGCTACTGCGACTTCAACACGTACACCGCCACCGACCTGGGGGAGGGCGCGTCGCGCAGCACGTACGCCGCGCAAGCCATCCGCGAGATGCGGCTCGTGCGCGACTGGCAGCTGAGCAACGGCATCGACGAGCCGCCGGCGTCCACCGTGTTCCTCGGCGGTGGCACGCCCACCGTGCTGCCCGCCAAGGACCTCGGCGCCATCGTGGCCGCCGTACGCGACCTGTGGGGACTCGAGGACGGCGCGGAGATCACCACCGAGGCCAACCCGGACACCGTCGACGACGCCTACGTGCGCGCCCTGGCCGACGCGGGCTTCACGCGCATCTCCTTCGGCATGCAATCCGCCGTTCCGCACGTCCTGAAGACCCTCGACCGTACGCACACGCCCGCGAACGTCGAGGCCGGCGTGCGCGCCGCCCAGGACTGCGGCCTGCGCGTGAGCGTCGACCTCATCTACGGCGCGCCCGGCGAAAGCCTCGACGACTGGCGCACCAGCGTGGACACGGCGCTCGCCCTGGGCGTCGAGCACCTGTCCGCGTACGCGCTGACCGTCGAGCCGGAGACGAAGATGGGTAGGAAGATCGCCGCGGGCACGATGCGCGCGCCCGATGACGACGACGAGGCCGCCAAGTACGCCATCGTCGACGACGCGTGCCACGCCGCGGGCCTGCAATGGTACGAAATCTCCAACTGGGCGGTGCCCGGCCAGGAAAGCCGCCACAACCTCGGGTACTGGAGGAACGTCGACTGGGCCGGCATCGGCCCCGGCGCGCACAGCCACTACGCGCGCACCGGCGAACCGGGCGTGCGCGCGTGGGACGTCCTGCACCCGCGCGCCTGGAGCGCGGACATCAACGCCGGCCGCATCCCCTGGGCCGGCTCGGAGCGCATCGACCGCACCGCCGACCTCGAGGAGCGTGTCATGCTCGGCCTACGGTTGCGCGAGGGCCTCGACGTGCCCATGGTCGAGCGGCTGAGCGGCACCGACCTCACGGCGTTGTGCGGCCAGCTCACGCACGAGGAACTCGTCACGATGGAGGGCACGCGCATAGTGCCCACCCAACGGGGGCGCCTGCTCAACGACGCCGTCATCGAACGCGTCTTCGACGTCGTCCTTGGATAGGGAAGGAGATAGGCGGTTTCAGTCGATGTCGAAGTCCACCGGCACACCCGACGCGAGCTCGAAGTGGCACATCGCCACCCCCGAATTCACGATGGTGAGCAACCCCGGCAGACACTGCACGCGCACATCGAACGCGCCCGCGCCCGGCGCGAACCGCACCGTCTGCTTATTGAGCGCCGACGGCGCCAACTGCACGCCGCGCATGCCGTTGACGAACCAGTTCGGCAGCGACTCCACCGCCGGCGCGGTGCCGTCCCCGGCGCCGATGAGCAGTTCCGCGATCGGCTTTGACTTGTGCGGGTGTCCCTCGCGCAGCGCATGGCCGAACACGATGTCGATGACGAAATGCGCGTCTGGCAACGCTGCGGCCACCAGGTCCGCGAAGCCGTCGGCGTCCGCGTCCACGCGCGTGCCGTCCGCCTTGACGATCGCGCCGCCAGCCCAGCACGTGTCGAACCCGTGCGCCACCAACGCCAGCACCAGCGACTCGCCCTTGCAGCCGGCCGCGCGCAGTCCGTCCGCGCTCGCCGGCGTGCGCAGCGTCACGCATGCGGGCACGTCCTTGAACCTGCCGTAGTAGCTCACCGCGTCGAGGTTTTCGTCGAAGCCCGTCTCGCCGGCGAGGGAGAGGTCCAGCGTCACGGTGCGGTCCGTGTGCGGCGCGTCGGCGATGAGCCGGGACACCGTGTCCCGCTCGCCGTTCGTCAACGCCTCGCCGTCGAACACGCGCGTCGCATGCCGCCGTTCCATCACTCCCAGCACATCCATGGCCGATCCTTTCGAGCTTCCGGTCCTTCGCCGTCACTGGCCATCGTAATCCGCGCATCGCGCGCGGCTGTGGGCGCAATCCGCCGCGGATCGATGGACGTCCTATGCGTCGAGCGGCCCGTTGCCGGCCGCGGCGGCCTCGCTCGACGCATCCTCCGCGAGCTCGTCGAGGAACAGGCCGGTCGCGGGATCGCGGCCGTCGCGCGCGATCTCGGCGAGGACCTTGTCCTCGACGCCCTCGTCGAAGCCTGCCTGCACGGCGGGCGGCACGAGCAGCCTAAAGCCGGCGCGCACCACGGACACGTCCACGGGCAGCGTGCCCACGTATTCGCCGTCGGCCATGAGCACCGGCGGCTCGTCACCCTCCTCGGCGCGCGAGATGCGCACGTTCCTCACGCGCTGCCAACCGAGCGCGCGGCCGGCCATGAGCCGCCTCTGGTACATCGACATGAGCAGCTTGGCCAGTTCGCGTCCCTTGGGCGTGTGCCGCAGCCACACGAGATCGAGCAGGCCGTCGTCGAAGATGGAGTAGGGGGAGATGGCGATGCCGCCACCGATGTGCCGCGAGTTGGCCACGGTCAGCATCGCGGTCATGAGGTCGTAGTCCTCCTCGGTGCCGTCGGTGAGCGTGGTGTGCAGGTGGTAACCGTATTTCTTGAAGTGCGTCACCTCGTAGAGCACCGCGGACAGGTAGCGCAGCGTGCCGTTGGGCAGTTTCGACTTGTTGGCGCGGTCGTTGACGCCGGAGTCCAGGCCGCAGGAGAGCATGCCCGCGTAGTAGCGGTCGATGGGTTTGGGGTCGTCGCCGGGCTCGCCGGTGGTGGGGTGCAGGGCCACGGAGTCCGAGCCGGGCACGGACGTGACGTGCCCGAGGTCGATGGGTACCTGGCAGTGGCGTACGATGCCGGCGACGATGCCCTCCACGGCGGTCTCCAGGCGGTTGACGGGCAGCTCGAGGCCGCGCGCGAAGTCGTTGCCCGAGCCCATCGCCACCAGGCCGAGGGGTTTGTCGGTGCCGCCGACGGCGTTGACGCCCAGGGAGACCATGCCGTCGCCGCCGACGACCACGAGGTAGTCGTAGTCGTCCCAGCGTTCGCGCGCGTTGGCCAAGGAGTCGTCGTAGCTCGTGCCCGTCAGGTCGATGGCGGTGAAGCCGTGCTCTTCGCCGGCCTGTTGGAGCAGGTCGAGCACCTGCTGGCTGTACTTGGCGCCGGCGCCCTTCGCGGACGCCGGGTTGCCGATGACCGCGACGGTCGGTTCCTCATTCTTCGTCATGTGCTCAAGGATAATCGTGTTACCCCACCGGCGCACGGGTCGGATGCGCGTACTGAGAGGAAGCTCACAGTGCGGGGCGTCTGCGTGCGCCGCTCGGGGCAGCGGGTGGATGGTGATGTGTGCTCTGGCCTCTCACTGTGCGGGCAGGTGGCGCAGGCCATGACCATTTCGCTACTTCTTCCAGGTGAAGTGGTCCTTGCCGGCGCCGATCTCGAAGAAGCGCATGCCGATGCCGCGGTCCACGTCCGCGAAATGCCCCTCCGGGCACGTTAGGCTCACCGTGTCACCTTCGCCGATGACGGTGTACGGCTGCTTGTCCAGGGCGCTGGGCGCCTTGAGCAGGGCGTCCACGCCATCCGTGAACCACTGCGGCTGCGCGCCCGGACCCTGCCACGTGGCGATCTCGGCGGCGGTCTTGGTCTTGTGCGGCTCCCCCTGCGTCTCGCCGTAGCCGACGACGAGCACGCCCAACGCCTTGGCGCCGGGAATGTCCACGTGCCTCAGGGCGCCCTTCTCGCTGAACAGGCCGCCGATCCACCACGAGTTCAGGCCGAGGGTCTGCGCGACGAGCATGGCCTCGGCGCCGTAGTAGCCGACCTTGAGCGCCAGGTCGGGGGAGTCGGGCCCGGCGAGCGCGATGTAGTTGTCCACGTTCTTGCCCATCATGCGCGCCACCGGGTTGACGCCGTCCGCCGTACCCGTCACCAGCGTCAGGTACAGCCCCGACTCCTGATCGAGCTCGTCCAGTTCCTTGGTGAGCGCCTCCACCACCTGCGCCGTCAGGGGTTCCTTGCGGTACTTGCGTACCATGTGACGCGTCTCGACCGCCTGCTTGATGTCCATGAGCCAATGCTTCCTTCCATGACATGACTGAACCTACAATCGTAGCTGGCGGAACCGTGGCGGGACATGGGCACAATCCAAGGACTGCACAACGCCACGGCATCACGGAACGGAAAGGCGAGGGCGATGGGCACCAAGCGGGAGACTACGCGCGGCCACGCGAGAAAGCGGCTCGTGGACGCGTTCTGGACACTGCTCGACGCGATGCCCTACGAACGCATGACCGTGGCCATGGTCGCCCGGTGCGCGGGCGTGCACCGCAACGCCTTCTACTACCACTACAGCGATCTCGACGACCTGGCCGGCGACGCCATCGCCGCCCGCATCCCCTTCGACCGGCTGTGCGCCACCCTGCGCACGCTGCGCCGGCAGGACACCGCGGCCACCACCCCGTTCACCGCCACGCAACTGTCCCTCGCCGACACCGCCGCACGCCTCGTGACCGGTTCGCACGGGGACGCCCGGCTTCGCCGCGTCGCCAAGGACACCGCCATCGACATGGCGCTCGCCTCCTACGGGCTGGACCGCCACGACCTCGACGGCGACGAGGCGATCGGCCTCGAGCTCGCGATGGACGGCATCGCCGGCGTCATGGCCATGCCCGACCTCAAGCGCCACCATCCGGGGTCCGTGATGGACCTGTGGCGCTCGCCATGGGTCGCCAACGCCCTCGCGCACGTGGACACCATCGCCCGCGGCGCACTGGATCGTCAATGAACCGTCAACGCATGTGGCTTGGGGCGTTGCCGAACGCCCAGGCCACGGTTATGAGTGACAAGGTCAACGGGTGGCCGCGCTCGCCGGCACGCTCAGGTCCGCGGGCGCGCCGTCGTCGCCGCCGATGACGCCGCGCGCCGCCAGGTCCGCGATCTGGTCGGGGGAGTAGCCGAGCTCCCGGAGCACCTGCGCGTTGTGCTCGCCGAGGCGGGGTGCGGGACGGTACACGGGCCGGTAGCCGCTCATCGTGAACGGCACGCCGATCGTCTTGAAGACGCCACGCGCGTCGCCCTGGTCGATGGACACGATGGTGCCGTCCGCGTTGAGCTGCGGGTCATGCTCCAGCTCGTCCCAGTCCAGCACCGGGCCCACGGGAATGCCCTTGGCGCCCAGGTCACGGGTGAGCGCGCCCTTGTCGTACTGTTCGGTGTACGCCTCGATGCGTTGGATCATCTCCCGCTTGTGCAGGTTGCGCGCCGCCTGCGTGGCGAAACGCGGGTCGGTGAGCCAATCGGTGAAGCCCATCGCCTCGCAGAACGTCCTGAACCCCTTCTCGCCGGGGTCGATGACGATGTACACGTACGCGTTCGGATCCGTTTGCCACCCCTTGGCACGGTAGCACCAGCCGAACGCGACACCGCTCTCCGCGTTCTCCTCGCGAGGGATTGCACGGCCCCACGTGTAGCCGGGGTAGCAGGAGTAGAAGGGAAGCGGGCCCACATGCTCCATGACCAATTGGTCGCGCAGCTTCATGCGGCACAGGTTCATCACCGCATCCTGCATCGACTGGAACACGCGCACACCCTCGCCGGTGTGTGCGCGTTGCAGCAGGGCCGCGAGCACGGCGATCGCCAGGTGCATGCCGGCGTTCGAGTCGCCCACCGACGCGCCCGACTGCAGGGGCACATTGCGCTCGCCGGTGGGCTAGCCGGTGGTGGACGCGTTGCCGCCCGCGCACTGCGCGATCGGTTCGAAGGACTTGACGTGCGCGAAGCGCGTGCCCTCGTCGAAGCCCTTGAGGGACGCCATGATGCACCGTGGGTTGATGCGCTGGACGTCCTTCCAGCCGAAGCCGAGCTTCTCGACGGCGTCGGGCGCGAGGTTCTCGACGAACACGTCCGCCTGTTCGATGAGCCTGGTGAGGATCTGTTTGCCTTCCGGTGTGGCGGCGTCGACGGCCAGCGAGCGCTTGTTGGCGTTGAGCTGCAGGAAGTACAGGGAGTAGGATCCGGCCACGTCGTTGAGCTCACGGCGCGTGGGGTCGCCCTCGTAGACGCGTTCCACCTTGGTCACGTCCGCGCCCAGCCACGCGAGCAGCTGCGTGCACGAGGGGCCAGACTGCTCCTGCGTCCAGTCGACCACCTTGACGCCAGCCAGCGGGGCGTCGTGCGCCGCCCACGGACTCGTCGTATCCTTGCTGTCGCCGTCGTCAACGTCATCGTTCATGCCGCTCATGCGTGCCTCCCGTCGCCATGTGCCCTATGGCTTCAGGTATAGGCATGGGTGCCGGGCGGGGGAGCGTCGCGTTCGGCCGCGGCGAACGGCTCAGCGGTTGCTGGCGCGCAGCTCCCAGTAGTCCTTGTACGCGTAGCCGTCCTTGCCGACGAGCAGGCCGTCGGACGGCTTGAAGCCGACGGCGGTGGCGGCCTTGGCGCGTTCGATCGCGTACACGGGCACCTTGAGGATCACGCGTGGCGCCCCGAAGTAGGGCGCGCCCTGCAACGCCACGCGCAGCAGGGACGCTAGGTGGCCGGCACGCTCGTACTTGCTGGACACGTCCACGCGCAGCACGACGTCGTCGAACGCGTCGTCGGCGCGGCGCCGGCACATCTCGATCGTGCCGATGAGCGCGCCGGTCGCCTTGTCCACGATGCTCCAGCGCACGAACCATCCCTTGAGGTACGCGCCGATCCAGAAGTCGACGGCCTCCTGCATGCGCGTGATGGTCGCGTAATGGAAGTTGTCGCCGTCGCAGTTGTCGCTGTTGAAGAACGGCAGCGCCGCCACGTCGCTGTACACCGGGAACAGGTCGAACGCGTCGCCCGGCTTGAGGGGACGCGCCAGGTAGCGGTCGTCCTGCATGGTGGGGCACTGCTCGTAGATATCCATCGCACGTCCTTTGTTTCGTCCGCGTCACATAGGTCACCGCCGATGGTACGGCAACCGCGCGCCAGCTACGCCGCGAGCGCACCAATACGGGCGTTCGGCCCCCTATTCGCATGCTGGACGCGTCCGGCGTGCCCCGTGCGCATGGCTGGTAACCTGTGTGGGCAAACTGCAAACCCAAGGGGATGGGCCCTCCCCGTGACAAGAGAGGTGATCGCGGTGACACACGCTCCGCTAGACTTGACGATCCACCGCCCGGAAGGCATGTACGACCCCGCCTCCGAGCACGATGCGTGCGGCGTGGGCATGGTCACCACCCTCAATGGCAGCCCCGAACGCAAGATCGTGGACGACGCCATCGAGGTGCTCGTCAACCTCAACCACCGCGGAGCCGTCGGCGCCGAGGAGAATACCGGCGACGGCGCCGGCATCCTCATGGCCATGCCCGACGCGTTCATGCGCGCCACCATCGACGCCGAACTGCCCCCGGCCGGCCACTACGCCGCCGGCATCGCATTCCTCGACCGTGACATCGCCGCCTCCGGCCAGCAGGAGCAGGCCATCGCGCGCATCGCCGCCGAGGAGGGCCTCGAGGTGCTCGCCTGGCGGCAGGTGCCCACCGACCCCAACGGCCTGGGCCTGCAGGCGCTGGCCAGCATGCCGTCGTTCAAGACGCTCGTGCTGGCCGACCCGGACCGCCAGCTCGCCGGCATCGCGCTGGACCGCAAGGTCTACCATGTGCGCAAGCGCGCCGAGCACGAGGTAGGCATCTACTTCGCGTCCCTCTCGTCGCGCACCATCACGTACAAGGGCATGCTCACCACGATGCAGCTGCGCCCCTTCTTCCCGGACCTGTCCGACGGGCGCATGGCGACGACCATCGCCATCGTCCACTCGCGCTTCTCCACGAACACGTTCCCCAGCTGGCCGCTGGCGCAGCCGTTCCGCATGCTCGCGCACAACGGCGAGATCAACACCATCCAGGGCAACCGCAACTGGTTCACCGCCCGCCAGGGCACGCTCCAGAGCGACCTGTTGGGCGATATGGACGACCTGCTGCCGATCCTGACGCCCGGCTACTCGGATTCCGGCACCTTCGACGAGGTCCTCGAGCTGCTCAACCTCGCGGGCCGTTCCCTGCCGCACGCCATCCTCATGATGGTGCCGCCGGCGTGGGAGAAGGACAAGTCGCTCGACCCGGACGTGCGCGCCTTCTACGAGTACAACAACACGCTCATCGAACCGTGGGACGGCCCGGCGGACATCGTGTTCACCGACGGCACGCTCGTGGGCGCCGTGCTCGACCGCAACGGCTTCCGCCCGGGCCGCTGGCAGGTCGACGACGACGGCTACGTGGTCCTCGCCTCCGAGGCCGGCGTCCTGCCGCAGGTGCCCGACGCGCACATCGCCGCCAAGGGCCGCCTGGATCCGGGCAGGATGTTCCTCATCGACACGGCCGCGGGCCGCATCGTCCCCGACGAGGAGGTCAAGCACGACCTGGCCACGCAGCACCCGTACCGCGAGTGGATGGAAGACAACTCCGTGGACATGGCGGAGCTGCCGCCGCGCGAGCACATCAGCTACTCGGACCAGTCCGTGCACCGCCGCCAGCGCGCCTTCGGCTACACGCAGGAGGAGCTCAAGCTGGTGCTGACCCCCATGGCCGACACCGGCAAGGAGCCGCTGGGCTCCATGGGCAACGACATCCCGCTGTCCGTGCTCTCGGGCCGCAGCCGCATGCTGTTCGACTACTTCACGCAGAAGTTCGCGCAGGTCACCAACCCGCCGCTGGACTGGGAGCGCGAGAAGATCGTCACGTCCATCGCCTCCGCCATCGGCCCGGAGCCGAACCTGCTGGAGGACAGCGCGGGCCACGCCAGGAAGATCGACATCGCGCAGCCGGTGCTCGACAACGACGAGATGGCCAAGCTCAAGCGCATCGACCGCGCCCGCCAGCTCGACGGCTACTACAGGCCGTTCACCGTCAAGGGCCTGTACGAGGTCACCGGCGGCGGCGAGGCGTTGAAGCGCCGCCTCGAGGAGATCTTCGCCGAGGTGGACGCCGCCATCGCCGACGGCTGCAACGTGCTGGTCCTCTCGGACCGCGACTCCAACCACATGATGGCGCCGATCCCCTCCCTGCTGCTCACCTCCGCCGTGCAGCGCCACCTGCTGCGCCGCCAGACGCGCACCCAGGTGTCCATGCTCGTGGAGGCCGGCGACGTGCGCGAGATCCACCACGTGGCCCTCCTGGTAGCCTACGGCGCGGCCGCCGTCAACCCGTACCTGGCGTTCGAGTCCGTCGAGGAGCTCGCCCGCACCGGCTTCCTCAAGGTCGGCGGCGAGCAGGCCATCGCCAACCTCAAGAACGCGCTGTCGACCGGCGTGCTCAAGATCATGAGCAAGATGGGCGTCTCCACGATCATGAGCTACCGTGGCGCCCAGCTGTTCGAGGCCGTCGGCCTCAACAGCGACGTCATCGACGCGTACTTCACCGGCACCGTCTCGCGCGTCGACGGCTGCGGCCTGGACGAGCTGGCCGAGGAGGTCGCCATCCGCCACCGCGAGGCGTACCCGAACCAGTGGACCGCCACCCCGCACCGCGTGCTGCGCACCGGCGGTGAGTACAAGTGGCGGCGCACCGGCGTGGAGCACCTCAACGACCCCGAGGCGATCTTCCTGCTGCAGCAGTCCACGCAGCGCGGCGACTACGACATGTTCAAGCAGTACTCCGCGCACATCAACGACACGTCCAACCGCCTGATGACGCTGCGCGGACTGATGAAGTTCAACCACACGCGCAAGCCCATCGACATCAGCGAGGTCGAGCCGGCCAGCGAGATCGTCAAGCGCTTCTCCACCGGCGCGATGAGCTACGGCTCCATATCCAAGGAGGTGCACGAGACGCTCGCCATCGCCATGAACTCCATCGGCGCGCGCTCCAACTCCGGCGAGGGCGGCGAGTCCGTGGAGCGGCTCAACGACCCGCTGCTGTGCTCGAAGATCAAGCAGATCGCCTCGGCGCGCTTCGGCGTCACCAGCGACTACCTCGTGCACGCCACCGACCTGCAGATCAAGCTCGCGCAGGGCGCCAAGCCCGGCGAGGGCGGCCACCTGCCCGGCGCGAAGGTGCCGCCGTGGATCGCCAAGGTGCGCCACGCTACGCCAGGCACCGAGCTCATCTCCCCGCCGCCGCACCACGACATCTACTCCATCGAGGACCTCAAGCAGCTCATCAACGACGCGAAGATGAGCAACCCGAAGGCGCGCGTGCACGTCAAGCTCGTCTCCGAGTTCGGCGTGGGCACCATCGCCGCGGGCGTCGCCAAATGCCACGCCGACGTCGTGCTCATCTCGGGCTACGACGGCGGCACCGGCGCAGCGCCCCTGAACGCGATCCGCCACGCGGGCACCCCGTGGGAGATCGGCCTGTCCGAGACGCAGCAGACGCTCATCCTCAACGGCCTGCGCTCGCGCATCGTCGTGCAGTGCGACGGTGAGCTCAAGACGGGCCGCGACGTGGTCGTCGCGGCGCTCCTGGGAGCCGAGGAGTTCGGCTTCGCCACCACGGCGCTCATGGTGGAGGGCTGCGTCATGATGCGCGCCTGCCAGAAGAACACGTGCCCGCAGGGCATCGCCACCCAGGACCCCGAGCTGCGCGCCCGCTACACGGGCAAGCCCGAGCATGTCATCAACTTCATGATGTTCATCGCCGAGGAGGTGCGCGAACTGCTCGCCGAACTGGGCTTCCATACGCTCGAGGAGGCCGTCGGCCACGTCGAGTGCCTGGACCAGGACGAGGCCATCAAGCGCTGGAAGTCCGCGGGCGTGGACCTGTCCAACGTGCTCATGCAGCCGGGCCCCGTCCCGGGCACGATCCTGCACCGGACGATCGAGCAGAACCACGAGCTGGACAAGGCGCTCGACAACGAGCTGATCGCCAAGGCCGCCCCGGCGCTCGAGCATGGCGAGCACGTGTCCATCGCGATGGGCATCCGCAACGTGGACCGTACGCTGGGCACGATACTCGGCTACGAGATCACGAAGCGCACCGGCGAGGAGGGCCTGCCGGACGACACGATCGAGCTGGAGCTGACCGGTACCGGCGGCCAGTCGATCGGCGCGTTCATCCCGCGCGGCGAGACGCTGCACATCACCGGCGAGGTCAACGACTACGCCGGCAAGGGCCTGTCGGGCGGCTCCATCGACATCAAGGCGCCGGCCGACGTCACCTACGACCCGCACGGCAACGTCATCGCCGGCAACGTGCTGGGCTTCGGCGCCACGTCGGGCACCATGTTCGTCGCGGGCCGCGCCGGCGAGCGCTTCGGCGTGCGCAACGGCGGCGCCACGTTCGTCGTCGAGGGCCTGGGCGACCACGGTTGCGAGTACATGACCGGCGGCACCGTCGTGATCCTGGGGCCCACGGGCCGCAACCTGGGCGCCGGCTTCTCCGGCGGCCACGTGTACGCGCTCGACCTGGACATGGACCAGGTCAACCCGGAGGCCGCGGCCGGCTCCCTGCTGTTCGAACCCCTGGACGACGAGGCCGCCGCCACGGTCAGGGACCTCGTCGAACGCCACGTGGCGCGCACGGGCTCCGCGTTCGCCCAGGGTCTCCTGGACGACTGGGAGCATGCGAAGAGCCGCTTTACCCACATGGTGCCGCGCATGTTCGTCGCCATGACCGACGCCATGGCCGAGGCCAAGGCGGATGACATCGATTTCAACGAGCCCGGGGTGTGGGAGCGCACCTACGAGCAGGTTATGGAAGGAGCGCGCTGACATGGGTGATCCCCGAGGATTCCTGAAGGTCCGCCACCGTCACGAACTGGCCGAACGCCCCGTCGCAGAACGCATCAAGGACTGGAACGACGTGCACGCCGAGTCCGGGCTGCAGCCGTGGACGAAGGAGCAGGCGGCGCGCTGCATGGACTGCGGCACCCCGTTCTGCATGTCCGGCTGCCCGTTGGGCAACATCATCCCCGAGTGGAACGACCTGGTGCGCCTGGGCCAGTGGCGGGAGGCCTACGACCGCCTGTCCATGACCAACAACTTCCCGGAGGTCACGGGCCGCATCTGCCCTGCGCTGTGCGAGAGCGCCTGCGTGTTGGGCATCCACCAGCCGCCCACGATGATCAAGAACGACGAGTGCACGATCATCGATCAGGCGTGGGACCTCGAGTACGTCACGCCCCTGCCCCCCGAGCGCACCAGCGACCAGACGGTCGCCGTGGTCGGTTCCGGTCCCGCGGGCCTGGCGTGCGCGCAGCAGCTGACGCGCGCCGGCCACACCGTCGTCGTCTACGAGCGCGACGACGAGCCGGGCGGCCTGATGCGCTACGGCATCCCGAACTTCAAGCTGGAGAAGTCCCTCATCGACCGCCGTATCGAGCAGATGAAGGCGGAGGGCACGCGCTTCCGCACGAACACGGAGGTCGGCAAGGACGTCACGTGGGACGAGTTGCAGTCGCGCTACGACGCCGTCGTGGTCGCCATCGGCTCCACGGTGCCGCGCGACATGAACCTGCCGGGCCGTGAGCTGGACGGCATCCATTTCGCGATGGAGTTCCTGCCGGACGCCACGCGGCGCATCTACGGCAAGACCCCGGTGCACGACCTGACCGCCAAGGACAAGCATGTCGTCATCATCGGCGGCGGCGACACGGGCTCGGACTGCCTGGGCACGTCCATCCGCCAGGGCGCCAAGGACGTCACCGTCCTGCAGATCATGCCCAAGGAGCCGGCCAGCCGTCCGGACAACCAGCCGTGGCCGACGTTCGCGCGCCTCTACCAGGAGACCAGCTCCATGCAGGAGGGCGGCGAATACGTGTACAACACGGATTCCGTGAGCTTCGTGGGCGCCACCAAGGAGGACCTGGAGAAGGTCACCGTGGAGACCGGCACGCAGACCGTCGGCTTCACCGCCGACGAGCGGGGCCACGTCACGGGCCTCAAGGTCGTCTCGGTCGCCCCCGGCGAGGACGGTCCGTTCACCCGCCAGCCGGGCACGGAGCGCACCATCCCCGCGGACCTGGTGCTCATCTCCGTGGGCTTCCTGCATCCGGACACGACGACGCTCACGGCGCAGCTGCCCGTCGACCTCGATGGCCGCGGCAACGTGGCGCGCGACGACTCGTACGCGACGAGCCGCGACGGCGTGTTCGCGTGCGGCGACGCGGGCCGCGGCCAGTCGCTGGTCGTGTGGGCCATCGCCGAGGGCCGCTCCTGCGCGGCCGCCGTGGACCGGTACCTGACCGGCGCCACCGAGCTGCCCGCCCCGATCGTCTCCTCGCAGCGTCCGATGGCGTTGCCGCGCAGCTGAGCGCATGATCGTCGCAAGGCGCCGCACCGGGCCTTTCCCATGGGCTTGGAGCGGCGCCTTGCGCTATAGTGGTGCCCAGTCGTGCCCAGGCACATCCGTCACAAGGAGACAGCAATGGCAAACCGCGCACAGCGCCGCGCGAAGAACGGCGCACCGAACCAGTCCACGAGCCGCAGCCACGGCGGCATGATCGACGAGGGGTCCCTGCAGGACAAGTCGCTGCGCCTCAAGGAAGGCAGGAAGGGCGCGTGGAAGCCCACGAGCAGCGAGATGGAGAAATACGAGGAGGTCGCCATGGGCACCGACCCCAGCGACTTCGACCCGCCGCGGGTGGTGCACGCGCCGCATTCGGTGCGCAACTGGTTCCGCCTGTGCAGCTGGGTCCTCATCGTGTGCTCCGCGATCGCGTTCTTCGTGCTCATGTGGATCCCGAGCATCCCGCTGTGGAGCATCATCCTCGTGGCGGCCCTGCTGGCCGTGGGCGTCATCAGCCTGTTCTTCGACGCCGGCGACCCGAAGGACAACCCGAACCTCGACCAGAACGGCACCGCCGTCTGAGCGGCGACGCCCGCGCCGCACGCTCCCGACGGGGGAGGGGAACCCCACCGTCGGGAGCGCGCGAAAGGGGCCGTCCGCGCAGCGTCTGCGCGGACGGCCCCATTCGATGGCTGCCCTGATGGCTTACTTGAGCTTCTCGAGCTCGGTGAGCATGCGGTCGACCTGGCCGTTGACGTCGACGTCGTAGTCGGCGTACGTGATCTTGCCGTCGCCGTCGATGACGAAGGTGGCGCGGATCGGGGTGTACACGCGCTTGCCGTCCTCGAAGGACTCGGTGACGGTGCCGTACTCCTCATGGCACTTGTACTCCGGGTCGGACAGGAGGATGAAGTTCAGGTCATCCTTCTCGCGGAACTCCTGCAGCGGACGCACGTCGTCGCCGGAGACGCCGATGACGGTGTAGCCCGCGGCCTCGAGGCGATTGAGGTTGTCGCGGAAATCATGGGCCTCCACGGTGCACACGGAGCTCATGGCCTTCGGGTAGAAGTACAGCACGATGTTCTGGTGCTTGAAATCGGCCAGCGCGTAGTGCTTGTACTCATCGGACTCGAGCTCGAAGTTGGGGGCGACGTCGCCTTTAGCCAGGCGGATGGGCTTCTTGGATTCACTCATGGCTCTTACGGTAGCGCCGCCCGTTATGTGCCCCAGCGCAAATACGCGGTCAGTGGAATGGCGCCGTCCACGCCGCCGTGGCCGTGCCCGCATCACGGACCCGCGGCCGGACGGGGCCGCCCGTGGCCGGTACGCTGACGGTATCCGCCGAGCCCGCGCCACACGCGCCCAGGGAAAGGAGCCGCCATGAGCGAGACGACCGGCACCACGGACACCACGGCCACCGCGGTCGCGTTGCACGACGTCGAACTGCGCCGCTGGGGACGCACCATCCTCACCGGCGTGGACCTCGAGATCGGCCGTGGCGAGAAATGGATCCTGTTCGGCCCCAACGGCATCGGCAAGTCCAGCCTTGTCAAGATGATGAGCTCGCGCGGCTTCCCCTCCTCGGGCACCGTCGACATCCTCGGCAACCGCCTGGGCAAGGTCGACGTGTTCAGCTACCGCAACCGCATCGGATTGAGCTCCGCGGAACTGCAACGCGCCTTCCCCGGCGTCGAGGACCCGCTCGACGCCGTCGTCACCGCCCTCAACGCCGTCACCGGCCGCTGGCGCGACACGTACAGCGACGCCGAGTACGCGCGCGCCCGCGGCCTCATGCGCCGCTTCGGCATCGAATACCTCGCCGGCAAGAGCATGATGGACCTCTCCGAGGGCGAACGCACCCGTGTCATGATCTGCCGCGCCCTCATGGCCGACGCCGAACTGCTCATCCTCGACGAACCCACCACCGGACTGGACCTGGGCGGCCGTGAGACCACGCTGCGCGCCCTCGGCGAGATCGGCGTGGAGGATGCGGCGCGCACCGTCATCGTCGTCACCCACCGGCTCGAGGAAATCCCCGCCGGCTTCGACCACATCGCCATCATGGGCCGCACCGCCGGCAGCGAGACCCAGGCGCTCGCCGACCGCGTCGCCGGCGCCGACCCCGCGCCCGGCACCATCGTGTACGCCGGCGACCTCGTGCACGGACTGACGGCCGAACGCCTCTCGGGCCTGTTCGGCCTCGACCTGGCCGTCCGCCACGAGGGCGGCCGCTGGAGCGCCTGGGCCAGGGCGTAACGGCGCACGGCTACAGTGGGCGGCATGGACGAAGACACGGACGGAACCGCCATCGGGCATGCGCCGGCGCGCGTGCGCGCCATGGACGTCGCCAACGAGCTGCTGGCCGCGCACGGCACACGGATCCCCCTGACTAACCAACGCATCAACAAGCTCGTGTACCTCGCGCAGGTCGAGGCGCTGCGCCGGGACGGCGCGCCCCTGTACGACGACCCGATCGAGGCCTGGGACGACGGGCCCGCCATTCCCACGGTCCACGAGGCATTCAGCGCCTACGGCACCAACCAGATCGCCAAGCCCACGTACGCGCCGCCGCGAGACGCGCGCATGCGGGCCGTCACGGCACGCGTCGCCGAACGCTACGGGCACCTGAGCGTCTACGACCTCATCCGCCTGGCCCACCGGCCCGGGGGCGCCTGGGGGCGCGCCCACCGGCCCGGGCGGCGCGCCACCATCACGCCCGCGCTCATCCTCGCCGCCAGCGACACCACCGAACCTGACCTGGGGGCCACGTTCAGCGCCTGCCTCAGGCAGGTGGACGCCACCTGGCCACGCACCATCACCCTCCTGGAGCGCTCATGACCACCGCGCAGCATGACGGCGAACGCCACGCCCCGCGCGCCGACCGGCGCATCCCCGTCATCGTCCTGACCGACGACATGGACCTGCAGGGCCTGGCGGAAACCATCTACAACGTCAACGAGTACACGGTGCAGACGGCCGCCGGCATGAACCAGGAGCACTACATCAACGCCAGGCACCGCGACCGGCTCGTCGGCCGCGTCGCCAGCGTCCTGCACCCGATCCTCAGCCCCGTGTTCGGCCAGCCGCCCCAGTACGAGGACGCGTACGAGCAGCTCGCCGTCCTCGCCGAACACCTCGCCAACGACCACATCTTCGCCGACGGCAACAAACGCACCGCGCTGCGCACCACCCTCGGCCTCCTGGGCATGCAGGGCGTCACCCTCGACGTGCCCGACAGCGACGATCCGGCCGTCAACGAGCTGTACCAATGGATCCAAGACATCGTCGAGCACCGCAGGGACACGGCCGCGCTCGCGGGCTTCCTGCGCGCGCACGTCATCGAACGCCGTTAGGCCATGCGCGTGCCGGTGCCCATCGGCCTGACAGCGGAACCGGCCCGGCGCATTACACTGCTCAGTAATACCCGGGAGCGAGTGTCCCCGGAGTAAGGAGCATCCATGACGGAAAGCTACGATCCCACCTCACGGCGCGTCAGCGACCTGTTCAACGCCGACGGCCACGACCTGGACACCGACCAGGCGCACGCCTACATCCACTACAGCCTCGACCTGCTGTACGGCGCCGCGGTCGGCAACGTCCTCGGCCAACCCTACGACGGCAAGCTGCGCGGCACCTTCACGTGCACGGGCATGGGCACGCCGCCCGACCAGCGCGCCTACGACGCGCGCATCGCCCTCATGCTCGCCACCTTCGACTCGCTGACCAGCAACAACACCGTCGTCAACCTGCCCGACATGCGCAACCGGTACGCGATGTGCCTGGCGGGCGGCGACTACACGCCCGACCTCAAGGCGCCGGCGGGCGCCGACGCGCTGTCGGCCACCTTCGACGCGCAGGACCCCGTCGCCGACATCGCCGCGCTCGTGCGCGTGGCGCCCTGCGCCCTGTTCGACATCGGCGACGACGACGTCAGGGCCATCGCGGGGCTCGCGCCGGCCGACGAGGGGACGCTGGAGGCGTGCGTGACGTATGTGCACATCCTGCGCGACCTGCTGCTGGGCAACCCGATCCGCGAGACGCTCACCGGCCACGGCTTCGACCGTGTGTGGGACAAGCCCATGGAGCACCTGGACACCGCCGGCGACACCGCGCACGACCTCGAGGCCGCCATGTGGTGCCTGGCGACCACCGACGCGTACGACGACTGCGCGCTGACGGCCGTGAACCTGGGGGGACGCGCCTCGCGCACCGCCGCCGTGGCCGGCGCGGCCGCCGCCCTGGTGTACGAGTTCGCCGAGGGCCTCGACGAGGGCATCCCCACCGAATGGATGACCATGCCGGGCGCGCAATGGTTCCCCGAGGTCATCTCCGGCACCTCCAACGACGAGAGCGAACCCGAGGAGATGATGCGCGAGGGCGACAAGTGCCGCGAAGGCGTCGACGGGGAAGGCCCCGACTACGCGCTGGCGCTCGAGTACTACCGCAACGCCGTGTCCCTGCTGTTCAGCACGCGCGACGCCTCCGACCCGGACGCCGTGCTCCTGGTCGCCGAGCTGCACGAGCGCATCGGCGACGCCCACGAGCACCTGGGCAAGGCCATGGTCAAGTCCGCGTTCATGAAGAACACGCACCAGAACGAACGCGAGGCGTTCGACAACTACCGCACCGCCGTGCAGGCCGCCGAGGACGCCCTCAAGCTCGGCCTGGACGCCAGGGGCGCCAGGCGCATGCAGGCCATCCTGGCGAGCGACTAGGCGCGGACGCCACGGCCCTCCCGAGCCGGCCGTGGCGCTATGCTGAAAGCCGCACCAACCGTCAAGGCAAGGAGAAGCCATGCACCGTGGTCCGCTACGCGCGGGGGAGAAGGTCCAGTTCACCGACCGCAAGGGCACCAAGATCACCGACCAGCTCACGGCCGGCGGCGTCACCCAGACCTCCCACGGCCTGGTCCTGCACGACGACGTCATCGGCGCCACGGAAGGCACGGTCGTCACCACCGTCACCGCCAAACGCGAGGACCAGTACGACCGGGCGCACCCCGAACGCGACGCGCGCAAGCCCTGGAAAGGCTTGCGCGCCATCGGCGGCTGGCAATTCGCCGTCATGCGCCCGCGCCTGGCCGACTACGTGCTGTCCATGCCGCGCGGCGCCCAGATCATGTACCCCAAGGACATCGCCCAGGTCATCCAACTGGGAGACATCCGCCGCGGCATGCGCGTCCTGGAATCCGGGGCCGGCTCCGGCGCCATGAGCATGAACCTGCTCGACGCCGTCGGCCCCGAGGGGCAGCTGACCACCATCGAGCTGCGCCCCGAATTCGCCAAGATCGCCGAAGGCAACGCCACCGTCTACTTCGGAAGCCGACCGCACTGGTGGGACCTGCGCACCGGCGACTTCGACACCGTCGCCGCCACACTGCCCGAACACCGTTACGACCGCGTCATGCTCGACATGCTCGACCCCTGGAACCGCCTCGAGCAGGCGTGGCGCGCCATCGCGCCCGGCGGCGTGCTCGTCGCCTACGTGACCACCACCACCCAGCTGAGCCGCCTGGCCGAAGCGCTGCGCGCCAGCGGCCAATGGACAGAACCCGACGTGCAGGAGACCATGGAACGCGCCTGGAAGGTCCAGGGGCTCGCGGTACGCCCCGCCCACCAGATGATCGGCCACACCGGCTTCCTCGTCGTCTCGCGCGCCATGGCCCCCGGCTACGAGGCGCTGCGCAAACGCGACCGGCCCGCCAAGGACACCACCACCGACATCGACGAGCTGAGCGCCGAGGAACGCGCCGAAGGCCTCGAGGAACTCGAACTGCGCGACATCTCCGACTGCAAGCTGCGCAAGGTGCTGCGCGACCTGGACACGCAGGTCGCCGCGCTCGCCGGCACCGGCGTCGATGATGACGCTCCGGCCGGCGGCGCGGGGCGGTGAGCGCCGCACAGTGAACAACGCGGCGCGGCGCTCGCCGACCGTATAATCGGGTACGCAATCGACCAGGAAGCGGTGAGGGACATGGCCAACCAACTCAAGCAGCTCGCCAAGCGGGCGAAGGGATACAAGTACGTGCTGCTGGTGATGCGCCACGCCAAGACGGAACCCTTCGACGCGCACGGCGACTTCGAGCGCACGTTGACGGACAAGGGTCTCAAGCAGGCCAAGAAGGTCGCCAAGGCGTTGGAATCCGTGGGGCTCGTGCCCGACCAGATCGACTGCTCGAGCGCGGTGCGCGCCCGCCAGACCTGCGGGCGCATGCTCAAGGTGTTCGGCGACGGGCCCAAGGTCGAGTACGTCAAGGCTCTGTACGACGACGGCATGCAGGCAGTGTTCGACGCGTTGGCCTCGTGCAAGGACAAGCGGCGCACGCTCATGGTCATCGGGCACGAGCCGACCGTGTCCATGGCATGCCAGTGGCTCGCCTCCGCCCGCTCCGAGCGTTCGCTGCTCGACCTGCTCAACCTGGGCATGAGCACCGCCAGCGTCGCCGTGTTCGGCTCCGACGCGCCGCTTCGCAAATGGGGCACGCATGACGCCGAGCTGCTCGGCGTGCTCAACCCGCGGGACCTGTAGGCCCAAGCTCTCCGGGGTGCGGGGCATCGTGCGCATGCACGGTGCCCCGCAGCCGTATCCATGGGTATATGCCACACCGATAACCGACCCCATGGGTATAAACGCAGGTTATAACCGTATCTCGGAAACCGCTATGGCGGATTGGTGGACAGCGCGGGTTTCGCGCCCTGAAGCCTGATACTGTGAGTCGCGTCGCCGAATCGACCGCAGTACTTTTGGGAGGAACGCATGAGTGTCCTGACGTCCATTTCCGGTTTCCCGCGCATCGGACGCAACCGTGAGCTCAAGAAGGCCATCGAGGCCCATTGGAAGGGCAACGCCACGCTCGCCGACGTGCGCCAGGTGGGCGCGGAACTGCGCGAGGAGCATTGGAGGCTCGAACAGGCCGCCGGCATCGACCTCATCCCCAGCAACGACTTCTCCCTGTACGACCAGGTGCTCGACACCGCGATCCTGCTCAACGTCATCCCGCGGCGTTACCGCGCCCTGGGCTTCGAGAACCCGGAGGAGACGCTGTTCGCGATGGCGCGCGGCTACCAGGGCGAGCGCGGCGACGTGACCGCCCTGCCCATGAAGAAGTGGTTCACCACCAATTACCACTACCTGGTGCCCGAATTCGAGCCGGACACCCAGGTCAGGCTCAACTCCACCAAGCCGTTCGACGAGTTCACCGAGGCGAAGGACAGGCTGGGCTTGGTCACCAAGCCGGTGCTCATCGGCCCCTACACGTTCCTCAAGCTCGCCCGCACCCCGCAGGCGCAGGAACTGACCATCGACACCACGCTCATCGACGCCGTCGCCAAGGTGTACGCCGAGGTCCTCACCAGGTTCGCGCAGCTCGGCGCCGCATGGATCCAGTTCGACGAACCCTACCTCGTGATGGACAAGGCCGAGGGCGACACCGAACTGTTCGAGGCGCTCTACCAGCGCATCCTGCCCGCCCGCGCCGGCAACGTGAAGGTGCTGCTCAACACGTACTTCGGCAACATCGCCGACGTGTACGCGGACGCGCTCGCCCTCGGCTTCGACGGCATCGGCCTCGACCTCGTCGAGGGCCGCGACGCGAACCTCGCCGCCGTGTCCGAGCACGGCGTCACCGACGGCGTCACGCTGTTCGCCGGCGTCGTGGGCGGCCGCAACATCTGGCGCAACAACTACGCGACCAGCATCGGCCTGGTGCAGGCGCTCCAGCAGGCCGGCGCGCCCGTGGCCGTCGCCTCGGCCTGCTCGCTGCTGCACGTGCCGTTCAGCACCCAGGGCGAGGAACAGCTCGGCGAGGACGTCCTCAGGCACCTCGCGTTCGCGTTGGAGAAGCTCCATGAGGTGCGCCAGGTCGCCGACCTCGTCGACCTCGACGACGACGCGCTCAAGGCGTCCGATGCGCTCAAGGCCAACCAGCTGCTGTTCGACGGCACGCGCGTGGCCCGCGACCAGGCCGTCGCCGAGCGCATCGCCGCCCTCGAGGACAGCGACTACACGCGCCGGCCCGCGCGCACGGAACGCCAGAAGCTGCAGCGCGAGGCGCTCGGCCTGCCCGAGCTGCCCACCACCACGATCGGCTCCTTCCCGCAGACCCGCGAGATCCGCGCCGAACGCGCGCGCCTGCGCAAGGGCGAGATCAGCCAGGAGCAGTACGACGCGTTCATCAAGGAGCGCATCGACGAGGTCATCAGGCACCAGGAACAGATCGGCCTGGACGTGCTCGTGCACGGTGAGTTCGAACGCAACGACATGGTCGAGTACTTCGGCCAGCACCTCAACGGCTTCCTGTTCACGAAGAACGCGTGGGTGCAGTCCTACGGCACCCGCTGCGTCAAGCCGCCGCTCGTGTGGGGCGACGTGTCGCGCGCCGAACCCATCACCGTCGCCTGGAGCTCCTACGCGCAGTCCAGGACCGACAAGCCGATGAAGGGCATGCTCACCGGCCCGGTCACCATCCTCAACTGGTCGTGGCCGCGCGAGGACATCACCCACGAGGAGCAGACCCAGCAGCTCGCGCTCGCGATCCGCGACGAGGTCCTCGACCTGGAGGCCGCGGGCATCCCCGTTATCCAGATCGACGAGGCGGCGCTGCGCGAGAAACTGCCGCTGCGCCGCTCCGACTGGCACCGTGAATACCTCGACTGGGCGATCCCCGCGTTCCGCCTGGTGCATTCCGCCGTCAAGCCCACCACGCAGATCCACACGCACATGTGCTACTCGGAGTTCAACGACATCATCGAGGACATCGACGCGATGGACGCGGACGTGATCTCCTTCGAGGCGTCGCGCGGTGACCTCGTGGTCCTCGACGCCATCCACGACGCGCACTTCGAGACCGAGGCCGGCCCCGGCGTCTACGACATCCATTCGCCGCGCGTGCCCTCCACCGCTGAGCTCGTGGAGCGCATCGGCCAGATCCTGGCGAAGATGGATGTCTCCAAGGTGTGGATCAATCCCGACTGCGGCCTGAAGACCCGTGGCGACGAGGAGACGTGGCCCAGCCTGGAGCACATGGTCGAGGCCACGAGGATCGTGCGCGAACGCCTTTGACCCCCACTGACCCCCACCGGACCATCCGGAACGACCGTACGGGTCCCGTCACCGCCATGGGCGCGACGGGACCCGTCCCGCACCACCCCTGTACCAAGGAAGCAGCCATGCCCATTTTTTCCCTGGAGATCTTCCCGCCCAAGCGCACCGCGCCCGTGGGCACCATCTACGACACGCTCGACGGCCTGGAGGGGCTGAAGCCCGCGTTCATCTCCGTGACGTACGGCACCGGCAAGAGCGCGGACCGCACCGCCACGGCGCGCATCGCCAACACGGTGCGCAGCGAGTACGGCATCGACGCCGTCGCCCACCTGACCGCCCAGTACCTTGACAAGGACGCGGCCCTGGAGGCGCTCGACCTGTTCGACCAGGCGAAGGTGTCCGGCATCCTCGCCCTGCGCGGTGACCGCAACCCCGAGCGTGAACCGGCCGGCGTGTTCGAGCACGCCAGCGACCTGACGGCGTTCATCCGCGAGCACCGGCCCGGCATGAAGGTGTACGGCGCCTGCTACCCGGAAAAGCATCCCCAGGCCGCCACCCTGAAGGAGGACGTGGACAACCTCAAACGCAAGGTGGACGCCGGCTGCACCCACCTGATCAGCCAACTGTTCTATGACGACGAGGATTTCCTGCGCTTCCGCGACCTGGTGGACGCCGCTGGCATCCAGGTGCCCGTCGAGGCGGGCATCATGCCTGTCACCAACGAGAGGAGCGTGCGTCGCATGGCCGGCATGTGCTCCTCGAAGATCCCCACGACCCTGGCCACGATGCTCGACAAGTGGGGCGGCGACCCCGCGACCCTGCGCGACGCGGGCATCATCTACGCGTCCCAGCAGATCTCGGACCTGGTCGCCCACGGCGTGGACGGCATCCACCTGTACAGCATGAACCCTGTACAGCATGAACCGCCCCGCCACCGCCAGGCGCATCTGGGCCAACGTGCACACCCTGTTCGCCTGACCGGCCCGCCCCATGCGCCGTCCTCCATGGGGAAGGCGGGCCGCCGGGGACGGCGAAACCATGTATGGTGGGAAGGCATGGATCCAAGCACCACTTCGATCGGCACACGCGACATCATCCACGCCGGGCTCCTGCGCCTGGGCGATTCCAAACGCACCCTGGACGCGTTGCGAGGCCAGGGCGTCGACGGGACGCACCTGCGCCTGCTGCTCGACGACCTGGCGGCCGCGGCCGACCCGGACGCCGCGTTGGCGTCCTTCGCCGACATCCGCGCACAGTACGGGCGCGACGGCCACCCCCTCGACGGCTACCTGAGTGACCATGCGCGCGCGCAGCGCCTCATCGGTGTGCTCGGCGCCTCCAACGCGATGGGCATGCTCATGCGCTCGCGGCCCGAACTGCTCGCGGCCGTCACCGACGACCCCGACCACGCGGTGCGCGCGTCGCGCGATGAACGGGTGCGCGTCATGCTCGACGCCATCGGCGTCGACGGGACGGACGGCGCGCCCGTGGCCACGCGCGACCTGGCCGCGTCGGTGGGGGCGCTGCGGCGCGCCTACCGTGAGCAGCTGGCCGGCATCATGGCGTACGATGTGTCCGCGCAGGACCCCATCGACGCGCAGCCGGCCGTCAGCCGCGCCCTGTCCGACCTGGCGGACGCCGCCCTCGAGGGCGCCCTGGCCATCGCCCGCCACGAGGTGGCGGACAGCGCCAAGGTCCGGTTCGCGATCATCGGGATGGGCAAGCTGGGCGCCCGGGAACTCAACTACGTGTCCGACGTCGACCTCATCTACGTGGTCGAGGCCGCCATGGACGCCACGACCCAGGAGGATGGCAGCGAACGGCTCGAAGCGGCCGTCGGCGACGACACCCTCAAGCGCATCGGCACGAAAATGGCCATGGTCCTGCAGAAAGCCTGCCAATCCGTCGTCCCCGGCGTCACGGAGCCCATGCTTTGGCAGATCGACGGCGCGCTGCGGCCCGAGGGCAAGGACGGTCCGCTCGTGCGCCGTCTCGACTCCCACCGCGCCTACTATGAGCAGTGGGCGGAGAACTGGGAGTTCCAGGCGCTCCTCAAGGCCCGCGCCGTCGCCGGCGACACGAGCCTCGGCGACGCCTACATGCAGATGGCCGACGGTTTCGTGTGGCAGGCCGCCGGCCGGGAGAACTTCGTCAACGACTGCCAGCGCATGCGCGAACGCGTCGAACACCTCATCGCTCCCGCGTTGCGTGACCGCGAGATCAAGCTCGGCAGGGGAGGGCTGCGCGATGTGGAGTTCACCGTCCAGATGCTCCAGCTCGTCCACGGCCGCACCGACCCGAGCCTGCGCGTCAAGGGCACCCTCGACGCGTTGCAGGCCCTCTCCGACGGCGGCTACGTGTCCCGCACCCACGCCAAGGACCTGGGCGGCGACTACCGGTTCGAACGCGTCCTGGAGCACCGCCAGCAGATGTGGCAGCTCAAACGCACCCACCTGTTCCCCGATCTCGGCGCCGCCAACGACGGCGGCCTCGAGAAACAACGCAACGTGAACGTCGACGAACTCAACCAGAACGAGGAACTGCGCCGGCTTGCCCGCGCCGTGGGCCTGCGCCCCGAGGAACTCGTGCGCCGCTACGACGAGACCCGCCAGCAGGTGCGCCGGCTGCACAACGACATCTACTACCGGCCCATGCTGCCCATCTCCGCCACCAGCGCCGACGAAGCCGTCGTCCTGTCCCCGCAGGCCACCATGGCCCGCTACGAAGCCATCGGCTTCGCCGACCCCGCCGCCGCCCTGCGCCACGTCCAGGCCCTCACCGACGGCGTCACCCGCGCCGCCAAGATCAACCGCATCCTCCTGCCCGCCGCACTGCGCTGGCTCGGCGAAGGCCAGAACCCCGACATGGGATTGCTGCACTGGCGCACCCTCGAGGAACACTTCGGGTCCGAACACGAATACCTCGGCTTCCTGCGCGACTCACCAAACGCCGCCCGGCGCCTGTGCCACGTCCTGTCCAACTCACGCTTCCTCGGCGACGCCCTCAACAAATCCCTCGAATCCATCACCTGGCTCGGCCACGACCAGGCGCTCCTCCCACGTACCCGCAGCGCGCTCGACACCCAATGCGCCGCCATCACCAACCGCTACAACGACGCCCCACGCGAATGCGCCACCGCCCTCAGGGCCCTGAGACGCCACGAGATCGAACGCATCGGCCTGGGCTGGATGAGCGGCGTCAACACCGACCACACCATGCTCACCGGCATGACCGACACCTACGACGCCATCATCGACGCCGCCCTGCGCTGGGCCACCGACACCCAGACGCGCGAGGACCACGTCGAACAGCCGCCCGCCACCCTCACCGTCATCGCCATGGGACGCTACGGGGGACGCGAGGTCAACTTCAGCTCCGACGCCGACATCATCATCATCTACCGGCCCAACGAAGGCGCCGACGAAACCGAGGCCAACCGGTTCGCCCGCAAGGTCGAGGAACGCCTGCGCGCCATGATGCAAGGCCCCCTCACCCTCGAACCCCGGATCGAACTCGACATGGACCTCAGGCCCGAAGGCAAGAACGGACCCCTGGTGCGCTCCTACGCCAGCTGCGAGGAATACTACCGAAGCTGGGCCAGCACCTGGGAACGCCAGGCGCTCCTGCGCGCGCGCCACGCCGCCGGCGACGGCGCGCTCGCCGACGATTTCCTCGCGAACATCGCCGACCCGATGCGCTACCCGGACCGGCCGCTGACCGAGGAGGAGCTCGGCCAGATCCGTCGCCTCAAGGCGCGCATGGAGGCCGAGCGCCTGCCGCGCGGCGTCAGGCGCGACCGGCATTTGAAGCTCGGCAAGGGGGGCCTGTCGGACGTGGAATGGACCGTCCAGCTGCTGCAGCTGCGCCACGCCCACGCCATCCGCGACCTGCGCGTCAACTCCACGATGCAGGCCCTGGACGCCCTCGAGAAGCACGGCCTGGTCGGCACGGAGGATGCCGCCGTCCTGCGCGACGCGTGGGTCATGTGCACCGACGCGCGCAACGGCAACTACCTGTGGAGCGGGCGCGCCAACCAGGCGGACATCCTGCCGACCGACGTGTACTCGCTGGGCGGCATCGCCGTCTACCTCGGTTACGACGCCAACCAGGGCCAGCGTTTCGAGAACGACCTGCTGTCCGTCATGCGCCGTGCCCGCGAGGTCACCGAACGGCTCTTCTACGGCAACGAGGGGGACCGGGACTGACGCCGGCGTCCCGCGGTGTGTCCCGCGGTGTGTCCCGTGGGGCGTCTCGCGATTCGTCCCCGTGGGGCCGGGCCGGTCGTCGGTGCTGCTATCGTGGATTAGGTCACGTACACATGGCCACCTTTGCAAGCCAACGAAAGGTGCACCTTGGACATGCAAGCACAGGCGCCTGTCGACCGTTCCATGGCCGGCATGAGCGTCATCACCCTGGACGACCTGTCCGTTCCCCAGATCCGGGACCTGCTCCACAAGGCCCGTTACATCGATTCCCACCGCCGGGACGTCGCGCACACCTGTGACGGACGCATCCTGGCCACGTTGTTCTACGAGCCCAGCACGCGTACGCGCCTGAGCTTCGAGACGGCCATGCTGCGCCTGGGCGGCCAGGTCATCGGTTTCGCCGGCGCCCAGCTCGCCTCGGTCACCAAGGGGGAGTCCATCAGCGACACGTTGAAGACCGTCTCCAACTACGTCGACGTCGTCGCCATCCGCCATCCCAAGGAGGGTGCGGCGCTCGTCGCGTCGCGCGCCGCGAGCGTGCCCGTCATCAACGCCGGCGACGGTGGCCACATGCATCCCACGCAGACCCTCGCCGACCTGGCGACCATCCAGTCGCGTTTCGGGCGCGTCACCGACCTGACGGTGGGTCTGTGCGGCGACCTGACCTTCGGGCGCACCGTGCACTCGCTCATCGAGACGCTGTGCCGTTTCGGCAACGTGCGGTTCGTGCTCATCTCCCCGAAGGAGCTCAGGACCCCGCGCTACGTGATCGACCGCATCAAGGCGACCCCGAGCTGCTCCTACGTGGAGACCACCGACCTGACGGACGCGATCGGCGAGCTGGACGTGCTGTACATGACGCGCGTGCAGAAGGAACGCTTCTTCAACGAGGACGATTACCTGCGCCTGCGCGACACCTACATCCTCGACGAGGCCAAGCTCAGGCTCGCCAAACCGGACATGGCGGTCCTGCATCCGTTGCCGCGCGTCAACGAGATCGCCACCGACGTGGACAGTGACCCGCGCGCCGCCTATTTCGAGCAGGTGCGCAACGGCATGCTCATGCGCATGGCGTTGGAGAGCTCGGTGCTCGGCGACGGCCTGCCCGGCTACGAACCGCTCGAGGGAAGGGTATTGGAGGCCTGACATGGAAGTCACCAGCATCATCAACGGCATCATCATCGACCACGTGCCCGCCGGCAGCGCCCTCAAGGTCCTCGACTACCTGGACATCGACCCCGCCACCACGCGCCTGGCGCTCATCATGAACGCCGACAGCCAACGCTACGGGCGCAAGGACATCATCAAGATCGAGGACATCGACGAGGACGACATCGACCTCGACGTGCTCGCCCTCGTCGCCCGTACCGCCAGCGTGGACATCGTCCGTGGCGGCACGATCACCAACAAGCTCACGCTCGTGCTGCCCGAGCACGTCATCAACATCATCACCTGCCAGAACCCGCGGTGCGTGACCACCACGGAACGCGGCATCGACCAGATGTTCCACCTCATGCACACCGAACGCGAGGAATACCGTTGCGACTACTGCGACGAGGAGGCCAAGCTCTGATGGCTTGCACGCTGCACGGCATCGCCGTCTGGGACACCCACGAGACCATCGACCTGGTCGTGGCCGCCGACGGAGCGGACCGCGACATCGACGCCACCGGCTGGACGCTGGCGCCCGGCCTGCAGGACCCGCACGTGCACTTCCGCGACCCCGGGCAGACCGGCAAGGAGGACATGCTCTCCGGATGCCGCGCCGCGGCCGCCGGCGGCTACACGAACGTGCTCATCATGCCCAACACCGTGCCCGCCATGGACGGCCGTCCCGTCCGGCAGGGGGAGCCCGGCGCGGGCGAGGTGCTCGACGCCGGCTGCGCGAACGTCATCGACTACCTGCAGCACTACGGCGAGGTCCACGACGTGACACTGCCCGTACGCTACGAGCTGTGCGTCGCCGCCACCAAGGGCCGCGACGGCCGGGAAGCCAGCGACCCCGAGGACTGGGCCTGGTACCTGCCCGGCCACGACGCCGACAAGGACGCCGCCCAGATCGCCCACCCCGTCACCGCGATGAGCGACGACGGCGCCCCCGTGCCCGAGAAGGTCCTTGAGGAAGTGCTCGCCAACTGCAAGAAGACGGGCCTGTACCTCATCGAACACTGCGAGCATCACGACACCGGCGCCGTCAACGCCGGCCCCGTCGCCGACAAGCTCGGCGTGCCCGGCATCCCCGAGGACACCGAACTGGCCATCGTCGCCCGCGACATCGAACTGGCCCGCGCCACCGGCGTGCACATCCACTTCCAGCACGTGAGCACCGCCATCTCCTTCGACGCCATCCGCGCCGCCAAGGCCGAAGGACTGCCCATCACCTGCGAGACCGCACCCCACTACCTCGCCCTGTGCGACGAGGACCTCCTCAAGTACGGCACCGTCGCCAAGATGAACCCGCCCCTGCGCTCCGCCGCCGACCGCCAGGCCACCATCGCGGCCATCGCCGACGGCACCGTCGACATGATCGCCACCGACCACGCGCCCCACACCCTCGACGAAAAGGCACAAGGCTTCCTCGACGCACCCAACGGCATCATCGGCCTCGAATGCGCCTACGGCGTCTGCCACAAGACCCTCGTCGACACCGGCACCATCAGCGACGCCAAGCTCATCGAACTCATGGCCGTCGCCCCCGGCAAACTCCTCGGCCACCCCGCCACCGACATCCCCGGCCTCCTCGAACGCCACGCCATCCCCGGACCCGACGGACGACGCCTCCTCGACCTCACCACCGTGAGCGACCCCGAGGACGTGGACCTCGCCATCCTCGACACCCACCGCCACTGGACCGTGGATCCCGAAGCCTTCCAATCCAAGGCACGCAACACCCCATTCGCCGGCTGGCACGTCACCGGCCAGCCCATCGCCACCATCATCGGCTCCACACCCATGTACACCCGCTGGTAAGAGGAGAACACCCATGGACCGACTCATCGAAGCCATCGAAGCCGCACAGAACCCCAGCGTCGTCGGCCTCGACCCCACACCCGCCCTCGTCCCGCCCCAAGTCATCGACTCCTACGCCGACGAGGTCGAAACACAGGTCGAGGACCCCAGCGAACTACGCGCCACCCAACTGTCCGTCGCCTACTTCGCCTACAACTGCGCCATCATCGACGCCATCGCCGACATCGTCCCCGCCGTCAAACCACAGATCGCCATGTACGAAGCCCTCGGCCCCGCCGGCATCGACGCGTACACCATGACCTGCGAATACGCCCAGCAACAAGGCCTCTACGTCATCGGCGACACCAAACGCGGCGACATCGGCTCCACCGCCACCGCCTACGCCGCCCACCTGTCCGGCGTACCCACACCAAGGGAGGAACCCCACGACCCCTGGCACGAGGACGCCATCACCATCAACCCCTACCTCGGCGCCGACGGCATCACCCCCTTCACCGACGCCGCCAAGACCACCGACAAGGACCTCTTCACCCTCGTACGCACCTCCAACCCCTCCAGCGCCGAGATCCAGGAACTCGCGCTCGCCGACGGCACACGCCTCTACGAGCGCGTCGGCGCGCTGGTGGAGGAGTGGGGCGCGGACAGCCTCGGCCGGTTCGGCTACTCGCGCGTCGGCGCCGTCGTCGGCGCCACCCACCCCGAGGAAGGCGCCGCGCTGCGCACCGCCATGCCCCACACGTTCTTCCTGGTGCCCGGCTACGGCGCCCAGGGCGGCACCGCGCAGTCCGTCGCCGGCATGTTCGACCGCGACGGCTCCGGCGCCATCGTCAACTCGTCGCGCGGCATCATCGGCGCCTGGCGTTCCTCGGACGCCTACAGCGAGACCATGGGCGCGGACGACGCGCTCGCGCTCGTCGCCGACTGCGCGCGCCAAGCGGCGCTCGACATGCGTGACCAGCTGCGCGTCGCGCTGCCCTAGCCAACAGGTTTTCCCATCGACAACCACCGACAGCAGGAGAGGAAGAGAACCCAGTGACCACCGCATCATTCATCCCCACCGTCGCGCAGGCGACCGACGCGGGATACTACCCGGCGCGCCGCACCGTGGACGTCACCGCCGTGCGCAAGCTCACGGACGGCGTGTACCGCCTGACGTTCCGCGACGCGTTCATCGCCGCCAAGGCCAGGCCCGCGCAGTTCGTCAACCTGTACTCGCGCAACCCCCTGCACATGTCCCCGCGCCCCTTCGGCGTGGCCGACGTGGACGGCGACGAGGTGTCCATCATCTTCGCCGTCGTCGGCTACGGCACCGACGAGTTCAGCCGCATGCGCGCCGGCGACCGCGTCGACGTGCTGGGCCCCCTCGGCAAGCCGTACGACACGAAGGCGTCAGCCAACTACGTGCTCGTTGGCGGCGGCCTGGGCATCCCGCCGCTCATCCGCGCCGCGCAGGTCCTCTCGGCGCGCGCCGACACCGAGGTGACCGCCGTGTTCGGCTACCGCAACGACCACTTCGCGCAGGACATCGTCGCCCCGTTCGCCGACCGCGCGTACGCGATCGACGAGTCCGAGGGCAACGTCATCACGCTGCTCGAACGCCTCGACGCAGAGCTCGCCGCCAACCCGCTGCCCCCGGTCATCCTCTCGTGCGGCCCGCTGCCCATGCTCAAGGCGGTCGCCGCGTGGGCCGCGCACCGTAGCATACGTTGCCAGTTCAGCCTCGAGGAACGCATGGGCTGCGGCTACGGCACGTGCGTGGTGTGCGTCGTCGACACCGTCGACGGCAGGCAGAAGGTGTGCGTGGACGGCCCGGTGTTCACGCCGGAGCAGCTCGGCTGGGGCAAATGAGGGGAGTCATGACGATGGAACAGCAGACGAACGATTTGTACGCGCCGCACGAGTGGCGCCATGGCACCATGGTCGCCGGCGTGCGGTGGAAGAACCCCGTCGGCACCGCCTCGGGCACCTTCCAGCTGGCCGCGGTGCGCCACTTCTACGACGTGGCGCAGCTCGGCGCCGTCGGCACCAAGGGCGTCTCGCCGGTGCCGTGGGAAGGCAATCCGGCGCCGCGCACCGCGGAGAGTCCCGCCGGCACCGTCAACGCCGTGGGCCTGCAGAACCCGGGCGTGGACACGTATCTCGTGGACGAGCTGCCCAAGCTCAAGGCGCTGGGTGCCACCGTGGTCACCAACGTCGCCGGCCACTGCGACGACGACTACGCCGAGGTCGTGGCCAAGCTCGCCGACTCGCCGGCCGACATGCTCGAGATCAACGTGAGCTGCCCCAACGTCAGCCACGGCGGCATGTCCGTCGGCACCGACCCGGTGGCGCTGTCCCACCTCGTCGAGCGGCTGCGCAGGCTCACCGACAAGCCGATGGTCATCAAGCTCACGCCGAACGTCACCGACATCGCGCTCATCGCGCGCGCCGCCGTCGAGGCGGGCGCCGATGCGCTGAGCATGATCAACACGCTCGTCGGCATGCGCATCGACATCCGCACCGGCAAGCCGATTCTCTCGAACGTCACCGGCGGCGTCTCCGGACCGGCCGTGTTCCCAGTGGGACTGGCGTGCGTGTGGAAGGTGCGCACCGCGCTGCCGGACATCCCCATCATCGGCATCGGCGGCATCGACTCAGGCGAGAAGGCGCTGGAATACCTGTACGCCGGCGCCAACGCCGTCGAGGTCGGCGGCGCCGCGCTCGTGGAGCCCACCGCGCCGCTGCGCGTGGCCCTCGAGCTTGAGGCGCTGCTCGACGAACGCCCAGAACTGGCCGCCAAGCTCGCCAAGGGCGACACCTGGCGCTGAGCCGGACGGAAGAAAGGAACCCATCACCCATGCCCATGTTCGAGACCCTCGACCACCGCTTCACCCGTTTCCTGCTGGAATCCGGCGCCCTCAAGTTCGGCGAGTTCACCCTCAAGTCGGGACGGCGTTCACCGTACTTCATCAACGCCGGCGCCTTCGACGACGGCCGCAAGATCGCCACGCTCGGCGCCTTCTACGCCGAGAAGATCCAGACGGAGATCGACAACGGCAAGCTGCCCGTGCGCATCGACACCATCTTCGGCCCCGCCTACAAGGGCATACCGCTGGCCGTAGCGACCTCCATGGCCATGCAGCTCAACTACGGCGTCACCGTCGGTTACACCTTCGACCGCAAGGAGGCCAAGGACCACGGCGACGGCGGCATCATGGTCGGCAGGCCCCTCGAGGACGGCAACCGCGTGCTGCTCGTGGACGACGTCATGACCGCCGGCACCGCCGTGCGCGAGGTCGTCCCCAAGCTCAAGGCGCAGGCGGACGTCGAGATCGTCGGCCTCGTGCTGTCCGTGGACCGCATGGAGAAGACGAAGGACTCGGATGTCTCCGCCGTCAAGGCCGTCGAGGACGAGTTCGGCTTCCCGGTGCTCGCCATCGCCAACGTGCGCCAGATCTTCGAGGCCGGCCAACAGCTGCGCAAGTCCGACGGCACCGGCCCCGTCGTGGACGAGGGCATCGCCAAGGCCGCCGAGGAGTACCTGGACCGCTACGGCGCCTGACATCGCCCAAGGGCGAAGCGGCTGGCGCTCCCGTCACCATGACGTTATGGTGGAGCCGTACCACGGCCCTGACGGGTCACACATGGGGAGGAGCGCCAGCATGCCGCAAGCGGTGGTCTACACGGATTTCGACGGCGTGCTCAACGCCTTCGTCGATGACAAGGTGCTGCGCCGGGGCGGTCAGGCGAACCTCGCGTGGTTGCGCGGCCATGACGGTCGCAAGGCGCTGTACGATCCGTCGAACGCCTTCCTGCTGGACCGCTGTGAACGCATCATGGTGGACCGCCACAACGGGTACCGGGTACACTGGTCGGCGGAACTGGCCGCCGACCTCGCCAAGCTGGCGAGCACCGGACTGGCGGACCTGGAATGGCTTACGACGTGGCAACCCTACACCGACCGGCTCAACGACGCCCTCGGATGGGACGCCATCCCCGTGGACACCGTGCAATGGTACGACCCGGTCACCTACGACCGGCTCCTGACCGGCAAGTTCGGCACCATCAAGGCACGCGCCCGCGTGGAGATGGAGCGGGAGCACCCGCTGCCCATCATCTGGATCGACGACGAGGAATGCACCCCGGAACGCCGCGACGAGCTCGAGGCCATGGTGGGGGACCTGGTGCCGATCCTCATGGTCCGTCCCGACAGCCGCATCGGCATCTCACGGCGCCAATGGCGCCTCATCACCGACATGGTCGCCACGCCCGAACGCCATCCCGGCGTCACTTTGGACGAGGAACCCACCTTGCGCGCCCATGACGGGCATCTGGGATTCTGAGACCCCGGGACACACCTTCATACCTGACCGGTGGGTCTGGCCGCAAAAAATGACATAACGGACTATCCGTGGCGCTGTTCCCACAGGATCTCGTCGGCATGGTCGTTGGCCAACGCCGCCAACTGGGTCAACGGCACCGCGAACTGGCGGCCGAGGGGAGTGAGGGCGTAACTGACCTGCGGGGGATTGGTGGTGCCCACCACGCTGCGGCGCACCAAGCCATAGCGCACCAGGTATTTCAGGCTCTGCGAAGCCATGCGCTCACTGATCCCACCGATGGAGCGGCACAGCTCCGAGAAGCGCATGGGGCGGTTCTTGAGCGCCAGGATGATCAGGGAACCCCATTTGCCTTTGATGATGGACAGGGGAAAACGCAGGGGACAGTTGGACGCGAACAGATCGTATTGGGCCATGGAACTCAGTGTAGCGGGAAAGTGTAAGCTTATTGAAAGTAAGGTACTTACTTATAGTAAGTACTAACTCCCCCAATACCACCACCGTGCCCCATCACGGAATCGCTTATCTTTATCCAGCATCAAGGCCAAGATCGCACTCATCATGGACAAATCACATCCGTGTGATTTGTGCGCACGGGCTTGCTACAGTGGGACATGCCGTGCCGACCCGAGGGAGGTTTTCCATGACCATGGCCGAAGCGACCGGGGAGCTCATCGCCAGGAGGCAGTTCGCGCCGCTGTACATCTGGCTGGACATCGCGTTCCTGCTGTTCCTGATGGGATTGCTGCTGTGGAAGCGGCGGTACACGACCGTCCTGGTGGGCTTGGCCGCGGGCGTCCTCTATTTCGCAGTTGACTTCGGCATCTTCCACCTGGCGTTGCACAGCCGCACCATTTCGCCGAACGCGAGCCTGTTCTGGGTGTTGCTGTGGATGTCCATGAGCTACGGGTTCACGAACTTCGTGTGGATCTGGCTGTGGCTGCGCCGCGACCCGGACCTGGTGGGTGGTCGACGCTCATCTTCGGCTGGTGGTTCTGCGCGTCGCTCATCACCCAAACGATCACGGAACGCTGGCTGCCGTGGCAGGTGGTCGATCCCATCACCATCCAGCGCACCACGGGCTCGTACCATGGGTGGATGGCGCTCATCCTGTTCGTGGGCTACGCGGGCGTGGTGATCTGGAACCTGGGGCACCAGCTGCCGGCGGAACGCGTGCGCATCGGCTGGCTGCTGGCGTGCGGCATCCTCATCCAGTTCGCGTGGGAGGTGGCGCTGCTGCTCGGCGGCATCCGCAGCGCCGGCATGACGCTCGCGGAGGCGGTGAAACCATTGGTCGTCAATTCGCTGCTGGAAACGAACCTCGGGATGCCGTACGTGTACCTCATTTTCCTGGCGGTGCCGGCACGCCGTCACGAGGACCTCTCGCCGCGCCGGCCGCCCGTCGGGATGCTTGAGCTGTTGCGCGAGAGCAACGCGGCCACCGGACGACGCGGACCGGGCGGCACTGCCCGGCAGTGCCGGCCGGTCAGCGTCGCGGTCAGTCGTCGATGAGCTTGTAGCCGTGCGCGGCCACGACGTCGCGCAGCTGCTCGAGGTACGCCTGCGCAGGCTTGGACAGCTTGGCGCGCTCGTGGCTGATCCAGCCGACGAGCATCGTGTCGTCCGTGTCGAGCGGCACGGTGACAATCTTCTCGTTGTTGAGGTCGCCGTTGTCGATGCCGGTGCACACGGTGTACCCGTTGAGGCCGATGATGAAGTTGAGGATGGTGGCGCGGTCGGTCACGTTGATCTGCTTGGGGGAGTAGTCCGGCCAGACGGCCTCCTCGGCGAAGTAGAAGCTGCCTTCCTCGCCCTGCTCGTACTGGATGAACGGGAAGGGCTTCAAGTCCTCCATGGTGATGACCTTCTTCATGGCCAGCGGGTTGTCCCTGGAGATGAACACGTGCAGCGGCGCGCGGAACAGGGGATGGAACTCGAGGTGCTTCTCGCGCAGCAGCTTGCCGATGACGTGCTTGTTGAAGTCGGACAGGTACAGGATGCCGATGTCGGAGCGCATCGTGGCGACCTGGTCGATGATGTCGCGCGTGCGTGTCTCCCGGATCGTGAACTCGTACTCGTCCGACCTGATGGATTCGATCATGCGCACGAACGCCTCGACGGCGAACATGTAGTGCTGCGTGGACACGGCGCACAGCTGCTTGCGGGGCTTGGCGTTCTTGTAGCGTTCCTCCAGCAGGGCAGCCTGGTCGAGCACCTGGCGCGCGTACGTGAGGAACTCGGCGCCGTCCGTGGTCAGGGTGATGCCCTGCGAGGAGCGGGTGAAGATCTCGATGCCCAGCTCGTTCTCGAGGTCCTTGACGGAGGAGCTCAACGCCGGCTGCGATATGTACAGCTCGTGTGAGGCCTCGTTCATGGACCCGCATTCCACGATCTTGACGATGTACTTGAGCTGCAGAAGCGTGGTCATGCCGTTTCCCCTTCCTTTTCCTGCGGCGTGAGCGCGCCGAGCACTTCGAGCAGGTGCCGCGCCGGCGGCGTCGGTGAACCGTTCGGCGTGCCATCCCACGGCGCGCGCGCCCTCGACGTTGGCCATGGTGTCGTCCAGGAACAGCGTACGCGCCGGGTCGAGGCCGAAGCGTTCCTGCGCCAGTTCGTAGATGTCGGCGTTCGGCTTGCGCAGCTTCTCGGCGCCGGAGACCACGGTGCCGCCGAGGAGCCGGTCGATCTCGGGGAAGCGTTCGAAGGCGAAGTGGAAGGTCTCGCCGGACCAGTTCGTCAGCCCCCACAGCCGCACGCCGGCGCCGCGCAGGTCCTCCATGAGCTCCAGGGAGCCGGGCACCGTGCGTGGCAGGGCGTCGCCGTAATGGCGGATGTAGTAGTCGAAGACGGCGGCGATGTCCTCGCCGTGGTCGGCGGCGACGGCGGGCAGTACCTCGGACAGGAGCATGCCGCCGTCCATGCGGTCCTCGTAGTCGAAGAACCCGTACGTGTCCTCGGGGGAGGCGATGGCGTCCACGAGCTCCTTGGGGTAATGGCCGTCCAACGCGGCGCGGCATCGCCAGTCGATGAGCACGCCGCAGAAATCGAACACGACATCGGTGATGGCCTCGCTCTGGCCCATGGGTCCTCCCTGCATGGTGGATGGGGTTCTCCCGGCACAGTGTACCCCGTGGCGCGAAACGGGGCCCGCGGCATCCCGATGGCTGGCGCCCCGGGATGCTGCGGGCCCCGTTCGTCGTGGCCGCGCGCAGGCCTTACATGCCCTCAAGGATGTCGAGCAGCTGCGAGACGGTCTTCTTGCCGAACTCCACCTTGCGTTCCCCGTCGCGGTCGATCACGATGCATGGCACGCTCATGACGTCGTACTCCTCCTTGAGGGCGGGGAAGTGCGCGATGTCGTAGGCCTCGGCGCGCACGGTGGGGTTGAGGGACGCGATGCGCTGCGCGGCTCGCACGGTCTCCGGGCACATGGTGCACGTCAGCGAGACGAGCAGCATGATGGACACGGGATCGTGGATGGCCTCGATGCGCGTGCGCTCCTCGTCGGACAGCGGCTGGCCGGGGCCTGCGGCGTTGTACAGGCCGAGCACGAACGAGTGGAACTCGTGTCCGGTGGGCACGCCGTGGAAGGCCAGGCCCGTGGCCTCGAGGCGCCCATCGGCGTTGCGCACGAGCAGGCGCACCATCGGGGTGGCGAACGGCAGCGGCGCCTTCACGTCGAAGGCCCCACGGCCGTTCTCGCCGAGGTTCGGCGACTGTTCGGTCACCTGCTCGAGCTTGCCGTGGGACAGGCGCACGAGTTCGTCGACGAACGCGACGAGCTGCGCGGACAGTTCGCTGCGGTCGAGCTGCAGCTGCAGCGTGACGGGCCGTGCCATCCTCGCGAAGACCACGTCCAGCTGCTTGACCACGGCGTCGGAGAACACGGTGCTATCGACGTGCGGCGCGCCCGAGGACGGCGCGTTGGTGGAGGGCGGCGCCGCGGAGGTGTCCGCAGGCGCGTCCACCGCCCGCTTCGCCTCGGCCTGTTGGTACGTGGTACCGGTGGGGCGTTCGGGGACGATGTCGGTGCGCGCGCTGGCCTCGGCGGCGTACCGCTCCACGCCGACGGCGGCGATGGCGCCGTCGGCGGTGGCGGTGACCACCTGCCGCAGGTCCTTGACGCGCAGGTCGCCGGGGGCGTACACGCCGTCGACGTTGGTGCGCAGGTCGTCGCCGGTGACGACGTAGCCGTGGTCGTTGAGCATGACCTTGCCCTTGACGAGGTCCGTGCGCGGCACGTAGCCGGCGACGACGAAGACACCGAAGGTGCCCCCGTCGTCGGGCGCCCACGTGTACGTCTTGCCGTCGTGCACGTCGCGCAGCGTGGCGGACACGAGTCCGGCGGGTCCGGGTTGCACGGCGACGAGCTCGGTGGCGTAGCGGATGGCGAGCTTGGGGTCGGCCTTGGCCCTGTCGGCCACGGACGCGTCGCAGGTGAAGTCGTCCTCGCGCACGAGCACGGTGACCTTGCGCGCGTAGCGTCCCAGGAACACGGCCTCCTCGGCCGCCGCGAAGCCGCCGCCGACCACGACGACGTCCTTGCCGGTGAAGAACTCGCCGTCGCAGGTGGCGCAGTAGGCCACGACACGGCCGGCGTACTCGCTCTCGCCCTCGAAGCCGATGCGCCGGGGCGCCGCGCCCATGGCGAGCACCACGCCGAAGCAGCGGAAGTCGCCGCGCGAGGTATGCACGGTCTTCACGTCGCCATCGAGGTCCACGCCGGTCACGTCGGCGCGCATGAGCTCGGCGCCGAAGTCGCTGGCCTGGTCACGCATGGTGCGGGTGAGCGTCGTGCCGTCGGTGCTGGCCACGCCGGGGTAGTTGACGATCTCGGCGGTGATGGTCGCCTGGCCGCCGAAGTCGTCCTTCTCGAGCACGAGCGTGCGGTAGCGCGCCCTGGCCAGGTACATGCCGGCGGTCAGGCCGGCCGGACCACCACCGATCACGATGGCGTCGTACATGGGCGCCTGGGATTCGTCCGCCATGGTGCCTCCGATCAGAGCTCGCCGACGAGGTCGAGGCTCGGCTCGATGGTCTCGTCGCCGGGCTGCCAGCTGGCCGGGCACACCTGGTCGGTGTGCTCGTACACGAACTGCGACGCCTTGACGCGGCGCAGGATCTCCGCGGCGTCACGGCCGACGTTGGAGGAGATGACCTCATAGGCCACCACGTGGCCCTCCGGGTCGAGGATGAAGTCGCCGCGCTCGGCGACGCCGCCCTCCTCGTTGTAGGTGTCGAGGTCGCGCGCGAGCTTCGCGGTGGGGTCGGCAATCATGGGGAACTGGATCTTGGCGATCTTCTCGTTGGCGTCATGCCATGCCTTGTGCACCCACTGGGTGTCGCAGGACACCGAGTAGATCTCGCAGCCGGCCTTCTTGAAGTCGTCGTAATGGTCGGCGAGGTCCTCGAGCTCGGTCGGGCACACGAAGGAGAAATCGGCGGGGTAGAAGAAGAGGAGCGACCAGTGGCCCAGCAGGTCCGAGCGGCTGATCTGCTCGAGCTTGCCGTCGTGGTAGGCCTGGGCGGTGAAATCGGTGATGTCGTGTTGCAGCAGTGTCATCGTTGCCCCTTTCAGGAAACGTCGGTGGCTGCCGCGGGCGGCGGGGGTCTCCCGTCGGCGTGCCGGTCGGCGGCATGCGGCGGCCATCCCACCGTGAGTATGGCATAGGCCGCCGCGCCCGCTCGCCGGACTTCTCTGAGAGACAAGCTCTCCCGGACGCTCTGCAGGGGTGTGCAAAGGGGCGTTATGGGAACCGTCCATGGTTCCCGCAACGCCCCCTGTCGCGCGTGGATGCACCTAGCGGTACTGCGCGGTGGTGTTGAGCAGGTCGTAGGCGGCCGGCAGCGCGTCGACCACGTCGCCCGCCACGATGGGATGCCCGATGGCCTCGTCCATGTCGTCCGGCGCCCCGGTGCCGTAGACGCGCGGCTCGTCCCACGCGTGCTGGTCGCTCTTGGACGCCAGGGCGGCCGCCAGGCCGTGCATGTACACGGCGCCGGCCACCACGTCCGCCGTCCGGGACGGATGCGCGGCAAGGAGATCGGCGCGGGAGGCCAGGAAGGCGCCGATGATGCCACCCAGCGCGTCGCCGGCACCGGCGGTGGCGAGCCACGCGGGCGCCCTGCCGCACATGAGGGTGCGCACGCGTCCCTGGGCGTCGTCGGACACGATGAGGGTATAGGCGCCCTTGAGCAGCACCGTGGCGCCGGTGAGCGCGTGGGCGCGCCGGGCGTAACGCAGCGGGCACGCCAGGATGTTGTCGCTGGTGGCGGGCGCGTCGATGCGGGTCATGAGCCGCGCCATCTCGCCGGCGTGCGGCGTGAGGACCACTTGCGGCGGCACCTTCGCGGGCAGCAGGTCGAGGGCGCCGGCGTCCACGACGATGGGTGGCATCTGGCGGGCGCGCGCGTCGGCCTGGCCGTCGCCGGTGAGTGCGTAATGCTCCAGCAGCGCCTTGATGGCGGCACGTTGGCTGTCATGGCCGGTGTCATGCTCCGCGTAGGGCACGCCGGAGCCCACGACCCACGATTGGACGTGGCCCTTGCCCATGGTCGCCTCGGGCAGCGCCTGGAGGATGAGGTCCTGGGCGCGCTGCGGACCGAGGTAGCGCACCATGCCGATGTCGCAGCGGGCGGCTGCGGTGGTGGACAGCACGGCCGCGCCGGGGTAGTCCACGGAACCGGTGATCAGGCCGGTGACGCCGCGGTCGTACTTGCCGTCGGACACCAGCGGGATGCGGATCGCGCGCTGCGCGTGGTCACGGTCGACGAGGGACACGGCCGGCACGGCGTGAGCGGTGTCGAAGCCGAAGTCGACGAGCGTGGTGCGTCCGCAGGCGCCGGCGGCCGGTGGCAGCATGGCGCAGGGCTTGAGCGCGCCGAACATGACGGTCAGGTCGGCGGGGATGTACGCGCCGGGCAGCGAACCGTCGTCCACGCCGATGCCGGAGGGCGTGTCCACGGCCACGACGAGCGGGAAGTCGAGCGCCATGGCGTCCTCGGGCAGCGCCGGGCGGCGCGGCGCCCGGCCGTCGGCGCCCAGCGCGTCGGCGAGCGCGGCGGGGATGCCGTGCAGGGCGCCGTTGACGCCGATGCCCGTCATGGCGTCGATGAGGATGTGGCTGCGCCGGGCGTGCTCGATGGCGCGTTCGAGGCGTTGGCCGGCCTCGCCGGAGGAGAAGCCGGTGGGGCTGCCGGGGATCTGCGAGTGGGGGTCGAGGGGGAAGACGTGGCCGCCGTTGTCGAGGAAGGTCAGGAGCGCTTCCTCGTGCAGTTGCGGGCCGGTGGCGATGGAGGTGACGTGCAGGCCCTGGGAGGCGAGGATGGCGCCGGCGAACAGGCCGTCTCCGCCGTTGTCGGCGCCTCCGACGAGCAGCGTGATGCGCAAGGCCGAGCCTTTCCATCCTTGCTCGTGGATGGTGTCGAGGACGGTCTTGGCGATGGCGTTGGCGGCCATGCGCATGAGGGGGGCGCCTTCGTCGAGGAGGGGTCGTTCCATGGCGCGTACGGTCTCTGCGGTGTAGGCGGTTCGGGTGAGCCTGGTGAGGCGCTCTTCGTGTGGCATGGGCGGTCTTCCCTCCGTGACGGGTGTTCTGGTGCTGGTGCCAACTGTAGTACCGTGGCGCGCGGGGCCGGTGCGGGGTTCAGCCGTTGGCCACGGCGCGGGGATGGGGGAGCGTTCTTTTTCTATGGACGATAACCTAGGGCGCCGCTTGGGCCGTGTTCCTACAATGGGTGCGAACATTGGGCGGTCCGCCGGGCCTTGGGACGGCGGGCGCGCATTTTCGAAAGGACATGAGCATGTGCACTGCAGTTCGCTTCACTGACGGCGAGGGCCATATGTACTTCGGCCGCAACCTGGATTGGGCCTTCGACTATGGCGAGAAGATCGTCTATACGCCGAAGGACTACGCCTGGTCGCCGGCGTTCAACGCGGAGGACCGCAACCATGCGGTGATCGGCGTGGGCATCGTGGTGGAGGACACACCGCTGTACTTCGATTGCGCGAACGACGCGGGCCTGGCGGTGGCCGGCCTGAACTTCCCGGGGTACGCGAAGTACGCCGACGACTCGGTGAACTTCACGACGAACGTGGCGGCGTACGAGTTCCCGCTGTGGGTGGCGCGCAGCTTCACGAGCGTGGACGAGGTGGCCGAGGCGTTGAAGAACGTGACCATCGTGAACAAGGCCATCAACGACCAGTACCCGGTGAGCATGCTGCACTGGTTCATCGGCGACGCGACGCGCAGCATCGTGGTGGAGTACACGGCGGACGGCATGCACGTGTACGACGACGACGTGGATGTGCTCACCAACCAGCCGGGCTTCGAGTACCACCGTGAGAACCTCATCAATTACGTGAACGCGGACCCGAAGCCGATTGATTCGGCCAAGTGGGGCGGCGCGGACCTCAAGGCGTGGGGCGCGGGCCTGAGCGCGCACGGCCTGCCGGGCGACCCGAACTCGACGTCGCGTTTCGTGCGCGCCGCGTACTCGAACGGCCACTACCCGCAGCAGGAGGGCGAGCAGGCGAACGTGACGCGCCTGTTCAAGACCCTCTCGAGCGCGGCGATGGTTGAGGGCAATTCGATGATGGACAACGGCAAGTTCGAGAAGACGATCTACACGTCGGGCTTCTCGGGCGCCACCGACACCTATTACATGAGCACGTACGACGACCCGACGATCAAGGCGTACCCGGTCTCCGGGTTCGACGCGTCGAGCGACAAGATCCAGGAGAAGTGATTCGTCCGGGATGCCGGGGCGCAGCGACCGCCGGCATCCCCGTACCATGTCGGCCCGCGCACGGGCGGCCACCGTCCCGCCTATGTTGGTGGGCAGTGGCCCGTCATGCGCGGGCCGTACCGTATGACCACCATCCGGCCGAGGGCCGGGAAGCGAGGAAGCACAGCATGTTCGAGGAATTGCAGAAACGCATGAACCACTTTTGGAACGATGACCGCACCCTCAACGAGACGGACCCGGAGTTCGTGGACGCGTTCTCCCGGTTCGCCTACCAGGAGGTGACAGGCGAGCCGGCCGCCAACGACCCGAAGCTGGACGACACGAACCGGTGCCTGGCGATCCTGGCGGCGCTCATCGGCGCCCAGGGCATGGACGCGTTCGAGATGATGCTGCCCATCGCTTACTCCAGCGGCGTGACCTCCGTGCAACTCAAGGAGGTCATCTACCAGGCGACCCCCTACACGGGCTTCGCCCACTCCCTGCCGTACCTCAAGAAACTCAACGATTTCCTCAACGCGCAGAACGTGAAGATGCCGTTGGCGTCCCAGCGCACCACCGCGCAGGACGAGGCGTCGCGCATCGAGGCCGGCGAGGCCGAGCAGGTGCGCATCTTCGGCGACTCGATGAAGGGGTTCGCCCAGTCCGGTCCCGAGGACACGCGCCACATCAACAAGTGGCTGTCCGGCGACTGCTTCGGTGACTACTACACGCGAGGGGGACTCGACACCAACCAGCGCGAGATGGCCACGGCCTGCTACCTCATGGCCCAGGGCGGCTGCGAGAGCCAATTGACCGCGCATTTCAAGGGCAACCTGAACATCGGCAACGACGAGCATTTCCTCATCGCCGTCATCTCGCAATGCCTGCCGTACATCGGTTACCCGCGCTCCCTCAACGCCATCGCCTGCCTGCGCAAGGCCGTGGCCGAGACCTCGGGGGAGAAGGCATGAGCGGTGTCGCGCCCACACCGCAGGTGAAGGCGGAACGCCAGCATGAGGGCGCCGCCGTGAAGGCCGCCCTCATCGCCAACATCGGCGTGGCCATCGCCAAGCTCGCCGCCGTGTTCACCGGCTCCTCGTCCATGCTGTCCGAATCCGTGCACTCCATCGCCGACTGCTCCAACGAGATCGTCCTCATCATCGGCGACAAGGTATCGAAACACCGGCTCAACGCCGTGCATCCGTTCGGCTGGTACCGCACCAAGTACCTCGCGAGCTTCGTGGTGGCCACCCTGCTGTTCTTCGTCGGCGGTTTCTTCTCCACGTCCGAGGCCGTCAAGAAGCTCACCGCCGTAGCCGGCGACCCCGCGTTGCGCAACGCCGACCGCACCGAACTGCTCGTCGCCCTCGTCGTCGTCACCAGCGCCTGCCTCGAAGGCTACGGACTGCACCAGAGCGCCAAGGAGGCCCGCGAGCGCATGCGCCACACCGGCATGCCGCCGATGGGCCTGTACGCGTTCTGGCGGCGCACGAAATCCGCGGAGCTCGCGTCCGTGATCATGGAGGACACGCTGGCGCTCATCGGTCTGGCGTTCGCGTTCCTGGGCATCGGCGCCGCGATCGTGTTCGACGACGAGATCTGGGACGCGGCGGGCGGCCTGGCCGTCGGCGTGCTGCTCATGGTCGGCTCCGTCATCCTGGCGTACAAGTCCGGTTCGCTGCTCATCGGCGAATCGGTGGCGCCGTGGACGCGCGAACGGATCATCAGGGCCGTCGAGTCGACGCCCGGCGTCGTCTCGCTCATCAACATGCAGTCGGTGCACATGAGCGAGGACAACATCCTGCTGTGCCTGAAGGTGGAGACCAGCAAGCTCGACCGCGACTACGACGTGGAGAAGGTCGACAAGATCGAGCGCGCCGTGCGCGATGCGCTGCCATGCCACGCGGGAAGTGGATCACTCCTCGGCGACGAGCTCGAGGTACGTGTCGTTCCACAGGTCCTCGTCGCCGTCGGGCATGAGCAGCACGCGTTCGGGGCGCAGCGCCTCGACGGCGCCCTCGTCGTGGGTGACGAGCACGATGGCGCCCTCGTACTTGCCGATGGCCTTGAGGATCTCCTCGCGGCTGGCGGGGTCGAGGTTGTTGGTGGGTTCGTCGAGCAGCAGCACGTTCGCGCGGCTGGTCACCAAGGTGGCGAGCGCGAGCCTGGTCTTCTCGCCGCCGGACAGGACGCGCGCGGGCTTGAACGCGTCGTCGCCGGAGAACAGGAAGGAACCGAGGATGGAGCGCGCCTGCGTGTCGTTGAGCTCCGGGGCGACGGCGCGCAGGTTGTCCAGGACGGTGGCGTCCAGGTCGAGGGTGTCGTGCTCCTGGGCGAAGTAGCCGATCTTGGCGCCGTGGCCCCAGTCGACACTGCCGGTGTCGGGGTCGTCGAGGTGGGCGAGCAGGCGCAGCGTGGTGGTCTTGCCGGCGCCGTTGTAGCCGAGGATGACGACGCGCGAACCCTTGTCGATGGCGAGGTTGACGCCGGCGAACACGATGTTCGAGCCGTACGCCTTGGAGATGTCCTTGGCCATGATGGGGGTGCGGCCGCAGGGGGCGGGCTCGGGGAAGCGGATGTCGGCGACCTTCTCCTTCTTCTGCGCCTCGCTGGTCTCGCTGAGGAGCTTCTCGGCGCGGCGCATCATGTTCTGCGCGGCGACGGCCTTGGTGGCCTTGGCGTGCAGGCGGATGCCCTGCTTCATGAGCCGTTCGGCCTTCTTCTCGGCGACCTCGCGCTCTCGGCGGCGTCGCTCCTCGTCGACGGCGCGCTGGTGCAGGTACGCCTTCCACCCGAGGGAGTACATGTCGATCTGGCCGAGCTGGGCGTCCAGGTGCCACACCTTGTTGACGACCTCGTCGAGCAGCTCGGTGGAGTGGGAGATGACCAGGAAGCCGCCCTCGTAGTTCTTCAGGTAGCCGCGCAGCCATTCGATGCTGTCGGCGTCCAGGTGGTTGGTGGGCTCGTCGAGGATGAGGGTGTCCGCGTCGGAGAACAGGATGCGCGCCAGTTCGATGCGGCGCCTCTGGCCGCCGGACAGTGTGCCCAGGGGACGCTCCATGACTTCCTGGGGCAGCCCCAGGCTGTTGGCCATGGCCTGCGCCTCGGATTGGGCGGCGTAGCCGCCGGCCTTCTCGAAGTCCTGCATGGCCTTGTCGTAGCGGTTCATGGCCTTGGTTATCACGTCCGGGTCCGGGTCGGTCATCTCCTTCTCGGCCTTGCGGATGCGCTTGATGATGGCGGAGATGTCGCGCGCGCTCATCATACGGTCCAGGGCGGTCTGCTCAGGGTCGGCGGCGTGCGTGTCCTGCGGCAGGTAGCCGAGCTTGCCGGACACGCGCACACTGCCGGCGGTGGGCAGGCTCTCGCCGGTGATGACCTTGGTCAACGTGGTCTTGCCCGCGCCGTTGCGGCCGACCAGGCCGATCTTGTCGCCCTTGGCCACGTGGAAGTCGGTGGGGTGCAGCAGCGTGCGCGCCCCGATCTGGATCTCGAGTCCCTGAGCGTCGATTGCCATGGATGGTGTTCCTGTCCTGTTCCTTGTACTTGCTTCGTGCGGTGCCTCATGGCGCGCCCCGCGGGGCGCGCGGTCCATGCATGCGAACGCCCACCGGTCCGAGGGGACCCGGTGGGCGCATCGTGTCCGCATCCATCATAGGGTGTGCGGCTGAATTTGCTTCGTCTCCTTGGTGTCCTTGCCCTTGGCGGGCGCGGCGCCGTGGGCGCGCGCGTCCAGGTCGTTGAGGCCCCCGGAGTAGCGCCGCCACGGCACGTACATGAGGATGGCCGCCAATGTGGCGAACACCAGGATGAGGCCGGCGGTGAGCTTCGAGACCGTCATGAGGCGGAACGCGATGCCCACGACGGACCAGATGGTCACCAGCCCGTACAGCCAGTCATGGTTGACGAAGCGCAGTACGCACGCCACACCCAACAGCACAACGGTGACGACGACCGTGGCCAAGGACTGGCCGCTGTCCGACAGGGGACCGTCCTTGGCCAGGTAGTACGTGCAGGCGCGCGCCACCTCAATGACCGTCTCCACGACGAGCCACGAGCCCCACAGCGAGAACGGCGCCCAATCCCACCACTTGTGGTCCTTGCGGTGGTGGCCCAGGAAGAACAGGACACCGACGAGCAGCGCCTGCACGAGCACGAGCGTGATGGCCGTGGGATAGTTCTGTACCTGCCAGGCGAACACCCAACCGACGGCGACGAGCGTGTCGGCGATGAACAGCAGGCCGGTCACCGTGAACGGCGTGCTGCCGACCTTGCGGCCGCGGTGGCGCGAGCTGGACCAGCGCACCAGCCAGATGGCCGCCAGCACATAGATGGGCACCCAGATCAGTTGCACGTACATATCCGGCGCGAACCACGAGAACACGCGCGTCTTGGCGCTGTCGCCCGCCAGGGGCGCCATGACGCCGCACACGGCGAGCGCGGTGGTCACCACGAACGCGACGAACGCCACCCATGCCGCGATCATCTCCACATCATGGCCGCCCTTCGCGCCGGTGGCCGTCGATGCCGCCTTCGCACCCTTCGTGTCCTTCGCGCCGCCGTCGACCGCCGTGGCGGTGGCCGGTGCCGCCGATGCCGCTGGCGCCGTCCGTTCCGTCGGCGGTGTGGGGGAGGGCGAAGCGCCTCCCGTGGCCTTGTGGTCCTGCGTGTCCATGATGCCTCCTTGCTCGCTCGCCATGGCGGCGCCATGCACGTGGCACCGCCCCGTTGCCTCAACAGTAGGCCGCCGGCGGGGCCCCGCGGCGCCACGGAGGCCGCCTTTCCTCGCGGGGGTGAATGTCACGTGAATCCTTCGAACAATTGTTCGACAACCGGCGCGCCAAGGGGTATCCTTGGACGCGATCGTATTGTCCCATACCTGTATCCATGGGAGGAAGATTGACGGCACAACGCCACACCTCAGTACCCGCACCCGTCATCGAACGCGTCATGTCGAGCGACTCGTTCCTCGGCCGAGAGTTGGCGAAGGCGCCGCTCAAGGAGCGTGACGGTTCGCTGGTGGCGGACATCTCGCACCTGCCCAACGACCTCAAGATCGTCATCCAGGGCGCGCGTGAGCACAACCTCAAGGACGCCGACCTCGAGTTCCCGCGCAACCGCATGGTGGTGTTCACCGGCCTGTCCGGCTCCGGCAAGTCGTCCATGGCCTTCGACACGCTCTTCGCCGAGGGCCAACGCCGCTACGTGGAGTCGCTCTCGGCCTACGCCCGCCAGTTCCTCGGCCAGATGGACAAGCCGGACGTGGACTTCATCGAGGGCCTTTCCCCGGCGGTGTCCATCGACCAGAAGACCACCAACCGCAACCCGCGTTCCACCGTGGGCACCATCACCGAGGTGTACGACTACCTGCGCCTGCTGTTCGCGCGCACGGGCGTGCCCCATTGCCCCGAGTGCGGCGCGGAGGTGCGTGCCCAGACGCCCCAGCAGATGGTGGACCGCCTGCTGGCGATGCCCGAGCGCACCCGCTTCCAGGTGCTCGCGCCCGTCGTGCGCGGCCGCAAGGGCGAGTTCACGGAACTGCTCGACCTGCTGCGCTCCGACGGCTACGCGCGCGCCATCATCGACGGCGAGATGCGCCAGCTGTCCGACGACATCAAGCTCACCAAGCAGAAGAAGCACACCATCGACGTGGTCATCGACCGTCTCGTGGTCAAGGACGGCATCCGCCAGCGCCTGACCGACTCGGTGGAGACGGCGCTGCGCCTGGCGCACGGCCTCATGGTCGCCGACTTCGTGGACCGCGACCCGGACGACCCGGAGCGCCAGGTGCCGTTCTCCGAGCACATGGCGTGCCCCAACGGCCACACCCTCGAGCTCGACGAGATCGAGCCGCGCACCTTCTCCTTCAACGCCCCCTACGGCGCGTGCCCCGAATGCACGGGCCTGGGCTTCGACATGGCCATCGACCCCGAGCTCGTCGTGCCCGACCCGGACAAGTCCCTGGCGGAGGGCGCCATCGAACCGTGGACGATGACCAAGAGCACCGCCGACTACTACCGGCACCTGCTCGAGGGCCTGGCCAAGGAGATGGGCTTCTCCATGGACACCCCGTGGAAGGACCTGCCCGAGCAGGTGCGCCACGCCGTCATGTACGGCAAGGACTTCAAGGTCACCGTCTCCTACCGCAACCGTTGGGGACGCATGCGCGAGTACTCCACCGGCTTCGAGGGCGTCGTGCGCACCCTCATGCGCCGCCACGACGAGACCGACTCCGAGCAGCGCAAGGAGTACTACGAGTCGTACATGCGCGAGGTGCCGTGCGAGGCGTGCGGCGGCAAGAGGCTCAAGCCCGAGGTACTCGCCATCACCGTGGACGGCCGCTCCATCGCCGACGTGTGCGACATGTCCGCCGAGGCGTCCCTCGGATGGATCAACGGGCTGAGGCTGGAGGGCGCCGCCGCGCAGATCGCCGGCGAGGTCGTCAAGGAGATCCGCGCGCGCCTGGGCTTCCTCAACGACGTCGGCCTGAACTACCTGACGCTCTCGCGCGCCGCCCGCACCCTGTCCGGCGGCGAGGCGCAGCGCATCCGCCTGGCCACGCAGATCGGCTCCGGCCTTGTTGGCGTCATGTACGTGCTCGACGAGCCCAGCATCGGGCTGCACCAGCGCGACAACGAACGGCTCATCGACACGCTGCACCACCTGCGCGACCTGGGCAACACCCTCGTCGTCGTGGAGCACGACGAGGACACCATCACCAGCGCCGACTGGGTCGTGGACATCGGCCCCGGCGCCGGCGAGCACGGCGGCCGGGTCGTCTACTCCGGCCCCGCCGACCACCTCGTCGACGCGCCCGACTCGGTCACCGGCGACTACATCGCCGGCCGTCGGCGCATCGAGGTGCCCGGCGAGCGCCGCCAGGTGGACAGGTCGCGCCAGCTGACCGTGGTGGGCGCCCGCGAGAACAACCTCAAGGACCTGACCGTCAGGTTCCCGCTGGGCGTGTTCACCTGCGTGACCGGCGTCTCCGGCTCCGGCAAGTCCACGCTCGTCAACCAGATCCTCTACCCGGTGCTCGCCGACAGGCTCAACGGCGCGCGCATCGTGCCCGGCAAGCACACGCGCGTCGAGGGCGTCGACCAGTGCGACAAGGTCATCCACGTCGACCAGGCGCCCATCGGGCGCACGCCGCGGTCCAATCCCGCCACGTACACGGGCGTGTGGGACAAGATCCGCGCACTGTTCGCCAAGACCCCCGAGGCGCAGGTGCGCGGCTACGGCCCGGGACGCTTCTCGTTCAACGTCAAGGGCGGCCGATGCGAGGCGTGCCACGGCGACGGCACCCTCAAGATCGAGATGAACTTCCTGCCGGACGTGTACGTCGAGTGCGAGGAATGCCACGGCAAGCGCTACAACCGCGAGACCCTCGAGGTCAAGTACAACGGCAAGTCCGTCGCCGACGTGCTGGACATGCCCATCTCGGAGGCGGCCGAGTTCTTCCGCGCCTACACCGGCATCTCGCGCTACCTGGACACGCTCGTGCAGGTCGGCCTGGGCTACATCCGCCTGGGGCAGCCCGCCACGACGCTGTCGGGCGGCGAGTCGCAGCGCGTCAAGCTCGCCACCGAGCTGCAGCGGCGCAGCACCGGCAGGACCGTGTACATCCTCGACGAGCCCACCACCGGCCTGCACTTCGAGGACGTGCGCAAGCTGCTCGGCGTGCTGCAGGGCCTGGTGGACAAGGGCAACACCGTCATCGTCATCGAGCACAACCTCGACGTGGTCAAATCCGCCGACTGGATCATCGACCTGGGTCCCGAGGGCGGTGACGGCGGCGGCACCATCGTCGCCCAGGGCACCCCGGAGCACCTCGTGCAGTGCGACGGCTCGTGGACCGGCAGGTTCCTCGCGCCGATGCTGGGCGGCGACGCCCCGGCGGCGCGCGCCCGCGGCAAGGCGTCGGCATGAGCGTGTTCGAACGCCACGCGCCGGGCACGTGGGCGGCCATGGCCGACAGCCTCGTCGCCGCCCAGGAGCCCGGCGGCGCCGACGGCGACTGCGCCCGGCGAGGAAGCACCAACGCCAACGGCGCGCCCCTGCTGGGCGACAGCCGCGACCTGTTCCGCCCCAAGGCCTCCGACATCCCCACGCAGCCGGGCGTGTACAAGTGGCGCGACGGCGACGGGCGCGTCATCTACGTGGGTAAGGCCAAGAACCTGCGCAACCGCCTGTCCAACTACTTCCAGCCGTTGGGCCAGCTGCACCCGCGCACCCGCACCATGGTCCTCACCGCCCGCAGCCTCGAATGGACGGTGGTCGGCACCGAGCTCGAGGCCCTGACCCTCGAGTACACGTGGATCAAGGAGTTCGACCCGCGCTTCAACGTCGTGTTCCGCGACGACAAGACCTACCCGTACCTGGCGGCCAGCGTGGGCGAGGAGTATCCGCGCGTGTGGATCACCCGCTCGCGCAAGGCGCGGCGCACCCGCTACTTCGGCCCGTACGCCAAGGTATGGGACCTGAGAAAAAGCCTCGACCGGCTGCTGCGCACCTTCCCCGTGCGCACGTGCACGCCCGCCGTGTTCCGCAAGGCGCAGGCGACGGGACGGCCCTGCCTGCTCGCGTCCATCGGCAAGTGCTCGGCGCCCTGTGTCGGCCGCATCGGCGCCGCGGAGCACCGGCACATGGTCGAGCGTCTCGTCGGCGTGCTCACCGGCCGCATCGGCAAGTCGTACGTCGCCCAACTGACCCGCGAGATGAAGGAGGCGAGCGCCGACCTCGACTTCGAGCGCGCCGCACGCCTGCGCGACGACATCGCCATGCTCTCCACCGTCATGGAGCAGAACGCCGTCGTGCTCGACCAGGACGTCGACGTCGACGTGTTCGGCTTCGCCACCGACGAACTGGAGGCGTCCTTCCACGCGTTCACCGTGCGCGACGGCTCCATCCGCGGCGAACGCACCTGGAGCGTGGAGCGCGTCGAGCAGGTCGACGA
>JAXJQE010000138.1:0-3501 GCA_036311305.1 Bifidobacterium sp.
GATAGAGAACCATGGCAGACAACACCAACAACTCCCCGGTTCAGGAAACCGAGGCCGAGAACACCGTGGCCTTCACCACGGAGACCAACTCCGGCGCCGGCACCGGCACCTCCACCATCGCCCCGGGCTACGGCACCGGCCGTCGCAAGGAAGCGGTCGCCCGCGTCCGCCTCGTTCCGGGCACCGGCGAGTGGAAGATCAACGGCCGCACCCTGGAGGAGTACTTCCCGTCCAAGCTGCTGCAGCGTGAGGTGAACTCGCCGATCGTCCTGCTCAAGCTCGAGGGCAAGTTCGACGCGATCGTCCTCGTCGACGGCGGCGGCACCACCGGCCCGGCCGGCGCCATCCGCCTGGGCGTGGCCCGCGCGCTCAACGCCATCGACCGCGACGCCAACCGTGCCGCCCTGAAGAAGGCTGGCTTCCTGACCCGCGACGCCCGCGTCGTGGAGCGCAAGAAGGCCGGTCTGCACAAGGCACGCCGCGCCCCGCAGTTCTCCAAGCGTTGATTCAACGCGGTACGAACCGCACTACGCAAAGGAAGGACCCCTTGGCCACATATGGCCAAGGGGTCCTTCCCGTTTCGCGCGCGGGACGGCGCGGTGCGCCGCGCCCCGCGCTACCGCTGCTCCTCCTGCAGCAGGATGTTGATGCTCAGCCCGGGCACGGTCCACACGTTCGGCGCGTCGTCGTCGAGCGGCAGCTGCGGGCGCGGGCGCGCGCCGTGGAGCAGCGGCGTCGACGGCCGCGCGCTGCGCGCCGCGCCCACCTTGATGACGGTGTCCACGCGCGGCGGCACCGTCACGCCGGTCACCGGCACCTCCGGCTGCGGCTCGACGGCGGGACGGCTGTGCACGTCCTCGGGCAGCTCGGCCGCGTCCTCGCCGAGCTGGCCGAGCAGCTCGTCGACGCTGGGCGCGCCGGTGCCCGCGCCGCGGCTGCGGGCGCGCGCCACCTGCCGTTCGGCGGCCTCGATGATGGCGTTGGGGAACACGGGGCTCTGGCCGGGCTTGTAGTCGATGGGGATCGTCTGCGCCCACAGTGCCAGCCCGGAGTCGTCGCTGAGGATCTCCGTGCGCGGGCCGGGCGCGGGACGCACGCCCTGGCTTTCCGCCGAGCTCCACAGCAGGTGCCACTGCACGTCCGAGGGCAGGTGGAAGCGTTCGTCGGCGGCGTCGCCGTTGACGACGATGAGCACGTCGAGCTCCTCGTTGCCGCGCAGGCGCATCGTGAACGAGCGGATCGTCGTGTCGAACCAGTCGCGCTCGATGGGCGTCGAGCCGTCCGCGAGCAGCCACTGCACGCGGCTGGACTGCTTGAGCAGCCCCAGCTGCGTGAGCCTGGTGAAGAAGTCCTCGTGGTTGTAGATGTCCAGCGAGTTGCGCACCGCGATGAGCCGGGAGACGGACTCCATGCGGCGGAACTCGGGCGTCTTGTTCGTGTCGATCAGCCAGTCCCAGTTGAGCCACGTGACGTTGTTGTCCTGGCAGTACGCGTTGTTGTTGCCGTACTGCGTGTTGCGGAACTCGTCGCCGGCGAGCATCATCGGCGTGCCCAGGGCCAGCAGCAGCGTGCCGAGCATGTTCATGTCCGCGCGTTCGCGCCGCGCGGTGACCACCGGGTCGTCGGTGGGGCCCTTGACGCCGAAGTTCGCGGAGTTGTTCGTCGTCGAGCCGTCGCGGTTGTGCTCGCCGTTGAGCTCGTTGTGCTTGTGCATGTAGCTCGTCAGGTCGCTCAACGTGAAGCCGTCGTGGCAGGAGATGTAATTGATCGAGCTCGTCGCGCCGCGGCCCGGGTCGGTGGCGAACAGGTCCGCCGAGCCGCACAGGCGCGTCGCCATCTCCTGCATGCCGACGGTGTGCTGGGGGGGGTGTCCGCCTGGACCACCCAGAAGCGGCGCGCGGCGTCGCGGAAGCGGTCGTTCCACTCGCCGAAGGGGGAGAGGAACTGGCCGGTGCGCCAGCCCTGCGGGCCGACGTCCCACGGCTCCATGATGAGCTTGAGGTTGCCGAGCATCGGGTCGCTGCGCAGCGCGTACAGGAACGGGTGGTAGGGCGTGAAGCGGCCGTTGAGGCGCGCCAGGGAGACGCCCAGGTCGAAGCGGAAGCCGTCGATGCCGATGCGCTTGGCCCAGTAGCTCAGCGCGTCCACCGCGAACGAGATGTTGTGCGTGCTGGTGAAGTCGATGGTGTTGCCGCAGCCCGTGGTGTCCTCGAGCTGGCCGGGGTTCGAGTCCTTCTGCCGGTAGAAGGACAGGTTGTCGAGGCCCCTCCAGCACACGCTCGGGCCCTCGTTGCCGCCCTCGCACGTGTGGTTGAACACGACGTCCATGATGACCTCGAAGCCGGCCTCGTGCAGGGCGCGCACCATGTCGATGACCTCGCGGCGCACCGCCTCGGCGCCCTCCCGCTGCGCCGCCTCCGTGGCGTACGTGGGCTCGGGGGAGAAGTAGCTCAGGGTCGAGTAGCCCCAGTAGTTGGTCTTGCCGTGCTCCATAAGGAACTTCTCGGGCTGCTTGGCCATGATCGGCAGCAGCTCGATGGACGTCACGCCCAGGCCCTGCAGGTAGCTCAGCGTCACCGGGTCCGCCAGGCCCGCGTACGTGCCGCGCTTCTCCTCGGGCAGCCACGGCGCGTTCGCGGTGAAGCCCTTGACGTGCAGCTCGTAGATGACGGTCTTGCTCCACGGCACGTGCGGGTGGGAGGGGTCCGCGTCGTGCTTGGTGGTGTCGCGGTCGTCGATGGCCACGCTCAGCGGCGTGTGGCCCACGGAGTCGAGCACGCTCATCCGGCCGAACGCGTCGCCGTGCACGAGATGGTCCGGCCCGACCTCGCACTCGTACGCGAAGACCGCCGGGTCGAGCTCCATCATGCCCTCGATGCCCTTCGCGTAGGGGTCGACGAGGAATTTGTACGGGTTGAAGCGCAGGCCGTGCTTGGGGTCCCAGGCGCCGTCCGCGCGGTAGCCGTAGTGCATGCCCGTCCACGCCTTGGGCAGGTGCAGGTACCACAGGCCGTAGTGCGGGCCCTCCATGCGGAACAGCGTCTCGCGCAGCCGCAGTCCCTTGAGCAGGCGCGTGCAGATCTTGTAGCGGCGCATCTCCTCCACCAGCGTGTACTCCGCGCTGTCCGGCAGGCGCACCGCGTCGTTGTAGAACATGCTCGGCTGCTCCAGCGGCTCGAGCACGCTGAACCACAGCTGGTCGGCCGTTTCCGAGCACGCGACGACGTCGGCGCCGCCGTCGGGGGTGAAGAACAGGCCCGGCCGCGTGGCGTATCGGTGTAACTGTGGCAAATGCATGCCGCCATTGTAGGAAGAGCGGCCGTTCACGGACAAGGATCGTCCCGCGATGGGGTCGTTCGGTGTCCACGGACGCGTCCACGAGCCGGTCCGTCGGCGTGCGCGGCTAGTCGCGCAGCGTGCGCACAGGGTCGCGCACGATGGCCAGCGCCGCGCCGCGCGTCCTGGTACGGCTCGCCCGAGCCGCGCAGCACGCGCGGCGCC
>JAXJQE010000139.1:0-27205 GCA_036311305.1 Bifidobacterium sp.
CATCATCACCGCCGGCGGCAAGAACGTCTCCCCCGGTCCCATCGAGGAGGTCATCCAGCGCTGCCCGCTGGTCTCGCAAGCCCTCGTGCTCGGCGACAAGCGCCCGTTCATCTCCGCCCTGATCACCCTCGACCCGGACTCCCTGCGCAGCTGGCTGTCCGCCAGGGGCCTCAACCCCGACATGACCATGGAGGAGGCCGCGGACAACGCCGCCGTGCGCGCCGAGGTCCAGCAGTGGGTGGACAAGGCCAACGAGGGCGTCTCGCGCGCCGAGTCCGTGCGCAAGTTCATCATCCTGCCCGAGGAGTTCAGCCAGGAGAACGGCCTGATGACCGCCTCCATGAAGATCATCCGCCCGAAGGTGCTCAAGCGCTACGCCGACCTGCTCAACACGCAGATGTACACCAAGCGCAAGCCGGCCGACCAGCAGTCCGGCCGCTGAGCCATCCGGCCTACGCCAAGGGCCCCGTTCCGAAAGGAACGGGGCCCTTGGCGTAGGCGACGGCACCGTCGGGCGCGCCTCGTGCGGGCACGCGGCACCCTCCGGGCGGTCGCTCAGAAGCCGAGGCGGTCGAGCTTCTTGGGGTCGGACTGCCAGTTCTTGGCGACCTTGACGTGCATGTCCAGCACCGCGCGCTGGCCGACGAGCCGGTTGACGGCGGTGCGCAGCTTCTTCTTGACGTACACCAGGTGCTCGGTGTTGTGGCCGATGATGATGGCCTTCTGCGAGTCGCGCTCCACGTACACGGAGACCATGACGCGCGCCTTGCCGTGGTAGTCCTCCCCCGACTCGTTGTCGGTCGGGTACTCGATCGAGTCGACGACGACCGCCAGCGAATGCGGCAGCTCGTCGTGCAGCTGCTCGAGGAACGCGCCGCGGATGAGCTCGGCGATGGTCTCCTCCGGCCGCTCCTCGGTGACCTGTTCGGCCGGGTACATCTGCGGCCCCTCCGGCAGGTGCTCGAACAGGACGTTCCTCACCTCGCGCAGGTTGTCGTCCTTGAGGGCGGAGACGGGCACGATGTCCGCGAAGTCCGCGAAGGAGTCGACGGCGATGAGCTTGTCGATGAGCTGGCCGCGGTCGAGCTCGTCGATCTTGGTGACGATGGCCACCAGCGGCACCTTCCACTGGAACGTGCCGTCGTCGCGCTTCGTGGCGAACTGCGAGCGCAGGCGCGAGAGGATGCGCTTGTCGCCGGGGCCGATCTCCTGGTCGGCGGGCAGCAGGAACGCGATCTCGTCGGCGTCGGCGAGGGATTCGTCGACCACGTCGTTGAGGCGCTGGCCGAGCAGCGTGCGCGGCCGGTGGATGCCGGGGGTGTCGACGAGCACCATCTGCGCGTCGTCGGTGGTCAGGACGCCGCGGATGGCCTTGCGGGTGGTTTCGGGCCGCGAGGAGGCGATGGCGATGCGCGTGCCGACCAGCGCATTGATGAGGGTGGACTTGCCGACATTGGGTCGGCCCACCACGGCCACGAAGCCCGACCGGTAGGGCATGCCCGTGGCGTTGGTGGTGTGGGTGGCGTCGTTGGCGTCGGTCATGAGCGGTTCCGTCCTTGCTTCCTCTCGTCGTCCTCCTGGGACGGCTCCTCGTCGTGGTCCTTGTGGTCCTTGTCCTTGGTGTCCTTGCCATTATCGTGCCCGGTTGGGACCGGTTCGACGACGATGGTGGACACCTTCTTGCGCCGGCCGGCCGAGTCGACGGCCGTGAGCCTCAAGCCGCGCGTGTCGGCGCTGGCGCCGACGATGGGCACGCGGCCGAGCAGCTTGGTGAGCAGGCCGTAGACGGTGTCCACGTCGTCCTCGTCGAGGTCGATCTCGAAGATCTCCTCGAGCTGGGCGATGGACGTGCGCGCCGGCATGCTCCACGTGCGCTCGCCGATGAGCTCGGGTTCGGCGTGCTGGGCGCGGTCGTGCTCGTCGTCGAGTTCGCCGACGATCTGTTCGATGGCGTCCTCGATGGTGACCATGCCGGCGATGCCGCCGTATTCGTCGCACACCATGGCCACGTGGTTGCGCGTCTGCTGCATCTCGTGGAAGAGATCGTCCGCCGGCTTGGACTCGGGCACGACCATGGGCTTGCGCATGATGGACTCGACGGTGCGGGTGCGCGCGCCGTCGTTGAACGAGGTGGCGCGCACGGCGTCCTTGAGGTAGGCGACGCCGCGCAGGTCGTCGATGTCGGTGCCGATGACGGGCACGCGGGAGAAGCCGGAGCGCGAGCACAGCTGCAGGAAGTCGCGCAGGCTCTCGCCGCGCTCGATGCAGATCATGTCGGTGCGCGGCACCATGATCTCGCGGGTGAGGGTGTCGGAGAGCATGAGCACGTTGCGCAGCATCTCGGAGACCTCGGGGTCGAATTTGTTGGTCTCGACGAGCCGGTCGATGGCGGCCTTGCCCTGTTCGAGCTGGATCTTCTCGAGCTCCTCGTCGTCGCTGGGCTCGGCGCCGCGCGCCGTGGCGCGGTCCTCGCCGCGCCGGCGCGCGAACGGCGTGGCGCGCATGGCGAAGGTCACCAGGGACGCGTGCTTGAGGAGCATCTCCATGGGGCGCGCCGATCCGGCGGTGCGCGGGCGCACGAGCACGGACACGAACGCGACGACGAGCGCGGCGGCGAGTCCCGCGAGCAGCTCGATCCACCAGGCCTGCCCGGCCATGGACAGGATGACGGCGACGAGCGCGCCGATGAGCACGTTCGCGCAGATGCGGAAGAACGCGCACGAGCCGGACGCGGCGTGCCGGTCGGCGACGACCTGCTGGATGGCGTGGATCTTCCTCACGCGCTTGGCGCGCGTGAAGTCGCTGAGTTCGCCGTCGGTCTGCGCATCGATCATGAGGTTGTTGAGGTTGGCGCGCGTCACGCGCGTCACGGCGCTCTCCAGGCCGGCCATCATGAGCGCCAGCCACGCGAGCGCGATGGCGACGACGCCCAGGACGACGGCGACGATGATGGTGGCTTCCTCGCTCATGGCGCTCCCCTCAGTGCCCGAGCTGGCGGTCCGTGCCGAACCGTTCCTCGTAGACGGCGAGCGCGTCCGTGGCGCCCTTGGGCAGCGTCGCGTTCCACGACATGCCCTGGTGCAGGGCGAAGAAGGTGAGCAGCAGCTGGCGTTGCAGGCCGAACATCTGGCGTTCCTGCTCGGGCGTGCGGTGGTCGTAGCCCAGCAGGTGCAGGATGCCGTGGATGGTCAGCAGCATCATCTCCTCCATGGTGCTGTGGCCGGCCGCGGCGGCCTGCTGCGCGGCGACCCACGGGCAGATGACGATGTCGCCGAGGATGCCCTCGGGCACCTGGCCGGCGTCGCCGGGACGCAGCTCGTCCATGGGGAAGCTCATCACGTCGGTGGGTCCCAGCAGCCCCATCCAGCGGTCGTGCAGCGTGGCGATGGGCTCGGGGTCGACGAACATGATGGCCAGGTCGGACTGGGTGCTCACGCGCATCTGGTCCATGACCCAGACGCCCAGGTCGGAGAAGATCTTCGGGTCGATGACCCATTCGGTTTCGTTGGTGACTTCCACGCTCATGCGTTGTGTTTCCCTGCCTCGTGACGGTGGCGGTCCTGCTGGGCCTGCCGGTGTTCATCATAGCGCTCGTAGGCGGCCACGATCCGGCCCACCAGCTCGTGGCGCACCACGTCGCCGGCGTCCAGGTGAGCGAAGGCGATGCCGTCGACGCCGCAGAGGATGCGTTCGATGGACGCGAGCCCCGACTGGCCGAGGGCGACATCCACCTGCGTGGTGTCGCCGGTGACGACCATGGTCGTGTTGAAGCCCAGGCGGGTGAGGAACATCTTCATCTGCTGGACGGTGGTGTTCTGCGCCTCGTCGAGGATGACGAAGGCGTCGTTGAGGGTGCGTCCGCGCATGTACGCCAGGGGCGCCACCTCGATGGTGCCGTCGTCCAGGTATTTCCTCATGCGTTCGGCGCCGAGCATGTCGCCCAGCGCGTCGTACAGGGGCCTGAGGTACGGGTCGACCTTCTCGTTGAGCGTGCCGGGCAGGAAGCCCAGGTTCTCGCCGGCCTCCACCGCGGGACGTGTCAGGATGATGCGGCGCACCTGGCCGTCCTCGAAGGCCTGCACGGCCTTGGCGACCGCCAGATAGGTCTTGCCGGTGCCGGCCGGGCCGATGCCGAAGGTGATGGTGTGGGTGGCGATGTCGTCGACGTAGGACGCCTGCCCCGCCGTCTTGGGGCGCACCGGGTAGCCGTTGGCGTAGGCGATGACGCCGCCGGTGCGGGGCTTTCGGTACGTGGCACGCTCGTCCCGCGCGGTGCCGCGGTGCTCGCGGCGCGCCCGCCTGATGGCGGCGGACTCGGGGCCCGTGCCGGGCGCCTCGTCGCGCACGCCGCGGTCGAGCACGCGCTGGTCGAGCATGCGGCGCACGGCGCGCGCGTCCAGGGGACGGTCGTACGCCGCGTCGATGAGCAGCTCGAGGATGTCCTTGGCCTCGCTGGCCTGTGCCTCGCCGCGCGCCGTGGTGGACCGGATGATCACGTCGTCGCCGCGGATATGGAAGGTGATGTCCGGGAACTCGCGTTCGAGCTCGCGGATCGTCTCGTCGTAGGCGCCGAACACCCGCAGGGAGTCGAGCGTGCCGGGAATGGTCACCGTTCGTGTTGTAGTCGCCACCGCACCTCTTCGTAGGTCAATTGCGTGAACATGGATGTCTTACTCGTCGAGCGGCTCGCCGGTCAGCACGTGCGCGTGCACGTGGAAGACCGTCTGGCCGGCCTCCTCGCCGGTGTTGAAGACGAGCCGGTACGCGCCGTCGTACTCACGGTCCACGATGGTCTGCGCCACCTCGACCATGTGGGCGAGCAGCTGCGCGTCCGCCCGGGCGAGCTCGTCGACGTTGCGGTAGTGCTCGCGCGGCACGACCAGCACGTGCACCTTCGCCTTCGGGTTGATGTCCTTGAACGCGTAGGTGGTGCTGTCCTCGTAGACCTTCTCGCTGGGGATCTCGCAGTCGACGATCTTGCAGAACAGGCAATCGGGGTCCTTCATGCCACTCTCCTTCGCTTCCGGGGCGCGGCCGGGCGGCCTCGCGCGTTCGTGTTCGGTGCCTCTCATGCTAGGCATCCGCAAGGATAAACCACACGGAACGTCCATGTATTCCGCCGCGTGCGGGTTCGACTCCCGCTCCGGAACGCAAGAGGTCGGTTCCCGAAGGAACCGGCCTCGTTGGTGTCCGGAGCGGGAGTTGAACCCGCACGCCTGTATAAAATAGGCACTAGCACCTCAAGCTAGCGCGTCTACCATTCCGCCACCCGGACAGGTGCCGTTGCTTTGCGCAACGAGTTGAAAATATACGCGAACCTCGCGCCGCCGTCAAGCCACGGCGTGTCGCGCCGCATTCCGCCGTGTTCCGCACCCCCGGCGCGTACACTGAGCACCATGACCAACCCCCTGTTCCTGGTGGATTCCACCAACGACGACACCCCTGTCAACCGCGACGAGCTGCGCTCCGGCTGGACGCTGACACTGCCCGAGGCGGTGCGGCGCCACGCGATGGGCTCCATGCGCCTGGCCGAGGGCGACCCCCTGCAGGTCTCCGACGGCGAGGGGCTGCGCATCGACGCGACGGTGGCCGACCCGAAGGGCGGCACCGTGCTCGTGGACTCCTTCACCGTCGAGGAGCCGCCGCTGGTGCGGCTGGCGTTGGTGCAGGCGCTGGCGAAGAACGGCCACGACGAGCAGGCCATCGACACCGCCACGCAGATCGGCGTCGACGACGTCTACCCCTGGCAGTCCGAACGCGCCATCGCCCGCTACAAGGAGGGCCGCACGGACCGCAAGTGGGACCAGGTGCTGCGCGCCGCCACCGAGCAATCCCGGCGCGCGTGGAAACCGGAACTGCACGGTGTGCTCACCGGCAAGGGCCTGCTCGCCGAGACCCGGCGCGCCGCCGTGCACGGCGACCTCGTGCTCGTGCTGCACCAGGATGCCACGCTCACCTGGGGCGAGGTCGAGGACCGCGTGGAGGCGCTCGCCGAACGCGCGCTGGCCGAACGCAGGCCGCGCACCGTCTACGTGGTCGTCGGCCCCGAGGGCGGCATCAGCGACGACGAGGTGGCCATGCTCACCGGCGCGGACGCCGAGGCCGTCGTGCTCGGCGGCAACATCCTGCGCGCCTCCACCGCCGGCCCCGTCGCCCTGGCGCTACTCTCGCACGCCGTCGGCCGTTACCGGTAGGCACTCCCCCGCCCGTACTACCATGGGGCGCATGAAGCGACTCAAGGATTTCATCGATTCCCTGCCCTCCTCCACCGCCTGGAAGGTCACCGTGGGCTGCGACGCCGTGTGCGTGGCCACCTCGGCCACACAGGCCGCGATCGACGCCCGTGACGGCAGGAAGCGCGACGCGTGGCTCCACACGCTCGCGGCGGCGCTCTGGGCGGCCGCGACCGCCATCAACGTCCTGAACCTGCGCCGCGCGCTCGCCGAGGAGCGCGCGGCGCAGGCGACCGCCGCCGACGACGATGACGACGAGCTCGTCTTCTCCACGGGCGCCCCGGAGAGCGAGGCGGCCTGAGCGATGCGCATCGTCCCCCTGGAGAGCATCGACGACGAACGCGTCGCCGCCTACACCAACCTCACCGAACTGCAGTTGCGCAACAAGCTGGAGCCGGCCAAGGGCATCTTCATCGCCGAATCCCCCAAGGTCATCGACCGCGCGCTGGCCGCCGGCCGCGAACCGGTCTCGTTCCTCGTGGAGGAACCCTGGCTCGAGGGCATGGCCGAGGAGTTCGCGTACGTGGACGCGCACTGGGGAGGCGACGTGCCCGTGTACGTCGCCTCCCCCGAGCAGCTCAGGCGGCTGACCGGATACCGGCTGCACCGCGGCGCGATCAGCGCGATGCGACGCTGGCCGCTGCCCAGCGTCGCCGAGGTGTGCGCCAACGCGCGCCGCGTGGCGGTGCTGGAGAACATCGTCGACCACACGAACGTCGGCGCCATCATGCGCTCGGCGGCCGCGCTGGACGTCGACGCCGTGCTGGTGACGCCGTCGTGCGCGGACCCGCTGTACCGGCGCGCGGCGCGCGTGTCGATGGGCACCGTGTTCCAGGTGCCGTGGACGCGCATCGGCACGGACGTGCACGACTGGCCGTTCAAGGGCATTCCCGAGCTGCGCGGCTTGGGCTTCACGACGGCGGCGATGGCACTGGAGGACGACTCGATCAGCCTCGACGAGCTCGTGGCGCGCCTCGACGGCGACCCGCTGGAGCCTGGGCATGTCGACAGGCTCGCGCTCATCTTCGGCACCGAGGGCGACGGCCTGTCACACCACACCATCGCCAACGCGGACCTGACGGTGAGGATTCCGATGAGCCATGGCGTCGACAGCCTCAACGTGGCCGCCTCGAGCGCCGTCGCGTTCTACGCCACGCGCGTCAAGTGACGGCCCGCCGCTGACGGGAAACGCCCCGCGGCCATCGGGTCGCGGGGCGTTTCGCGTCGTCGGCCTCAGTAGCGGGGCAGCGCGTCCAGGTTGAAGCCCAGGGCGGCGAGCTGCTCGCGGCCCTCGGGGGTGATCTTGTCGACGGTCCAGCGCGGCGTCCACGTCCAGTCGATGCGGAACTCCTCGACGAGGCCCGCCAGGGTGCTCGCGCACTCGTCCTCGATGAGGTCGGTCAGCGGGCAGGCGGGCGTGGTGAGCGTCATCGTGATGATGGCGCGCCCCAGCTCGTCGATCTCGATGCCGTAGACGAGCCCCAGGTCGATGACGTCGATGCCCAGCTCCGGGTCGATGACCTGGTGGAGGGCCTCCTTGACGTCCGCGGCGGTGGCGCGGCCGATGTCGTCCACGCCGATGATGGTGATGCCGTCGTCCTCCTGGACGCACTGGCATTCATGCTCCTCGCCGCCGTGGCCGCCGCAGCACTCCTGCATGGGCTTCCTCTCCTTGAGGCCGTCGGCGTCCACGTCCCTGGCGAGGGACGGGTTGGCCATGACGGCCTGCGCGGCCTGCTCGTCCTTGACGACCGCGTTGACGGCGTCGAAGATGGTCGCCTGCGGTCCGGGGACCAGGTTGTCGCTCATGGTGTCTCCTTCTGTGGTGGTCTCGGGTGGGCGCGCGGCGTCCTCGCCGCGCCATGGTCTCATTGCTGCGCGGCGAGCGCCTTGGCCATGGAGTCCTTGAGGCCCTCCCAGCCCAGCAGCGCGCACTTGATGCGCATGGGGTACTTGGAGACGCCCTGGAAGACGGTGGCGTCGCCCAGCTCGTCCATCTCGGCCTCGTCCACGCCGGCGCCGCGCGACTCCATGAGGTCGTGGAAGTCCTTGAACAGCGCCATGGCCTCGTCCACGCTCTTGCCGTCGACGAGGTCCACCATGATGGACAGGCTCGCCTGGGAGATGGAGCAGCCGTGGCCGTCCCACACGACGCGCTCGAGGCGGTGCGGCTCGTCCCTGGTGACCTCCACGCTCACGGTGGCCTCGTCGCCGCAGGTGGGGTTGAACTGGTGGGACTTGGCCAGGGCGCATGCCTCGTGGCGGGCGCGCACGGTGGACTCGGCCTCGGTGGCGTCCGCGTCGGTGCCCTCGCGCTCGAGGTCCACCTTGCCGTGCGGGTGCCTGGCCGCCTCCAGGATGACCTCCTGGTACATCTGTTCGAGATCGTCGTCAGCCATGGCTGGACTCTCCTTCCGTCGCGCTGCCCCCTCCGCCCCTACAGCGGTGGGCAACGCCTTGTTCCTTGCCGGTGCCGTGTGGCGCCCCGGCCCTCACACTTCGAAGAACTTGCGCACGCCGCCGACGGCGTCGATGAGCGCCTCGGCGTCCGCTGGCGTGTTGTACACGCCGGTGGAGGCGCGGTTGGAGGCGAACACGCCGAAGTGGCGGTGCACGGGCTGCGCGCAATGGTGGCCGACGCGGATGGCGATGCCCTGCGCGTCGACGTACTGGCCGACGTCGTGCGGGTGCACGCCCTCGACCTCGAACGCGACGGTGCCGATGCGGTCGGCCGTGTCCGTCGGTCCCAGGATACGCACGCCGGGCACGTCCGCGAGGCCCAGCAGCGCCCGGGCCATCTGTCGTTCGTGCGCCTCAACGGTGTCCATGCCGATGCGGCGCAGCCAGTCGGCCGCGACGCCGGCGGCGACGACCTGCGCGACGGGCTGGGTGCCCGCCTCGAAGCGCGCAGGCGCCTGCATGTACCGGGCCGGTTCGTCCATGTAGGCGAGCTCGACCATGGAGCCGCCGAAGCGCGCCGGCGGCAGCGCCTCGAGCAGGTCCCGGCGCCCGTAGAGGAAGCCCACGCCGGTGGGACCGTACATCTTGTGCGCGCTGAACACCGCGAAATCGACGTCTAGGGCGTGGAAATCGACGGGGATGTGCGGCACGCTCTGGCAGGCGTCGAGGATGAACACGGCGCCGACCTCGTGGGCGCGGCGCACGGCGGGCGCGATGTCGGTGATCGCGCCGGTCACGTTGCCCACGTGCGTCAGCGCGACGACCTTGGTGCGCTCGGTGATGACCTCGTCGGCCATGTCGGTGCGGACGCGGCCGTCGTCGTCCAGGTCGAACCACTTGAGCGTGGCGCCGGTGCGCGCGGCGAGCTCCTGGAACGGCAGCAGCACCGAGTGGTGCTCGGCGCGCGAGACGACGATCTCGTCGCCGGGCCCCAGGGCGAAGCGCTGCGCGGCCTTGCCGCCGCGGCCGAGGGACGCGTTGCCGAACGCGGTCGCCAGGAGGTTGAGGCCGTCGGTGGCGCCGGCGGTGACGACGATCTCCTCGCCGCCCTCCTGGCTGGAGGCGCCGACGAGCGCGGCCACCTTGGCGCGCGCGTCCTCGAACGCCTCGGTGCTGCGCGCGGCGAGCTCGTGCGCGCCGCGGTGCACGCCCGCGTTGATGGTCCCGTAGAACGTGGATTCCGCGTCGATGACCTCGCGCGGCTTCTGCGAGGTCGCCGCCGTGTCCAGGTACACCAGCGGATGGCCGTGGATCTCCTGGTCCAGGATCGGGAACTGCTCCTTGATGTCCTTGAGGGCGGACAGGTCGCTCATGTGCGCCTCCTTCGCTCAGGCGAGCGCGGACTCGGAGTCGGAGCCCTCGGGCAGGTACTCGTCGTAGCCGCGCTCCTCGAGCTCGTCGGCCAGCTCGGGGGCGCCGGTCTTGACGAAGTGGCCGTCGGCGAACACGTGCACGATGTCCGGCTTGATGTACTTGAGGATGCGCGTGTAGTGGGTGACCATGAGGATGCCGAAGTCGTTGGCGGCCTTGGCGCGGTTGACGCCCTCGGAGACGACGCGCAGCGCGTCGACGTCCAGACCGGAGTCGGTCTCGTCGAGGATGGCGAACTTGGGCTTGAGCATCTCGAGCTGGAGGACCTCGGCGCGCTTCTTCTCACCGCCGGAGAAGCCCTCGTTGACGGAGCGGGTCGCGAACTTCGGATCCATCTTGAGCTGCCTCATCGCCGTGGTCAGCTCCTTGGTCCACGTGCGGATGGCGGGCGCCTTGCCGCTCGTTTCGGTGACGGCGGTGCGCAGGAAGTTCGTCATGGACACGCCCGGCACCTCGACGGGGTACTGCATGGCCAGGAACAGCCCCGCCTTGGCGCGCTCGTCGGGGGTCATCAGGAGGATGTCCTCGCCGTCCAGGAGCACCTGGCCGGAGTCGACCTCGTACTTGGGATGGCCGGCCAGCGTGTAGGCGAGCGTGGACTTGCCCGAGCCGTTGGGGCCCATGATGGCGTGCGTCTCGCCGGAGTTGACGGTCAGGTTCACGCCGCGCAGGATCTGCTTGCGGCCCTCCTTCGTCTCGACGGATGCGTACAGGTCCTTGATTTCCAGGGTCGACATTTACTTCTCCTCCAATACGGTTGTCATGGCCGCGTCCTCGCCGCGCGCCAGCCTGCGGTCGATGGCCTGCATGAGGTGGCCGGCGATCGCATCGATGCCGATCTCCTCGACGAGCTCGCCGAAGAAGCCGCGCACGACGAGCTTGCGCGCCGTCGCCTCGGGGATGCCGCGCGACTGCAGGTAGAACAGCTCCTCGTCGTCGAAGCGGCCCACGGAGCTGGCGTGGCCGGCGCCCACGATGTTGCCGTTCTCGATCTCCAGGTTCGGCTCGGAGTCCGCGATGGCGCCCGGCGTGAGCACCAAGTTGCGGTTGAGCTCGTAGGAGTCGGTGCCGGGGGCGGTCGGTTCGATCAGGGCGTTGCCCACCCACGTGGAGTGCGCGCCCTTGCCGGACAGGGCGCCCTTGTACACGACGCGCGACTTGCAGTCGGGCTGGTTGTGCACGACCATGGTGCGGTGCTCGATGTGCTCGCCCGGGTCGACGAAGTAGATGCCGAGCATGTTGATGTCGCCGTGCTCGCCGCCGAAGTCCTGGTCGAGGCGCAGGCGCACGACGGCGCCGCCGAGCGTGACCACGGCGTGGCGCACGCTGGACTCGGCTCCCACGTGGATGCGGTGACCGCCGACATGCTTGGAGGTGGCGCTCCACTCCTGGACGGAGGTCACGGAGATGTGCGCGTCGGTGCCGGTAGCGATCTCGACGCCCTCGGCGAGGCGCGCCTCGCCGTCGTGCTCGATGACGACGTCGCCGTGCACGCGGTCGGCGGCGAGCACCACGAGGTGCAGCGCGTCGAGGGCGTCGCCGGTGCCGTGCACCTTGACGAGCACCGGCTGGGAGGGCTCCGACTTGAGCTCGACGACGAAGGCGCGCGTCGCGCTCGCCCATTCGACGGCCTCGATGCGGTCCGTCGGCAGCCCGACGGTGCCGGTGGGCTCCTGCCCCACCGTCGCCTCGCGCACGGCGACGACGGCCGGGTCGACCGGCGTGCCGTCGATCATCGTGACCGTCACCTCGGTGGCGTTGCTCGGCTCGAACACGTCGAGGAACTCCTCGAGGCGCTCGACGGGCGTGAAGCGGAAGTCGTCCTGCTTGCGCGTGGGGCGCGCGAAGTCGGCCGGGTCGAAGGAGCGCGGGTTGGTGTCCGCGCTCGACGGCATGGCCGCGGGCACGGCGTACGGATCGTTGGGGTCCGCGACGGGGATGTTGATTTCCTTGGGTTCGCTCATCTCAGCCCACCGATCCTTCCATCTGCAGTTCCACGAGCCGGTTGAGCTCGAGCGCGTATTCCATGGGCAGCTCGCGGCTGATCGGCTCGACGAAGCCTCGCACGATCATGGCCATGGCCTCCTTCTCCTCGATGCCGCGGCTCATCAGGTAGAACAGCTGGTCCTCGGAGACCTTGGAGACGGTCGCCTCGTGCGCCATGGACACGTCGTCCTCGCGCACGTCGACGTGCGGGTACGTGTCGGAGCGCGAGAAGTCGTCGACGAGCAGCGCGTCGCACACGACGTTCGAACTGGCGCCCTCGGCGCCGTCGACGATCTTGACCAGGCCGCGGTACGCGGAGCGTCCGCCGCCGCGGGAGATGGACTTGGCGACGATGGTGGAGCTGGTGTGCGGGGCCAGGTGGATCATCTTGGCGCCCGTGTCCTGGTACTGGCCGGCGCCGGCGAAGCCCAGGGACATGGTGCTCGCGTTGGCGTACGGCTCGGCGAGGATGCACGCCGGGTACTTCATCGTGGCCTTGGAGCCGATGTTGCCGTCGACCCATTCCATGGTGCCGCCCTCGCGCACATAGGCACGCTGGGTGACCAGGTTGTACACGTTGTTTGACCAGTTCTGCACGGTGGTGTAGCGCACGCGCGCGTTCTTCTCGACGATGATCTCGACGATGGCGGCGTGCAGCGAGTCGGTCGAGTAGATCGGCGCGGTGCAGCCCTCGACGTAGTGCACGTAGGAGCCCTCATCGGCGATGATCAGCGTGCGCTCGAACTGGCCCATGTTCGGGGTGTTGATGCGGAAGTAGGCCTGCAGCGGGATGTCCACGTGCACGCCCTTGGGCACGTACACGAAGGAGCCGCCGGACCACGCCGCGGTGTTCAGGGCGCCGAACTTGTTGTCCTCCGGCGGCACAACGGTGCCGAAGTACTTGCGCACCAGGTCCGGGTACTCGCGCACCGCGGTGTCGGTGTCCACGAAGATGACGCCCTGCCTGGCGAGGTCCTCCTGGATGGAGTTGTAGATGACCTCGGACTCGTACTGGGCGGCGACGCCGGAGACGAGACGGCTCTTCTCGGCCTCGGGGATGCCCAGGCGGTCGTAGGTGGTGCGGATGTCGTCGGGCAGGTCCTCCCAGGTGGCGGCCTGCTTGCCGACGGGCTTGACGTAGTACTTGAAGTCCTGGGCGTGGAATCCGGACAGGTCGACGCCCCACTTGGGCATGGGGCTCTCCACGAAGGCCTTGTAGCCGCGCAGGCGCATGTCGAGCATCCACTCCGGCTCGCCCTTGTCCGCGGAGATCTCGCGCACGACGTTCTCGTCGATGCCCTTCTTCGCGGCCTCGCCGGCGGCGTCGGAATCGTGCCAGCCGTAGGAGTACTCACCGAACTGCTCGATGATCTCGTCGTCCTGTCTTATCTTCTCCTCGTTGACGCGGGCACGGTCGGCCACATACTGGCTCATCTCCACGTCAGACGCGGCATTGGGGGAAGTATCCGCCAATTGACGCCTCCTGTCCACTGTTGGGTTTCCACGCGACAACATAGCAGAACGGGTATGAACACGCCAGCGTCGTGCGCCAAAAGGAAAGGCTTCCGTGACGCAGGTCACGGAAGCCTTCGAACGGTTCGGGACGGGCTCACGCCTGGACGTGCACGCTCGTGCCCATGCCGCACCAGTCGTAGAACCACTCGGCCACGTCCCAGCCCAGGCCGATGCAGCCGTGGGAGGTGTTGCGTCCCATCTCGGCGATCTCGGCGTCGGTCATCGGGCTCGAGGTGGCGATGCGGTGCATGACGCAGCCGCTCTTGGAGAAGTAGTTGACGTAGCCGACGTCCTTGACGTCCCAGGTCTCCTTCTCGCCGTTGGACAGGGTCAGCGTGCCGGACATGTTCTGGCTGGGGTACTTCAGCCACACGTTGAAGTCGCCCGTCGGGGTGCACAGGTCGCCGCCGCACTTGCCGGTCTCGTAGTCGTTGCCCTGGCCCGCGGTGATGTGCATCTCCTTGATCTTCTTGCCGTCCTGGTAGACGTACGCCTTGTGGTCGGACAGGTCGACGATGACGTACTTCTGGGTCTTCTTGGTCTCCATCTGCTTGACGGTGCCGGCGAGCTTGACGGTGTTGGTGCCGTCGGCCAGCGCCGCGACGGTCTCCTCGCCGACCTTCGCGTCCGCGCCGTCGTCCAGGGTGACGCCGTCGTGGCCCTCCTTGACGACCTCGGTAACGTTGTCGTTCTTGTCCACGATGACCTCGCGGGTCTCCGGGGTGGACTTGAGGGTGGGCTTGATGTCCTTGTCGAAGGCGTCCTGCAGCTTCTCGGCGCTGAAGACGACCACGCCGTTGCGCGCCTCGCCGCTGGCGAGGGTGGCGGTGGTGCCCGGCTCGATGCGCGCGGCCTCGAGCAGGTCGTCCGCGCTGTAGGAGGCGATCTTGTGGCCGTCGACGGTCAGGTTGACGCCCTTGGCCAGCAGGTTGTTGACGGTGGTCTTCGCCACGTTGGCGACGGTGTCCGTCACGGTCGGCTGGATCTCCTTGAGCGTGACCTCCACGGTCTTGGCCTTGTGGTCGCCGAGGCCCTTGATGGTGGCCACGGCCTCCTGGGCGCTGGCGGTCGGGTCGGCGCCGGAGCCGACGGCGGCCGGCTGCACCTCGACGGTCTTGCCGTCCTCGGAGACGACCAGCGAGGCGTCCACGGGCTTGTCGCTGTTGGTGCCCAGGTGCTGGTCGAGCGCGGTCGGGTCGGCGTCCACCTTCACCGCCGGGTCCACGTTGTTGCGCACCCACGGCATGTAGCGCTCGAAGATGTTGTCGTCACGCTTGGAGTCGAGCACCTGCTCGGCGACCTTGGCGGAGTCGACGCTCACGCCCAGGTCGGCGGCGCTGACCTCGGCGGTCTTGCCGTTGTAGGAGACGGGCACGCGGGTGTCGGCGACCTGGGTGTCCACGATCACCTCGACCTGCTGGGCCGTCTTGCCGGTCATGTCATGGCCCCACAGCGTGGTGCCGGGCAGCGCGCGGTTCTGGAAGAACATCCAGGTGCCGGCGCACGCGGCGGCCACCAGCAGCACGATCGCCAACAGCACCCACGGCCACGCACGGCGGCGCGGCTTGGCGTGCGCGTTGAGCGGCGGGCCGGCCACGGTGGACGTGGCGGCGGTGTCGGGGGCCTCGGTATCCACGAAGTCGTCCATGGTGGTGAACACCTGCGTCGTCTCGCCGGGCGCAGGCGGCGCCGGAGGCGGCGGCACGGCCCCGTTGTTCGGGGTGAAGCCGTTGTTCCCGTTCGCAGGAGAAGTCATGCACAATCCTTGGTGTCTCAAAAAAATGATTCGTTTTGTCCAAGGCTCATTATGCACCACGGCCGTGAACATGTCGATGCTCACGGCCGTGGGGTTACGAAAGATTCACAAGCGCTCAGCGCGCCGCCTGGTGCTCCAGCGACGCCTTGACGAGGCCGGCGAACAGCGGGTGCGGCTTGGTCGGGCGGGACTTGAACTCCGGGTGCGCTTGGGTGGCCACGTAGAACGGGTGCACGTCGCGCGGCAGCTCCACGAACTCGGTGAGCTCGCCGTCCGGGCTCTGGCCGGAGATCACCAGGCCGCCCTCGCGCAGGCGGTCCTTGTAGGCGACGTTGACCTCGTAGCGGTGGCGGTGGCGCTCGGTGACGTGCGTCGTGCCGTACAGCTCGGCCACGAGCGAACCCTCGAGCAGGTCCGCCGGGTAGGAGCCCAGGCGCATGGTGTGGCCCATGTCGCCCTTGCCGGCGACGATGTCCTTCTGCTCCTCCATCGTGGCGATGACTGGGTCCTTGCAATCCGGGTCGAACTCGGTGGAGCCGGCGTCCTCGATGCCCAGCACGTCGCGGGAGTACTCGATGACCATGGACTGCAGGCCCAGGCACAGGCCCAGCACCGGCAGCTTGCGCTCGCGGGCGTAGCGCAGCGCGCCGATCTTGCCTTCGATGCCGCGGATGCCGAAGCCGCCGGGGATGACGATGCCGTCGACCTGGTCGAGCGCGGCGGCCGCGCCCTCCTCGGTTTCGCACAGGTCGGCCGCGACCCACTTGACGTTGACCTTCGCCCAGTTGGCGAAGCCGCCGGCCTTGATGGCCTCGGTCACGGACAGGTACGCGTCGGGCAGGTCGATGTACTTGCCGACGATGGCGACGTTCACCTCGTGCTTGGGGTGGTGCACGCGCTCGAGCAGGTCGTCCCACTCGTCCCAGTCGACGTCGTGGAACGGCAGGCCGAGCTCGCGGATGACGTAGGCGTCCAGGCCCTCGTCGAAGAGGATCTTCGGCACGTCGTAGATGGAGTCCGCGTCCACGCAGTTGACGACGCCCTCGGCGTCCACGTCGCACATCAGGGAAATCTTGTCCTTGATGGACTGGTTGAGCGGGCGGTCCGAGCGCAGCACGAGCGCGTCCGGGGTGATGCCCAGCTGGCGCAGCATCATGACGGAATGCTGGGTCGGCTTGGTCTTGAGCTCGTGGGCGGCAGAGATGTAGGGCACGAGGGAGACATGGATGAACATACAGTTCTCCGGGCCCAGCTCGCGTCGCACCTCGCGCGCGGCCTCCATGAAGGGCTGCGACTCGATGTCGCCGACGGTGCCGCCGATCTCGGTGATGATCACGTCGACGTCGTCGGACGCCTGGGCGCGCATGCGCGACTTGATCTCGTTGGTGATGTGCGGGATGACCTGCACGCACTGGCCGAGGTACTCGCCCGCGCGCTCCTTGCGCAGGACCTCCTGGTAGATCTGGCCGGTGGTGACGTTGGCCTTCTGGGAGAGGAAGACGTCGAGGAAGCGCTCGTAGTGGCCGATGTCGAGGTCGGTCTCGGCGCCGTCCTCGGTGACGTACACCTCGCCGTGCTGGAACGGGTTCATTGTGCCCGGATCGACATTGATGTAGGGGTCGAGCTTCTGCTGGAGGACCCTCAGACCACGGCTGCGCAGGAGGCGGCCGAGCGAGGAGGCGGTGAGTCCCTTGCCAAGGGACGAGACGACGCCGCCGGTAACGAAAATATGCTTGGTCACGTGTTCTTGGGCATTGCCATGTTGTCTTCTAGCCATGGGTCTTCATGGTAACGCTTGCCGGTGACATCGGGGCCCGTCCGGCCACTGGGCGGACGGGCCCCGCGAGTCGCGCGGACCGCTCCCCCTCACTCCTTCGGCGTGCTGGGATCGACGGCCTCCTTGGCGTCCGGGTGCACGGCCTTCGTGGCGCCGGCGTAGATGGCCACGGCGGACTCGGCGCCCACGTCGGTGGTCACCTTGCCGTCCTTGACCTTGACGGTCCTCGAGCAGTCCTGCACGGCGTACACGTCGCAGTACTCGCCGTCGGGCATGTCGGTGGTGAACTCGGCGTCCTTGAGGTCGTCGGACGAGTTGTTGATGGCGATGAAGCCCTTGTCGCCGCGGGAGAACGCGATGACGTCCGAGTCGTCCTTCTCCTGCCAGTCGGTGACCTTGGTGCCGTTGACGTAGTTGTGGAAGGCGATCATGCCGCGGATCGGCGTCCAGCGCTGCTGGCAGTTCCACTGGCTGTCGGTGGTCGAGCACTCCTTGTCGAAGTCGGCCTCGGGCACCGAGGTCGCGGTCGCGCCGGGCGCGCCGGCGTCGCTGTCCGTGAACTTGTAGTCGGAGATGAGCCGCGGCGTGCCGTAGTCGTAGGCGAGCATGAACGCGTTGGCCAGCGTGTACTTGGCGCCGTCCTTGTAGGTCAGCGCGGTGCCGTTGCGCGCGGTGTCCCAGTTCGTGACGAACACGTTGGCCAGCTGGCTGGGGATGGCGAACTTGTTGGTCTTGGTGTCGCCCAGGCGCTCGGCCAGGTCGGACAGGTTGTTGGCGGTGCCCTTGAACGCGGAGGCCATGTTGGTCACGTACGCGAACTGCGTGACGGTGCCGGTGTCGAAGTAGTTGGACGGCTGGATGCCGGACGCCTCCATGGCGTTGCCGATGACCTCCTGCACCCAGTACAGGTCCTTGGCGGGGATGCCGATCTTCGCGGCGGCCTTCTCCTTGATGGCCTTGATGTCGTCGGCGCTGATGTGCTTGACCGCGTCCATGCGGAAGCCGCGCACGCCCATCTCGTAGAGCTTGGCGATGTAGTCGGACTGGATGTCGCGCACCTTGTCCGAGGACGAGTCGAAGTCCCACATGCCCTCCAGGCGTCCCTCCTGCACCTCGGTCTGGTTGAGGTAGCCGGTGATGGACGCGCCGTTGTCGTAGTCGTGGAAGTCGTCCTTGGTGACGCCCTGCGGGTACTGGTCCTTGTTGCCGGTGAAGCCCGGGTAGTCGCCGGTGGTCGCGTTGTACTTCGTGCCGGCCACGCCGGTCTGCTCGCCCTTGTCGTTGGCTCCGGTGGTCTGGTTGAGCACGACGTCGGCAATGATGTCCACGCCAGCGGCCCGGCACGTCTCCACCATGTTCTTGAACTCCGCCTGCGTGCCGAGCTTGGAGTCGAGCTTGTAGCTCACCGGCTGGTAGCTCGTCCACCACTGCGTGCCCTGGATGGTCTCCTGGGGCGGCGAGACCTCGACGTACGCCACGCCCTCGGGCCCGTAGGTCTCCGTGCATTCCTTGGCGATGGAGTTCCACGGCTGCTGGAAGGCGATGACCTCCACGTCCGTCTTCTTCGGCAGGCTCGTCGATCCTGTCTCCTTGGCGCCGCATCCGGCGAGCGCCGGCAGTGCCAGGAGCGCGAGCGACGCGCATGCCGCGAGCGCGCGCACAGTGCCCCGCCGTCCCTTGCCGTTGCCTGCATTGCCATGCCCGCGCTGCCATGCCATGTGCCCATTCCTCCCGTGTGTCATCGTCATCGATCCCAACCGTTCCACTCTATCACATGGCGGACATCGCGTCACGCCCCTGCACCATTCCTCCGCAGCAATGAAGAGGGGAGGATGCCCCGAAGGACATCCTCCCCTGGTCACTCGGCCGGACGATATCCGGCGTCGTTCAGGTCAGTCGCGATCGCGTTCGCGGCGCGCGACGAGCAGGACCACGGCGCCCAGCACGAGGACGGCGGCGGCCACCACGACCATGGCGATCGAGGAGCCGGTGGAGGCCACCCGGTTCACCGTGGCGACGGAGCCGGCCGCACCGTTGGCGCCATTGGCGCCGGCGGCACCGGTGGCGCCGGTGTCACCCTTCGCGCCGGCGGCACCATTGGCACCGTTCGTGCCGTTGGCTCCGGCCGCGCCGGTGTCACCCTTGTCGCCCTTGGCACCGGTGTTGCCGGTGTCGCCGCTGGCGGAGGCGGACTTGATGCCGAGCACCATGGCGGTGCGGGCGGGGACCTTGAGGGTGCCGCCCTTGGCGACGGTCACTGTGCGCTTGGCGTCCGTCGTGTCGGTGGCGGCGCTCACCTTCGCGCCGGTGGTGTCGACCGCGGCGCGCACGGTGGCCGTGTCGCCGAGCAGCGCGACGCCGGTGTTGGCGGCGGCCTGGGTGGTGGAGGCGGAGCTGTCCAGCAGCACCTCGTAGGTCTGCGGGTCGACGCCCGACAGGTCGATCGCCTTGCCGTTGGCGTTGAGGACCACGACATAGGTGCCGTCCTTGTCGGCGGTGCGGTAGGCGACGACGCCGTCCTTGGCCTGGATGACCTTGGCGTTGGCGTCAATCGTCTTGTAGTCGGACGCGCGGAACGCGGCGGTGGCCTTGCGCAGGGCGATGAGTTGGCGCACGTACTGCACGCTGGAGCCGTAGTCGGCATCGTCCTGGCGGTCCCAGTCGAGGGCGTTGACGGTATCGCCGGCGTTGTAGCTGTTGCCGTTGCCGCCCTTGGTGCGCAGGAACTCCTGGCCGAGCTGGAACTCGGCGATGCCGTTGGCCAGGAAGACCGACGTGTCGGCGAGCTTGGCGGCCTCGACGATCTCGGCCTTCTTCTGCTCGTCGGTCATGTCGGTGGTCAGCGCCTTGCCGTTCGAATCCACGAAGAGCGACTTCTCCAGCTTGTCGTTGAGCGTGAGGTTGTCGTGGATCTCCACGTAGTTGACGGACTGGGACGCCTGCGCGTACTTGACCAGGGCATTGCCGTTGTTGCAGCTGGCCGGGTTGAGCGTCTCCTTGCCGTCGGCGCCCTTCACGGTGGCATCCAGGTTGTTCTGGCAGCCGAGCATGTTGTTGACGATGCGCTGCTCCAGGCCGGTCTTGCCGTTGACGAAGCCCTGGTCGGTGTCGGAGAACACCGAGCCCTTGAGGCCGTCACGGATCGAGTCGTTGAAGAACGACACCGTGGACTTGGCGGTGTTCAGCTCGTAGCCGTTGGGCTGGATGGCCATCTCGGATTTGTCCATCGTGGTGTTCATGTCCCAGCCCTCGCCCACGATCAGGATCGACGGGTCGATCTTGTCGAGCGCGGCGCGCACCTCCTTCATCGTCTCCAGGTCGTGCAGGCCCATGAGGTCGAAACGGAAGCCGTCCACCTTGTACTCCTTGGCCCAGTAGGTCACGGAGTCCACGATGTACTTGCGCATCATGGCGCGCTCGGAGGCGGTGTCGTTGCCGCAGCCGGAGTTGTTGACCAGCGAGCCGTTCTGGTAGCGGAAGTAGTATCCCGGCACCGTCTGGTTGAAGGGGTTGGTCGAGGCGTCGGCCACGTGGTTGTAGACGACGTCCATGACGACGCGGATGCCGTTGTCATGCAGCCCGTCGATCATCTCCTTGGCCTCCACGATGCGGGTGGAGGGGTTGGAGGCGTCGGACGAGTAGGAGCCCTCGGGGACGTTGTAGTTCTCCGGGTCGTATCCCCAGTTGTAGTTGGAGTCGTCGAGCGCCTTGGTCTCGTCCACGCTGGCGTAGTCGAACATCGGCTGGATCTGCACGTGGGTGATGCCCAGCTGCTTGAGGTAGTCGATGCCCGTGGCCTTGCCGGCCTTGTTGGTCGTGCCGGTCTCGACCATGCCGAGGTACTTGCCGCGCTTGTCGGCGTCCACGCCCGAGGTCGCGCTCTTGGTGAAGTCGCGGATGTGGGTCTCGGCGATGACGGCGTCGGCCGCCGAGGAGAACGGCGCCATGCGCTTGGAGCCGGCCACGTCCGTCTTCGACTTGGAGAGGACCACGGAACGCTTGCCGTTGACCACGGCCGCCTTGGCGTACGGGTCGGCGGTGGTGTTCACGGTGCCGTCGGCGAAGGTGAGGCGGTAGCAGTAGGCGGTGCCGTCGGCGACCTTGGTGGTCACGCTCCACACGCCCTTGTCGCCGCGCTCCATGGCCACGGTGCCGGCCTCCTTGGCGTCCTCGGAGTCGTCCTGGTAGGTGACGAGCTTGACGTCCTGCGCGGTCGGCACCCACACCTTGAAGGTGGAGCCGTCCTCGCCGTAGGTGGCGCCCAGGTCGTCGCCGTCGTACGCGTACTCCTTGTCGAAGGCGTCCGTGCGCACCACGGCGCCGGCGACGACGTCGGCGGAGCCGAAGTCACCGATCTCGAGGGTGTACTTGGCGGTGACGTCGAGCTCCTTGCCGGTGGTGAGGGTCACCGTGTTGCCGTCGACCTTGGCGTCGGTGATGGCCACCGTATCGCCCTTGGCGTCGGTGAGCTTGGCCTCCGACTTGACGGTGGACTCGTCGGCGTTCTTGGAGAGCTTGGCGGAGACGGTGTTGGTCGCCGCGATCTCGGCGGAGACGATGCTGGCGCCCAGCGCCGGGCGGGCGGTGTACACCGTTGCGTCGTCCTGGACCATCCAGATCTCTCCCTTCGCGGTCTTGTCGGCCGCATCGAACACCAAGGCGCTGGCGGTCATCTTGATGTCGCCGTCGCCGCCGTCCTTCTTCGCCCACTGGTCCGCGCCGTAGCGGCGCAGCATGCCGAAGTCGGACACGCCGTCACTGGCTTGGTAAGTGTAGTTGGCGAAGCTGGCCTTGGCAATCTCGCCCCAGTCGTCATGCGTCGTGAACTTCGCGGCGAAGCCGTTGGTGTTGGAGTTCCACGTCCAGATGTCCCACTGGGGCACCTTGGTGGCCGTGTCGGCCGCGTTGTAGTACAGGCCGTCCGTGCGCATGTAATGGATGGTCAGCTCGACCTTGTCGGCTTTGCAGGCGTAACCGGCCGGCGCGCTGGTCAGCGTCTGCTCCGGGTCGGAGCTGGTGCCGTCCACCCAGATCTCGGCGGTGCCGTCCTTGGCGACGGTGGCGGTGCGGTCGTTCTGGCCGTACTTGTTCCAGTCCTTGGTGGTGATGATCACGCCGAGCTTGTCGAAGGAGCCGTCGATGGTGTACTCGCCGACCTTGCCGTAGCAGTCGGTGCCGGTGAAGTCATGGTTGACGCCGGCCAGGTCGTTGCCGTTCTTGTCGGTGCCCCAGAAGTACACGCCGCGTCCCGGGTCGTCGGCGGCGGCCTTGTAGTGCACCACCAGGCGCGTCTGCGCGCCGATGGCCTCGGGGTTGCCGACGGTCATCCTGTGGTCCGAGACGCCCACCTGGGTCACGCCCGTGGCGGGCGTGTAGTTGCCGCCGCCGGAGGGGTTGTCCCAGTTGCTGCCCCCGTCGGTGAAGACCATCTCGAACTTCTTGCCCTGGGTGTCCACGGTGGCCGTGTAGTAGCCCTGGGCGTCCTTCTTCATCTCGACGTCGGGCGAGCTCCAGTCGCCGCCGATGCCGTAGTGGATGTAGGCCTTGTCCCAGCCGTCGTTCTTGTAGTAGACGGTGAGGGTGGTGTCGTCGGGCTTGACGGTGCTGTCGGGCACCACGACGTCCGGGGTGCTCGGGTCCACGGCGGCGGCCGCGGTCGGGTGCGTCGTCTTGGTGGCGCCGGCGTAGATGGCAACGGCGTCCATGGCGGGCACCGTCACCTTGGCCTTGCCACCGGAGACGGTCACGGTCTGCGAGCAGTCGCCCACCACGTACACGTTGCAGTACTCGCCGTCGGGCATGGAGGTCGTGTACTCGGCCGTCTTGTCCTCGGAGGAGTTGTTGATGGCGACGAAGCCCTTGTCACCGCGCGAGAAGGCGATGTTATTGGCGCCGTCGTCCTGCCAGTCGCCGACGGTGGTGCCGGACACGTAGTTGTGGAAGGCGATCATGCCGCGGGTGGTGGTCCAGCGCTGCTCGCAGTTCCAGTCGCCCGACTTGCTCGCCTTGGTGGCGCACGCCGTGTCGAAGTCGACGTCAGGCACGGAGGTCGCGGTGGCGCCGGGGGCGCCGTCGTCGCTGTTGTCGAACTGGTAGTCGGACAGCAGGCGCGGTGTGCCGTAGTCGTAGGACAGCATGAACGCGTTGGCCAGCGAGTACATGGAGCCGTCCTTGTACGTGATGGCGCCGTCGCTGCGCTCGGTGTCCCAGTTGGTCACGAACACGTTGGCCTTGTCGGAGGGCACGGCCAGCTTGTTGGAGGACGTGTCGCCGATGCGGGTGGACAGGTCCTTGAGCCCGGCGATGTTGCCCTTGAACTTGGCATTGAGGTCGGACTTGTAGTCGAACTGGGTGACGGTGCCCGTGCCGAAGTAGTTGTATGGCTGGATGCCGGCCGCCTCGCTGGAGTTGCCGATGACCTCCTGGATCCAGTAGATGTCGTCAGAGGTGACGGACTGCCCCTTGGCGTTGAGCTTCTTGACCATGGCGTCCTTGATGCCCTTGACGTCATCCTTGTTGATGTGCTTGATGGCGTCCATGCGGAAGGCGCGCACGCCCATGTCCCACAGCTTGACCAGGTAGTCGGACTGGATGTCCTGCACCTTGGCCTCGGAGGTGTTGAAGTCCCACATCGAGCTCAGGCGGCCCTCCTGCACCTCGGTCTGGTTGGTGTAGTCGGAGATGCTCTTGCCGTTCTCGTAGTCGTGGAAGTCGGCCTTGGTGACGCCCTGCGGGTACTGGTCGCTCTCGCCGGTGAAGCCCGGGTAGTCGCCGGTCTCGCCGTTGTACTTGGTATCGGCGGTGCCGGTCTGCCAGGAGTCGGCGACGTCCGAGCCGGTGGTCTGGTTGAGCACGACGTCCGCGATGATGCCCACGCCGGCGGCGGAGCAGGTCGTGACCATGTTCTTGAACTCGGCCTCGGTGCCGAGCTTGGAGTCGAGCTTGTAGCTGACGGGCTGGTAGCTCGTCCACCACTGGGTGCCCTGGATGGACTCCTGCGGCGGCGAGACCTCGACGTACTTGACGCCCTCGGGCCCGTACGTGCTGGTGCATTCCCTGGCGATCGAGTTCCAGGTCTGCTGGAAGGCGATCACCTGCACGTCCGTGGCCGCGGGCAGTGCGGTGCTGCCGGTATCGGCCGGGGCGGCGTTTGCCGTGGACGGCAAGGCGAGCAATGCGCCGGAGCATCCCATCGCCAGGGCGATGGCCATGCCTGTGGTGCGGCGCATGGCTGTACGCAGATGCGTGTTCACCATGTATGTTCCGTTTCTCTATTCCCTATAGTTCCCTGTGCTCGGGCGGCAGCGGGCCTCGCTCGGCGCTTCCCTCCGTCACCCTCGCGTTTTGCCAAGGTATGCAATGCCGTCGTGCGCGACGCGCACGGATTCCACGGTCCCTCATCAACGAGGATGCATACGTTTGCATAGAATCAGGACTATTCTATAACTCCCCTTCACCAAATCTTCACGAAATGTTCCCTTCATTTCTGACAGAACGTCCTAGAAACGCAATGGAAAAGGGGCCGTCCGGCACACACCCCTTCCGGTGTGTCGGACGGCCCCTGTTACCCGGACAGGACCGACGGCGGCTCAGGACTCCTTGGTGAGCTCGGCGATGGCCTCGAGCGCGAGCTTGTAGCCGAGGAAGCCCAGGCCGGTGATCGTGCCGGTGGCCACGGGGCTGATCACGGAGCGCTTGCGGAACTCGTCGCGGGCGGCAGGGTTGGAGATGTGCACCTCCATGAGCGGCATGTCCGCATCGAGCACCATGTGCGCGGCGTCGGACAGGGCGTAGGAGTAATGGGTGAAGGCGGCGGGGTTCATCACCACGGCCTCCTGCTGGTCGGCGGCCTCATGCATCCACTGGACCATCTCGGCCTCGTCGTCGGTCTGGCGCACCTCCACGTCCAGCCCGAACTCGATCCCCCACTGCGCGCACAGGCGCTTGAGCTGCTGGATGTCCTGCTCGCCGTACACGTCCGGCTGGCGCACGCCGAGCCGGCCCAGGTTCGGCCCGTTGACCACGATGACTTTCTGCATGTTCACTCCTAACCGCCGGCAACGGCGTGCCGGGCTGCTGCTGCCCATGATAGCGACGGCGCGTGTTTTGCCGTCAGCTGTACCGCTAGGCGCGCACCGCCTCGAAGGCGGCGCGCACGTCCGCCTCGTCGGGGCCGTCGAGGTGCGTGGGGTGCCCGATGGAGTCGAGCACCACGAAGCGCAGCGTGTTGCCGCGCGCCTTCTTGTCGCGGTGCATGAGCGCGAGCGCCTCCTCGTAGGAGCCGTTGGCCCAGCTGGTGGGCAGCCCGAGCGAGCCGAGCAGCTCGCGGTGGTAGTCGACGAGCCCGCGGTCGATATGCCCGGTCCGTGCGGCGAGCTCGGCGGCGAACACCATGCCGACGGCGACGGCATTGCCGTGCCGCCAGCGGAAGTGCTCCATCTGCTCGATGGCGTGCCCGAAGGTGTGCCCGTAGTTGAGGAACTCGCGCAGGCCCTTCTCCTTGAGGTCGGCGGACACGTGCTTCGCCTTGACGCGCACGGTGCGTTCGATGAGCTCGGCGACCACGGGCTTGAGGGGCGAGCCGAGGAAGGTGGCGCCGTCGAAGGCGCGCAGCTCGTCGGCATGCTCCTCGAAGATGCGCAGGATGCGCGGGTCCGAGATGAAGCCGGACTTGGCGACCTCGCCCAAGCCCTCGATGAAGATGTCGTTGGGCAGGCTGGTGAGGGTCTTGAGGTCGGCGAGGACGCCTGCGGGCGTGTAGAAGGAGCCGACGAGGTTCTTGCCCTGCGGGGTGTTGATGCCGGTCTTGCCGCCGGTGGAGGCGTCGACCATGGCCAGCAGCGACGTGGGGCAGTTCACGTAGCGGATGCCGCGCATCCAGGTGGCGGCCACGAAGCCAGCCAGGTCGGTGCAGGCGCCCCCGCCGAGGCCCACGATCGCGTCGGAGCGGGTGAAGCCCTCGTTGCCCAGGCGCTCCCAGATGCCGTTGGCGACCTGGATGGTCTTGCCCATCTCGGCGTCCGGGATGGTGATGTCGTGCACCTGGTAGCCGGCCTTGCGCAGGATGGTGCGCGCGCGGTCGGAGTGGCGCTGCACGGACTGCGTGTGGATGAGCGCGACGCGTACGGGCTCCTCCCCCAGCACGTCGGGCAGGTGCTGCAGGGCGCCCTCGCCGATGCGCACGTCGTAGGGTTCGATGCCCGCGCCGTCGACGTGGACGATGCCTTCCTGGGTCATGTCGATCATCTTCCTTGCTGCCATCTTCGGTGTCATGCCCTTGGTGCGGACGATGACGTTGGATACGGTGCGGTACGTGGGGTCGCGCTGGGCGAACAGCGTGCGCCAGCGTTCGTCGGCGTCGCCGTCGAGCATGGGCCGTCCGCCGCCGCGGCGCGCGCGCTCCATCGCCTCGTCGGGGTCGGCGAGCAGGTAGATGACGCGGCCGCCGCCCTGCGTGTAGCGGCGCAGGTCCTCCTGCACCGCGGGCGTCATGGGCGCGCCGCCGCCGAGCGCGAACACACCGGGGAACGAGCGCAGCGTCTCGTGCACGATGTCGCGCTCCACCTCGCGGAACGCGGGTTCGCCGTACTCGCTGAAGTAGCGTGGGATGGGCATGCCGATGCGCCGTTCGATCTCGTGGTCGGCGTCCTTGAACGCCAGACCGGTCATCTGGGCCATCTCCCTGCCCAGGCGCGTCTTGCCCGCGCCCATCATGCCGACGATCACGGCCGCCGGCCTGGTCCTCCTGTGCCGTGCCATGTCAGCGCATGTGCTCCGGCCAGCCGGCCAGGTACCGTTCGATGTTGCCGCGCGTCTCGGCCACGCTGTCGCCACCGAACTTCTCCAGCAGGTACTGGGCGAGCGTGAGCCTGACCATCGCCTCGGCGACGACGGCGGCCGCGGGCACCGCGGTGCTGTCGGAACGCTGGTTGATGGCCGTGGCGGCCTCGCCGGTGGCGGTGTCCACGGTGCGCAGCGCGCGCGGAATGGACGGGATGGGCTTTATGGCGGCGCGCACGCGGATCGGCTGGCCGTTGGACATGCCGCCCTCGATGCCGCCGGCGCGGTTGGTCAGGCGTTCGATGCGGCCGTCGGCGCCGACGGCCA
>JAXJQE010000140.1:0-15800 GCA_036311305.1 Bifidobacterium sp.
GACGAGCGCGATGATCGAGCCGCCGAAGCCGCCGCCGGTCATGCGCGCGCCGTACGCGCCCTCGGCGCGCGCGACGTCGACGGCGGTGTCGAGCTCGGGGATGGTGACCTCGTAGTCGTCGCGCAGCGAGTCGTGGGAGGCGTTGAACAGCGCGCCGGCCTGCTGGATATCGCCGCGGCCGAAGGCGTCGATGAACTGGTCGACGCGGCCGATCTCGGTGACGACGTGGCGCACGCGCTTCCTCATGGTCTCGTCGGGCAGCTTGGCCAGGACGTCGGCGAGCGCGCCCGCCGGGTCGTCGGCGGCGGACACCTCGTCGGCGACGACGCGCAGGTTGGGCGCGCCGAGCAGTTCGGCGGCCCGCTCGCAGGTGGCGCGGCGCTCGGCGTACTGGCCGTCGTTGAGCTGGTGCGGGGCGCGCGTGTCTAGGACGAGCAGCTCGAGGCCGTACTGGGTCAGGTCGAAGGGCACCTGGGAGACGGATTCCTCGGCGGACAGGCCGGGCGCGCAGTCGAGGCGGATGGCGTGGCCGGTGGTACAGCGCATGGAGGCGTTCTGGTCGAGGCCGCCGGTGGAGGCGCCGGCCATGTCGTTCTCGGCGGCGATGGCGGCGTCGATGAGCGTGAGCCTGCCCTCGCCGGTGGCGCCGTGGCCGAGGTCGTGCACGTCGTCGAGCGCGAGCGCGGTCGAGCAGGTCATGGCGGCCGAGGAGCTCAGGCCGGAGCCGAGCGGCACGCAGGAGGCGAAGGCGGCGTCGAAGCCGTCAACCTGCGTGAAGCCGGCGTTGCGCAGCGCCCAGGCGACGCCGACCGGGTACGCGGCCCAGCCGTCGACGCCGCCGGCCTCGAGGCCGTCGAGGTCGGCGCGCGCGACGCTATCGGGGGCGACGTCGGAGACGACGGCGGTCCCGGTGTCGCCGTCGGCGTGCGCGGACAGGGCGATGTAGGTGCGGTGCGGCAGGGCGATGGGCAGGCACAGGCCGCCGTTGTAGTCGGTGTGCTCGCCGATGAGGTTGACGCGGCCAGGCGCGGCCCACACGCCGTCCGGCTTGCTGCCGTAGGTGCGTTCGTAGAGGGCGCTCGCCTGCGCGGCGCCCTGCTCGTCGGTCAGGGGTGCGATGAATTCGACGGAAGTCATGGTTGGTCCTTTGTGGTGGTGGGGCGCGCCGCCGTTGGCGCGCCCCGGTTCATGGATAAGTGTAGGCGGACGGGTCAGGCGATGTCCACGGGGCCGAGCTCGTGGAAGCGCTGGGCGATGAGCTCGGGCGTGGTGTCGGAGACCCAGGCGGCCATGCCGGATTCGCTGCCGGCCAGGTACTTGATCTTGTTGGCGGCGCGGCGGAAGGAGAAGAACTGCAGGTTGAGGCGGTAGTGGTCGCGGCGCGAGTCGTGCACGGGCGCCTGGTGCCAGGCGGCGATGTACGGCAGGTCCATGCCCTTGCCGTCGCCCTTGTCGAAGAACGCGTTGCCGCGCTTGAGCAGCGTCGAGTACATCTGCGCGAGGTCCCAGCGCTCCTGGTCGTCGAGCTCGGGGATGGTCAGCACGTCGCGCCTCGGCTGGATGTGCACCTCGAGGGGCCAGCGCGCGGCGGCGGGCACGTAGGCGACCCAGCTGGCGTTCTCCATGACGACGCGTTCCTTGGCGGCGAGCTCGCCGTCGAGGATGTCGCGCAGGAGGTTGCGGCCGGTGGACTGCCAGTAGGCCTCGGTGTGCTCGAGCTCGGCGCGCATGCGCGGCGCGATGAACGGGTACGCGTACACCTGGCCGTGCGGGTGGGCCAGCGAGACGCCGATCTCGGCGCCGTGGTTCTCGAAGGGGTAGATCTGCTCGATGCCGTCGATGGTGCTCAGCTCGGCGGTGCGGAAGGCCCAGGCCTCCACGACCGTGCGCAGGCGCTCGACCGGCAGGTCGGCGGGCAGGCCGTTCTCGTCCGGGTCGAAGCAGATGACCTCGCAGCGGCCGTTGGCGGGACGCTCGAGCCACAGCGGGTTGCCGTCGACGTGCTCGACGTCGTTGGGCACGCCGGGCACCTGCACCATGCTCGGGAAGCGGTTCTCGAAGACGACGACGTCGTAGTCGGTGTCCGGCACCTCGCCGTCCTGGTAGGGGTCGCCGGGCTTGCGCGCGGCCAGGGGGTTGCCCTTGGCGGTGGCGCCGGGGCCGGCGGTGATCGGGCGGTTCATGCGGGCGGTGGCCATCGGGATCCAGTCACCGGTCAGCGGGTCGCGGCGCATGCGCGGCGCGGCGTAGGGCACGCGCTCGCCGGCCGCGTTGAGCTGGTCGTCGAAGCGCTGGGCGAGCTGGCGGGGGTCGGTCAGTTCGCGGGTCTTCCTGCCGGCGACGAAGTCGGGCTCGTCGTCCAGGTAGAAGAACTGGCGGCCGTCGGCCAGGGTGGTCTCGGTGATGCGGATGTGCTCCCGGGCGTACGGGCCGGGCGCGTAGTTGGTGAAGTCGGTCATCGTGGTGCCTTCGTTCGGTGGTGGTGCCGTCCCCGTCCGCTCCCGTTCGGGCCGTGCTGATCGGCGGCTGGGGCGGGTAGCGTACGGGGCATGTGGGAGCTCCCTCGTCGGCGACCTCACATGTTCTTTTTTGTTAGCTTTAGCATACCATGTGTTAGGTATTGTTCGATAGGTGTTCGTTCATTTTCGTATTGGGCGACCGACGAAAACGGCGGAACGACGCCCGACACGCGGGGAACACGCCTTGGGCGCGAGACCGAATTCGGAGAGTCGCCCCGAGGGGGCGTCCATCGGTATCGCTCCAACCAGAATGGCGGAATTGCGCCATTCTGGTTGTGCCGATACTCGGCATCACCCCCTCTGGGCGACTCTCCGAATTCGGTTTCGGCGCATTCACCGGCCGCGCCCGGCCCCAGAGGCACTGTCGGGATCCGTCAGGGGCGGGTGGTGCTGCGTGGGATGACGTAGGAGTCGGCGGTGATGAGCTCGGGCTTGCTGGCGGGGTCCTCGATGCGCGCCAGGATGCGCTCGACGGCGGTGGGCGCCATCCAGTCGAGGCGCGACGCCATCGTCGTCAGCGGTTGGGCGAGGTATTCGGCCTCTTCGATGTCGTCGAAACCGATCACCTGCACGTCGCCGGGGATGTCCAGCTGGGCGGCGCGCAGCGCCGTCATGGCACCGATGGCCAGCTGGTCGTTGAGCGCGACGATGCCGTCGAAGCGCTCCCCCGCCTCGAGCAGCCGATGCGTGGCGCGGAAACCCGAGCCGATGGTCCAGTCGTCGCCGGTCTGCGCCACGAGCCGCGGGTCGAGCGGCATGCCACGCCGCCCGCACTCCTCCAGGATGCCGCGCAGACGCAGTTCGGCGTTGCCTTCGAGCGCGCTGGCGAGCGCCGCCTCGTCAAGGTCGCCGCGGGCGCCCACGACGGCCAGGCGCTTGGTGCCGTGGTCGAGCAGGTAGGCGGCGGCGCGCGAACCGGCGTCGACGTCGTCGAGCGTGACATGGTCGGCGACGCTGCCCGTGTGGCGCGCGCCGACGCACACCAGCGGGTACGGCACGCGCAGTTCGTCGAGCGTGAACCGTTCGACCTCGCCCAGCGAGAGGATCATGCCGTCGGAGATGGTGGTGTTGAAGTGGTCGAGCAGGTAACGCATGCCCTGCGCGGTGCCCTCGGCGTAGGTGGTGACGTACACGAGCCGGTCCTCCTGGCGCGCCGCGTCGATGACGCGGTTCGCCAGCTCCGCCAGGTACGGCGGCGTGAGCGTGGGCACGGCGAGCGTGATCACGCCGGTGTGGTCGCGGTTGAGGTTGCGCGCGGCGATGTTGATCTGGTAGCCGAGCCGTTCGATGACCGACTCGACGCGGTCGCGCGTGTCATCGGTCATGCGGCCGGAGCCGTTGACGACGTTCGACGCGGTCTTGACCGACACGCCCGCCTCGCGCGCCACGTCGCGCAAGGTCACGCGCTTGCCGGGTTCCCCCATGGCACACCTCCCTTGTGATGCGCGAGGCGGCCGCTGCGCAGCGGCCGCCTCGCCGTGACCGGCGGCGCGCCGGTCGTGCTCCCGGCGCCCGCGGTCCGCGGATGTCATCCTTTGCTTTACCTGTCGCGCTTGACTTCGCGGCGGGTCACCAGCGCGCCGTTGCGCCGCAGGATGAACCGGCGTCGGGCGGGGCCGGCGGACGGGTCGTCCGGCGCGGCCGGCTCGCAGCGGCGCAGGGCGACGGCCTCGCCCTCGACGTCGACCTCGACGTCGTCGCCGGTGCGGTTGAAGCGGAACTCGTAGTCGCCGTCCGCGGCCTCGCGCACGGCGAGCGCCACGCGCGGGTCGTGCACGGGCAGCTGTCCGGCGAACTCGCGGGCGACCAGGCGCGCGAGGTCCTCCTCGCGCAGGTCGCAGCCGACGTAGTAGGCGCGGCCGTCGCCGTGCGCGCGCACGGTGAGCGCCGCCATGCCGTCGAGCTCCCAGGAGGCCGCCGCGGGGCCCTCGTAGGTGGCGAGCACGCGCGCGTCGGGCGCGGTGCGCGTCAGCACGGTCTGCCACAGGTGGCTCTCGGCGCCGTCGGACAGCTCGATGATGTCCGGCTCGCCGGGGATGCCGCCGACGATGTTGAACTCCTCGCCCGAGACGCCGAGCATGGCGCGCAGCTTGCCGCCGCCGGCGCCCGGGTAGCCGCCGAGGCCGACGTGGAACGAGCGGTCGACCAGGCCGGTGGCGTAGTCGGCGACGACGGTGCCGCCGGCGCGGGCGAACGCGTCGAGCCGGTCGACGGCCTCGTCGGTGAGCATGAGCACGCCCGGCAGGATGACGACGTCGTAGCCGGACCAGTCGTAGGCGAGCGGGACGACGTCCGCATCCATGCCGGTGTCGGCGAAGGCGCGGTACCAGTCGCGCACGGCGTGCCAGTGGTCGAGGTGGCGGGTGGGCAGCGTGGGGATGCGCGTGGCCCACTGGCTGTTCGCGTCGAAGAGGATCGCGGCGCGCGCCGGGCGGCGACGGCCGCCCTGGACGCCGCCGAGGGAGGCGAGCGTGGCGCCCGTCGCGCACACCTGGGCAAACAGTTTCGTGTCCTCGCCGGCGTGGGGCAGCATGGCGGAGTGGAAGGCCTCCGCTTCCCCGCGCGACTGGCGCCACTGGAAGAAGTTGATCGCGTCGGCGCCCATGGCCACGTGCGCCAGCGCGTCGCGGCCGAGCTCGCCGTGGCGTTTGCGCGCGTTGACGGGCTTCCACTGCACGTTGGACGTGGAGTGCTCCATGAGGTACCAGGGTTCGCCGAGGGCCATCGAGCCCATGAGCGAGTCCGAGCAGCGCAGCTCGTCGAGGTGCAGGGGGCCCTCGTGGAAGTAGTGGTCGTTGGACAGGAAGTCCACCTCGCCCGCCCACTGGGCGTAGTCCATGGCGCACTGGTCGGTGGAGACCATGAAGTTCGTGGTCACCGGCTTGTCCGGGCAGATCTCGGCGACCGCGTCGCGCTCCGCCCGGTAGAAGTCGAGGAGCGCGTCGTTGCCGAAACGCTCGAAGTCGAGCCACTGGGCGGGGTTGACCATGGCGTCCGCGCCCATGTGGCGCGGCAGGAGGACCTCGTCGAAGGAGTTGACGCGCTGCGACCAGAAGTCGGTGCACCACGCGTCGTTGAGGGCCTCGACGGTGCCGTACTTCCTGCGGCACCAGTCGCGGAAGGCCTCGAGGGCGGCGTCCGAGTAGTCGAAGCGGTTGTTCCAGCCGTACTCGTTGCCCGCGTGCCAGGAGGTGACTGTCGGGTTGCCGCCGTAGCGGCGCGCCAGCGTGCGGCACATGGTCAGCGCGTACTCGCGGAAGACGGGGCTGCAGGGGCTCCACGACTGGCGGGAGCCGGGGTTGACGGTGTGGCCGAAGCGGTCCTGGGGCAGGATCTCCGGGTGAGCCTCGTAGAGCCACATCGGCGCGCTCGCCGTGGCGGTGGCCAGGTCGACGGCGATGCCCGCCTCGCCCAGCTTGCCGATGATGCGGTCGAGCCAGGAGAAGTCCCACGTGTCCTCGGTGGGCTGGATGCGGTCCCAGGCGAAGATGCCCAGGGCCACCACGTTGACATGGGCCTTGTTCATGAGGCGGATGTCCTCGTCCCAGGTCTCCTCGGGCCACTGCTCGGGGTAGTAGTCGCCGCCGTAGGCGATGCCGCGGCCGCCGGGGGTGAGCAGCCGGGGCCAGGAATGTGCACGTCGCATGATGCGCCGCTCCTTGCGATGGTTACCGTTACGTTCGAATGATTATGGATGGGGTCCCGACAGGCGTCATTCCTTGACGGCGCCTGCGGCGAGGCCGGATTGCCAGTATTTCTGCAGCAGCAGGAACGCGACCACGAGGGGGATGATGGTGATCAGCGACCCGGTGATGACGAGGTTCTGGATGGCCTGGCCGCCGGCGGTCGAGGCCTGGTCCTTCCATTGGTTCAACCCGATGGTCAGGGGGTACCAGTCGGCGTCCTTGAGCATGATCAGGGGCAGGAAGTAGTTGTTCCAGGTCGCCACGATCGTGAACAGCGAGCAGGTCACGATGCCGGGGGCGAGCAACGGCAGGGCGACGGTGAAGAAGGTGCGCAGCTCGCCGGCGCCGTCCACGCGCGCCGCCTCGAGCAGCTCCGTGGGCACGGCCTGCTCGCTGAAGATCCACATCAAATACAGGCCGAAGGGGCTGATCAGCGACGGGATGATCATCGCCCAGGGGGTGTTGGTAAGTCCCAGCTTGGCGAACAGGAGGAACTGGGGCACGGCCAGGGCGATGCCGGGCACGGAGACGGCGCCGATGATCACGGCGAACACGGCCTTGCGGCCGGGGAAGCGGAACTTGGCCAGCGCGTAGCCGCCCATGATCGCCAGCAGCGTGGCCCCGCCCGCCCCGACGATCACGTACAGCAGGGTGTTCACGAGCCAGCGGCTGAAGATGCCGTCCTGGTAGGTGAACACCGTTTTGATGTTGTCCCACAGCGCGAACGTGCGCCCGAAGCCGAGGCCGAACGTGCTGGTGAAGTCGGATTGGGTCTTGGTGGCGTTGATCAAAAGGTAGACGAACGGGAACAGGCAGTAGATGGCGAAGATCGCGCACACGATCGTCAGCAGGGTGGAGCGCCGGGGGTTGGCGACGTTGGCGAACCCGGCCTTCGCGCTGCGTTTGCGCTCGGCCTTCTCGTCCTTCGCCACGCGCTTCTGGCGTTCTTTCTCGGCCTTCCTGGCGGCCTTCTCCTGCTCGCGCAGCTGTTGGGGCGTCAGGCGCCCCGCGGTCTCGGTGATGGTGGTCATTGTTCTCAAGCTCCTTCGCTTCCCGCGCGCCCCATGGCGCGCGCCCTTGCGGTCCGTCAGCGGCCGCCGCGCGCCTCCCTTGCCGGGACGGGGCGGCCGGGGGCCTTACTTCATCTGGTCCTTCATGCTGCGCAGCTGCACGGCGTAGGCGATGGCCATGGTGATGATGGCCATCACGATCGCCAGGGCGGCGGCGTAGTTGCTCTGGTTGCCCTGGAAGCTGAGGTTGTACGCGTACATGTTGGGCGTGTAGTACGTGCTGATCGCGTTGCCGGGCACCATGTTCTGCATGATCGACGGCTCGTTGAACAACTGGAACGACCCGATGATCGAGAAGATCACCGTGATCGCCAGGCTGCCCTTCAATTCGGGCAGCTTGATCGACTTGATGATCTGCCACTCGCTGGCCCCGTCGATGCTGGCGGCCTCGTACAGGGAGTGGGGGATGGTGGACAGGGAGCTGTAGAAGATGAGCATGTTGTAGCCCGTGAACTCCCACGTGACGATGTTGCCGATCGCCGCCAGCAGCACGCTCGGGGCGAGCACGTCCAGATGGGTGCCGAACGCCTGGTTGAACGAGCCGACCAGGCCGTACTTGGCGCCGTACATGAACGCCCAGATCAGCGTGGAGACCACCGCGGGCACCGCGTAGGGCAGGAACGTGGAGATGCGGAAGAACTTCGTGCCGTGCAGCTTCATCGAATCCAGCGCCAGGGCCATCAAGGCGGCCAGGACGAGCATGATCGGCACCTGCACCACCGTGAAGATGGTCACGCGGCCCACCGCGCTCCAGAAGTTCTGGTCCGTGAACAGGCGCGCGTAGTTCGCGAACCCCACGAACCTAGTGCCGCCGACCATGCGCTTTTGGAAGAACGAGATGTAGATCGCGTACAGGATCGGGATGATGAACACGAACACGAACACCAGCGCGAACGGCGCCATGAACTTCCAGCCACGCCAATCACGCCGACGCCTGTTCACCGGCACCGGCATCGCGTCCTTGAGCGTCATGCCCGCCAGCGCCTCGTCGGCCAACGCGGCGTCCGTGCCACCCGCGGCCGCCACGGCGCCCGCACCCATGGCCTCATCGGCATCCTCGCCGGTGAACCTTGTGCTTCTTGCCATCTTCCACCTCTCCTTCGAGGTTGTCCCCGCAATCGGGCTCGACGGTGAGCCAGTGGTGCGGGAACCGCTCTAAATGTTTGCGTAAACATAGTATCTCTATGGCGAAAAACCGACAATCTACGGCGTGTTCCCTGTCGTTCCGCCGATATGATTAGTTAACGTAAACATAAGGATTCCGCCGTAGGTGCGTACAAGCGTCGTAGTAAGAATCAACGTCAGGCCCAAGGCGAGGGGAGGACGGCGATGAGGACCAGGAACTCGGTATCCATGCTTGATGTGGCGAAGGCCGCGGGCGTCTCGGCCCAGACCGTCTCGCGCGTGGCCAACCACAGCGCCGAGGTGCGTCCCGACACCCGCGAGCGCGTGGAACGGGCCATGGAACAGCTCGGCTACCGCCCCAACTACGCGGCGCGCGCCCTCAAGCGCGGCCATTTCCGCAACATCGGCGTCGCGCTGTTCGACATGACCCAGTACGGCAACGCCCACAACCTCGGCGCCGTCGCGGACGCCGCGCGCGCACGCGGCTACGCCGTCACCATCTGTGGCTTCGACCCTGCCGAGCCCGTCACGCTGCAGGACATCGCCGCGCGCATGAAGTCGCTGCCCGTCGACGGCGTCATCGTCGGCCTCGAGCGCCAGGTGGCGGACCTCGACACGTTCGTCCCCACCGACGAGCTGCCCATGGTGCTCATCGCGGAGGGCCCCGCCGCCCACTGCCCGACGGTGGACGCCGACCAGTACGGCTGCTCGGTGACGCTCGTCGACTATCTGCTCGACCGCGGCCACCGCACCGTGTACCACATCGCCGGCCCGGCGCATTCGCTGGGCGCCGCCAGCCGCGTCGACGGCTGGCGCGCCGCGCTCGAGGCGCGCGGGCGGCGTGTGCCGTCGCTCTACTTCGGCGACTGGAGCGCGGACAGCGGCTACCAGGCGGGACTTGCGCTGGCCCACGAGGACGACTGCACCGCCGTGTACGCCGCGAACGACCAGATGGCGTACGGCGCCATCCTCGGCCTGCGCGAGGCGGGCAAGCGCGTGCCCGAGGACGTCAGCGTCGTGGGCGTCGACGATTCGCTGGTCGGCATCGTGCCGCGCCTGGAGCTGACGACCATGCGCGTGCGCTTCGACGAGATCGGCTCGACGGCCGTGGACATGGTGCTGCGCAGCCTGGAGGGGGAGAGCGTGCCGGTCGGCACCAAGCACGTGGTGTCCGACGAGCTCGTCGAACGCGGCTCGGTGCGCGCGCTGGGGGACTGAACGCAAGGAAAAGGGCCGCGGTCGCCATGGGGCATGCGGAGATCCGGCGCGGCCGCGGCCATTGGAGTTCAGGGGAAAATGGTTCGGCGGTGAACCGCGAGAGAACCCGGAGAAGGAGAAGAAGGGAAAAACCGAAGGTTCTCTCGCTGATGTCGCCATGAATGCGCTTGGTTTGGGGGCGCATCCTTACCGTCAACGATACGCCCCGTCCGGCGCGCGAAATGGCCGGACGGGGCGTATTCGTCTTTGGGGTGAACCCGGCGTGTCATAACCCGCGGGTCGGCCGCCTCAGTCGCGGCGGCAGCGGCAGTGCATGCCGATGCACACGCCGGCGGCCAGCGCCAGCGCGATGGCCAGGCCGGTGCAGATGCCGGCGGCCACGTGCACGCGGTGCGCGGAGACGTCCAGGTCGGCGCGGTCCGGGTTGTCGTCAGGGTCCTCGAGTTCCTCGATCTCCTGCGGGGTGAGCTTGTCGTCGTCTTCCATGTGTTGCCTCGATTCGTCGGGACGGCTCCGACGCCGTCCTTGCCTCCACGGTAGGGGAGCGCGGGAGGGTCCGGCGCCCGTCTCCTCTGTCGGCAATACCGCCTTGCGGGGGTGCGCAATCCGTGTCCCGACGCTGCGACACGCCGCGACTTGCGAATCGGGAAGGAGTCGCTAATATATACATCTGTTGTCCCGGTGAGGCTTCACCGAGAAACAACGGCCGCGTAGCTCAGTTGGTTAGAGCGCCGCCCTGTCACGGCGGAGGTCACCGGTTCAAGTCCGGCCGTGGTCGCTTGGTTGCCTTGGTCCAAGTGGCTTGGGTGATACCAAGGCCGCGTAGCTCAGTTGGTTAGAGCGCCGCCCTGTCACGGCGGAGGTCACCGGTTCAAGTCCGGCCGTGGTCGCGAGGTCCAGAAGCTTCTGGATGTCATGGCTCTGTAGCTCAGTTGGTAGAGCGAGCGACTGAAAATCGCTAGGTCAACGGATCGATCCCGTTCGGAGCCACCACTAATCCCCGGTTCGCCGGGGTTTTTCTTTTTCTCCCACCAAAGTCACGACCAAGGGCGTCGCATGCGACTTCCATGGGGATTGTGCTGCCAAAGTCATAAGGAAGGCCTCCGGATGTGACTTCCGCGGGGATTTGCTGCGGAAGTCACATCCGGGGGCCTTGGTCGTGACTTTGGTGGGGGAGGTCAGGAGACTTGGGGCTCCGTTTGGGCCTTCGTGGCCTCTTCCGCCTTCGTGGCCTGATCGGCCTTGTCGGCGGCCTCTTCCGTTTCCTTGGCTTTGGCGGCGGCGGCCGGGTCGTCGTGGTTGGCGGCGGCCTGCGGGTCCTCGCTGTCATCCTCGTCCGGGATGTCCTCGTCGATCTCCTCGAGGCCCGGGATGTCCGTGGGGATCTTCTCCACGAACTCGTCGATGCCCGGCAGGTCGTCCAGCGAGTCGCCGGCCTTGCGGGCCAGCTCCACCTGCTCGCGCAGCCACACGCGCGCGGCCGGGTTGATGTCCTGGCGCTCCAGGTGCTGCTGGTAGATGGGGAACATGGCGTGCAGCCACGGGTACATCAGGTACAGCGTGTGCTCGGACTTGCGCTTGCGCCAATGCTCGGGATGCGCCTCGAAGGTGTTCTTGAACCGCTTCATGTACTGGCGGAAGGACTTGAAGGAGGTGTCCATGCGCCGCGCGGAGATGCCGCAGATCATGCGTTCCGAGTACACCGTCTTCATGCCGCGGCCCAGCAGGTGCAGCGAGATGTCGATGTCCTCGTGCATCACGTCCTCCTTGTCCAGGCACACCTCGTCGGCGATCTGGTGCCACGCGGAGGCGCGCAGCGCCATGTTGGAGCCGAACAGGAGCACCAGGCCGCCGTCGGCGCGGTAGGTGTGGCGGCGCACGCGGTCGTCGCCGCGCAGGGCGATCTTGCGGGCGGGCATGTCGTAGTAGGTCACGGGGCCCGTGGCGCCCATGGCCTCGCTGTCCTCGGTGAAGATGCCGGCGACGACCTCGACCCAGTCGGGCTTGAGCATGCAGTCGGCGTCCACGCGGCCGAGCACGTCGCCCGTGGCGGCGTTCAGGCCGTAGTTGCGGGTGGGGATCAGGCCCTGCTCCTCGTCCTGGTGCAGCAGGCGGATGGGCGCGTCCGGATGGTCCTTCATCATGTACTGCTCGACGACGGCCACGGTGTTGTCCGTGGACTTGTTGTCCACGACGATGACCTCGTGCGGGGTCACGGTCTGGCGCAGCGCGTTGTCCAGGCAGACCGCGATGCGCTCCTCCTCATTCCATGCGGGGATGATGATCGAAACGTTCAACATGGTTCCCAAGAATATGGGTCCGCCGGTACACGCGGGCGTTTCGCCGCCAATCTTCACGTCTTTTCGTTAAGCGCGTACCCGCGCGGGGCGAGCCCTCCGGCGCTCCTTGGCCCCGTTCGCTACAATGGGCCGCATGGCTCCCACCAACCCAAGCAACCAAACCAAACGCAAGCTGGACCTCTCGTCCCTGTTCCCCTCGAAGGGCGACCCCCGTCGGCCCCCCGAGTGGTACGGCCGCGCGCTCTTCTACGCCGTCATCGCGGTCTACCTGGGTTGGTTCGGCTACACCTCGTGGGGCAAGATCAGCTACATCGTGCTGGACATCGTCATCGCGCTGTTCCTGGCGCTGGCCGTCGAACCGGTCGTGGTGCGCCTCGTGCGCCACGGCTGGCGGCGCGGCGCCGCGGCCGTGACCTGCCTGGTCAGCCTCATCGTCATCGTCATCGTGCTCATCACGCTGTTCGGCAACATGTTCGTCCAGCAGATGATCTCCATGATGCGGGGACTGCCCGCGCTGTACGACCAGGTGGCCACCGACCTGGCGCGGCACACGGACATCAAGCTGCCCGAGATCGCGTCGCTGGGCGACGAGCTCGGCAAGTACGTCAAGAGTTCCTGGGTCACCGACGTCGCCGGCCAGGCGCTGAGCACCACGTTCAGCGTGTTCGGCGGCCTGCTGCAGTTCATCACCGCCATCATGGTGGCGTTCTACGTGGCCATCGCCGGCCCGCGCCTGCGCCGCAGCCTGTGCAAGTGGATCAAGCCGTCCTCGCAGCGCAAGTTCCTCATGACCTGGACCGTCGTGCAGGACCAGATCTCCGGCTTCCTGTTCTCGCGCACCATCCTGGCCGCCATCTCCGCGACCTGCATGTCCATCTTCCTGCTCATCATCAAGGTGCCGTACTGGCTGCCGCTGGCCCTGTTCTGCGGTCTGGTCTCCCAGTTCGTGCCCACCATCGGCACCTACATCGGCGGCGCGCTGCCGGTGCTCTTCGCGTGGGGCGAACGCGGCCTGTGGTGGGGCGTCGGCGTGGTGGTGTTCATCACGTTCTACCAGCAGATCGAGAACCTGCTGCTGTCCCCGAAGATCTCCGAGCGCACCATGGACCTCAACCCGTGCGTGGCGTTCCTGTCCGTGCTGTTCTTCGGCTCCATCTTCGGCGCGCTGGGCGCGTTCCTGGCGCTGCCCATCACCGCCAGCATCCAGGTACTGCTCAAGGTGTCCATGAAACAGTACCCACTCGTCGACTCGCCGCTCATGAACGACCCGAAGGTCAAGAAGAAGTCGAAGATGATCGAGGCGGCCGAAGGATTCACGGACCATGTGGTCAAGCCCGTGGCGGACCGCATGCCGCGCCAGGCCAAGGGCTCGAGCGGCCACGTCTCCGTCGACGACCAGATCGAGAAGCTCCAGGAGTACGCCTACGGCACCACAGGCACGAAGCCCGGGGTGGACGAGGACTCGCCGACCGTGGCCATCCCCAAGCACGTCATCGGCAGGACGACGGGCCACCACGGCCTCGACGGCCTGCGCACCGGCGACGGCACGCTCGGCGACGAGGGGCGCCACGCCGACGACGGCATCGACGCCGGCGCGCACACGCAACCCGCATCCATCACCCCCGCGAAGGACCAGGGCGTCCCGACCGACACCGCGGCCGACTCGAACGACGCGACCGGCGACGGGACGTCCGGCGACGCCCCGGGCGCCCCCAAGAAGTCCCCGTCCGACAACCCAAGGAGCCACTGGCGCTGATGGCACTGCTCAACATCCTCGACATCCTGCTCATCGTGGTCGGCGGCATCGGCATGGGCTACCAGGTGCTGTGCGTCATCGTGTCCCTGTTCGCCAAGCCGATCGTGTTCCCCGCGGCGCCCATGGACAAGCGCTACGCCGTGCTCATCTCCGCGCGCAACGAGGAGAACGTCATCGGCAACCTCGTGCGCGACATCCAGACGCAGACGTACCCGTCCGAGCTCATCGATATCTGGATCGTGGCGGACAACTGCACGGACGACACCGCCGGCGTGGTCAGCGCCCTAGGCTGCCACGTGGTGGAGCGCCACAACCTCGATCAGGTCGGCAAGGGCTATGCGCTGACCTACCTGCTCAACCACATGATCGAGACGGGCGCCTCGGACGCCTACGACGCGTTCTTCGTGTTCGACGCGGACAACCGCCTCGACAAGCACTACATCGCCGAGATGAACAAGGGCTTCCAGTCCGGTTTCCGCATCCTGACGAGCTACCGCAATTCCGTGAACCTCTCCGAGAACTGGGTGTCCTCCGGCTCGGCCCTGTGGTTCATCCGCGAGTCGCGCTTCCTGAGCGCCTCGCGCATGGTGCTGGGCAACAGCTGCCACGTGGGCGGCACCGGCTTCATGTTCTCCCAGCAGGTCATGCGCCGCAACAAGGGCTGGAAGTTCCACCTGCTGACCGAGGACCTCGAGTTCACCATGGACTCCGTGCTGCACGGCGACCGCATCGGCTACGTGGGCACCGCCATCCTCTACGACGAGCAGCCTGTGACCTTCGCGCAGAGCTGGCGCCAGCGCCTGCGCTGGAGCAAGGGCTTCCTGCAGGTGTTCCGCTACTACGGCCCCGCCCTGATCCGGCGCGCCGTGCAGGAGCGCGACTTCTCGGCCATCGACTTCACGCTGCTGCTGTGCCCGTTCACCGTGCTCGCCATCATCCGCATCGCGATGGGCGTGCTGTACGCGGCGTTCGGCTTCGTCTCCTGGTCCAGCCAGGGCAGCTACCTGCTCAACTGGGCCGGCGGCATCGTCACGTCCGTGGTGGCCATGATGGGCCTGGCGGCGCTGACCATCGTGGTGGAGCGCAAGCACATCGGCGCCACCAACAAGGAGCTGTTCGCCTACGTGCTCAGCTTCCCGATCTACATGTTCAGCTACGTGCCGATCTCCTTCCAGGCCGTCTTCTCCAAGGCCCAGTGGAAGCCCATCGAGCACCACGGCGCCGGCGACGGCCCCACGGCGGCCGATGGCAAGGACAGTCCCAAGGAGCCCGTGAGAGCCGGGGCATAGGGACGGCGCGCATATGCTAGCGTCGGTGGCATGACGACACCACCCGACCCCTCGGGACGCCCGGCGATGCCGCTGCCGCCGCCCGATCCGCGCGCCGCGGTCTCCATCCGCGCCCTGGCCAAGCGTTTCGGCGGCCGCACGGCCGTCGACGGCCTGTCCCTGGACATCCCCGTGGGCTCGTTCTACGGCCTGGTCGGTCCCAACGGCGCCGGCAAGACCACCACGCTCAACATGCTCACCGGCATGCTCCTGCCGGACGCCGGCGTCGCCCTCATCCTGGGCAACGACGTATGGCGCGACCCCGACGCTGCCAAACGCCTCATCGGCCTCATGCCGCAGCCCGACGAGATCTTCCCCACGCTCACCGGCCGCCAGATGCTCGTGTACGCGGGGATGCTGCGCGGCATGCCGCGCGCCGAGGCGGCGCGCCGCGCCGACGACCTGCTCGCCGCGTTCGACCTGACGGCGTCCGCCGGCACGATGGTGCGCGACTACTCGGCCGGCATGGCCAAGAAGGCGTGCCTGGCGTCCGCGATGATCGCCTCCCCGCGCCTGCTGGTCCTCGACGAGCCCTTCGAGGCCGTCGACCCCGTCTCCAGCGCCAACATCCGCGACATCCTCCTCGGATACGTGCGCACCGGCGGCACCGTCGTCATATCCTCGCACGTCATGGCCCTCGTCGAACGCATGTGCACGCACGTCGCCGTCATCGACCACGGCCGCGTCGTCGCCGACGGCACCATCGCCGCCGTCGCCGCGGGGGAGGACCTCGAGGAACGCTTCCTGCAGCTGGTCGGCGGCCGCCACGGCGCCACCGGCCTCGGCTGGCTCGACGGC
>JAXJQE010000141.1:0-26432 GCA_036311305.1 Bifidobacterium sp.
CGTCCCAGTCGCCGTCGAGCGGCGGCGGGGTGAGCTCGGTGAACGACCACGGGCGGCCGGCGAGGAAGTCGGCGGCCGCCTGCGCCTTCGTCATGACGGCGAGGTGCGGCAGGCCGTCGGCGCGGTAGCTCATGGCGACGTAGTGGCGGTGCATGCCGATGCCTTCGATGGCCAGGCCGCGCGCCCCGCGCAGGGGCGTGGGGTTGCGCGGGTCGTCGAAGGGTGTGCTCGGCGGCAGCTGGCTGGCGCCGGCGAGCGCGTCGTCGCCGCGCTCGGTGCCGTACGGGGAGCCGACGGCGACGACCTGGCCGTCGCCGAGGCGGTAGGGCGGCTCGCTGGAGCGCAGGTCGATGACGTCGATCTCGAAGTTCGGGTTGTGCGCGTTGTGGTAGACGATGGCGAGCGGGATGTCCTCGTTGCTGGGGCCGGCGGCTTCGAAGGTGCCGAAGCTCACGTCGTACTCGGTGCCCTCCTGGCGCTCGATGAAGGGGACGAAGTCGCCCTCCGGGTCGCTGGTGGGGAGCATGAGGACCTCGCTGGTGGTCTTCGAGCCGGTGGAGATGACGATGTGTCGGTCGTCGAAGGAGATGCCGCAGCCGGTCCAGAAGCGCTCGTCCTGTTCGGTGTAGACGGTCACGTCCTCCGCGACCGGGGTGCCGACCTTGTGGCGGCGGACCTGGTAGGGGCGCTGGGCGTCGTCGAGGTGGGTGGTGAAGACGTAGCGGGCGTCGGGGGTGAAGCAGGCGGAGGCGATGCCGTCGAAATGTTCGGGGAGGTCCTGGCCGGTGGCGATCTCGCGGATGACGTAGTCGTAGCGTTCGTCACCGCTGGTGTCGGTGCCGAGGAGCATCCAGCGGCCGTCCTTGGAGATGTCCATGCCGCCGATGGCGAAGAAGTCGTGGCCCTTGGCCTCCTGGTTGGCGTCCAGGACGATCTGCTCGCCGGGGGTGGTGCCGGCGGGCTGCTTCGGGTCGATTTCCGGCGGGTCCCAGTCGTCGGAGCCGCGGATGGGCAGGCGGCACTGGATGGCGTACTGCTGGCCGGCGACGGTGCGCGCGTAGTACCAGTAGCCGTCCATGCGGGTGGGCACGGACATGTCCGTCTCCTCGATGCGCGAGCGGAACTCCTCGAAGAGGCGCTCGCGCAGGGGCTCGAGGTGGGACAGTTTGGCCTCGGTGTAGGCGTTCTGCTGGGCGACGTACTCCTTGAGCTCCGGGGAGTCCTTGTCACGCATCCACTCGTAGGGGTCGGTGAACGTGTCGCCGTGGTGGGTGCGGGTGTGCGGGCGCTTGGCGGCCGTGGGCGGGACGGTGGGAGAGCCGTCGGCGTTGACGGCGTCGTCGGTGTTGTCAGTCTCAATAGTGCTGGTCATGGCGCCGATTATAGCCGTCAGCGGTCGCGTCGGCGCCGGGTGCCAGCGGTGAACGGGACGGCGGGGATGGTTTTCATCCACACGAATCAATGGGTATGCATTGGGGACGCATTGGGGAGGGCCCATTGCGGTTATCCACATATCCACATATTCCATGGCCAGGATGGCGCTATCCCGCCGAAGGCGCTAGCGTCATGGTCTGACGTCCAGCGAATGGATGCATGGACTGGATCACATATAGGGGGCATGCACGAATCGGAGGCGCTCCGGGGGGTGGGATTCGGTTGGGAACACAGAAAACGCAGGAAAGGGACCACGATGAAAGAAGAGATGCCGGAGAAAGGCAGTGCCATCTTCCTAGCCTCGGCGGCGCGCCAGATGGCGATGATCAAGCGATGCCTGGAGGCTGAATCCCATTGCCGCCGGCACGAAACCTGTGTCTACGCCCTCGGGACCGCATTGCAGGTGCTGGGTGTGTCGTACCTTCCGGATTTCCGGGCGATCGCCGCCGAAAAGCAATCGAAGCGACCGGCGAACGGAAAGCATCGTGCCTACGGAGCGGCCCGATTGGGAGCGGAATTGCTGCAGGTCGCCATCGCTCCCGATGATTCCAAGCCGAAGGATCACCACCCTGGCGTATACCGTCGGCATGGATACGTGTCCGACAAGCCACGCGGCAAGCGCTCCCATGCGGACCAAACCGCCTATTTCGTCAGTCCAATGCCTCTGGAGACCACCGTGGTGTCCGGAGTGACCTGCACCTCGGCGCCATTCACTTGGTTCATGCTCGCCCAATGGCTCAGCCTGGAGGAATTGGTGGTGCTTGGCGATGCCATGATGCAGCGGAACACCGTGCATGAGGGGGTGACGATCGAGGATTTCGAGGATGTGCTGGCAAGGGCGGAGCGGTATGCGCGCGAGCAGAATTGCCGGGCCGAACGCGACGGTGCCTCACAGCGTCATCGGGCCGCACGCGGCATCGCCAAATGCCGCAAGGCCTTGGCGTTGATGGTGGAGGGCACCGACTCACCCATGGAGACACGGGTGCGTCTTCTGCTGGAACGCTACGGATTGCCGCGCCCCATCGTGAACCTGAAGCTGGTGCTCAGCGACCGCAGCATCGTCTTCCTGGACATCGCGTTCAAGGATGCGAAGGTGGATGTGGAATATGATGGCGAGCACCACCGTGAGCAATGGCAACGGGACGCCGACCGGCGCCTCCGGATCGAGGCCGACGGATGGGCGTATGTACAGATCACCAAGGAAAGCTGGGACAGCGAGGAGAAGCGACGGCGCGTGGCCGCACTGGTGGCCACGCGGATCGAGGAGCGCACCGGCATCAACTGGTTGCTGGACAAGCCCCTCCCCTTGGAACGCGTCCCCGACCGCAGAAGGAAGGCATGGCGCGTAGGACAGGCCGCCTGACGGTTCCCACCCGCCCCATGCCATGCCCATCCCATCCAATCCGCTTACGAGGGGTAGTTCATTGCGCCGAGAACCAGCCCCGCCACCCTCAAGAAGGATCCAATCCGCTTACGAGGGGTGGTCCATACCGGCAAACCCCAAGTACGGCCTCGGAAGAAGGGCGGAATTCCGCGGTTCCGACAAGCCGATACTTGAGGACCCCGGCCATGGACTACCCCTCGTAAGCGAGATACCCCCAGAAAGTCCCCTACTCCCCCTTCGGGGCGAACTGCTTGAGGTACGGCAGCATGGTCTTGCGCATGTTGGAGCCGGTGGTGCCGGTGAAGACCGGGACCTCGGTGACGGGGACCGGCTGGGTGGCGGCGAAACCGGACAGGGCGCCCAGCGACCCGGCGGCCTCGTGCGGGGAGAGCTGGCGGATGCCGATCGCGAGCACGCGCCCCGGGAAGCGGCGCGCGATCTCGGCGTACGTGGTCGGGTCCTTCTGCCCGTCATCGCCGATGAGGATGAACTTCATCTCCGGGAAGTCCTCCATGAGCTGCTCGGCATACTCGAGCTTGTGCTGCACCCCGGAGGGGATGAACGTCTTGGGCCGCGGGTCGAGGTCGCGCAGCAGCAGCGGCCCGTCCGGGAACCCGTAGTCCGTGATGAACTTGCGGATGGAGCTCTCCACGTTCCACGGCGACGTCGACAGGTAGAAGAACGGCGCGCGCGGGAACATCCTGCGGATGTCGTTGTACATGACCGCCATCCCCGGCACCGACGCGCGCTTGCGCGGCGAGAGCAGCATCATGTTGTACGCCGCCTTCCACACCGTGGGCACCTGCGTGACCATGATCGTGTCGTCCACGTCCGAGATGACGCCGATCTTCGTGTCCGCGGGGATGGTGAACAGCTCGGCAGGCACGGGCGGCCGCCGCGGCACCGTGCAGCTGACCGTGTGGATCCCCGGCTTGAGCCGCGCCTCGGCGAGCAGGTCGAGGTAGCCCGCGGAGTCCGACACCGCCACGTCCGTGGTGAGCCGCTTGACGCTGTCCGGCCGGTCGTACACCTCCATGGTGCCGACCTGCACGGTGCGCATCGGCAGCCCGTCGATGTCGAGCCGGACCGGCTCGCCCGCCGCCGGCACCTCGAGCATCGCGTGGATGCCGCGCATCGGCGTGTGCGGCTTGGCGCGCTTGGGCGCGTACACCGTGCGGCACACCAGGCGCGAGTATTCCTCGGTGCCGTACCCGACGTACGGCTTGACGCTCGGGTACCAGCCCAGCTGGCGCACCAGCCGCGTGGTGAACGCCGTCCACCACCCGAACAGCCGCGTGACGATGCGGCGCCCGACCATCTTGAGCGGGTGGCGCAGCCTGATCCTGCGCGGCGCGGCCCGGCGCGAGCCGCCGCGCGACGTGCTGGAGATCTCGCCCAGCGGCACGGCGACCGTGGGCATGTCGTCCGACGACGTCGCCGCGGACGTCGTGCGCAGCGCGACGGCCGCGCCCGCGAGCGCGTCCTCCTCCGGCAGCGCCTCCTGCAGGACGCTGCGCACCTCGCGCGCGATCTCCGCGGTGCCGTCCGTGCCGCCGCCGCGGCGTTTCGACTGCCTGTTGCGTGCCATGCTGCCCCGGCTCACTTGACCATGGCGGCGTACTGGTCGGCGTCCATGAGGTCGGGCGCGTCGTCGTCGAGCTCCATCTTGACGAGCCAGCCCTCGCCGTAGGGGTCGTCGTTGACGACGGCGGCGTCGTCCTCCGCCTCGCGGTTGACGTACCTGACGGTGCCGGCGACCGGCGAGATGACCGGTTCGACGGCCTTCGCGGACTCGACCTGCATGAGCTCGTCGCCCGCCTCGACGTGCGTGCCGACCTCGGGCAGGTCGACGAACACGAGCTCGCCCATCCTGTCCGCGGCGTACTCGGTGATGCCGAGCACGACCGGCTCGCTGTCCTCGTCGACCCACACGTGGTCGGCGGAGTACATGAGGTGGTCGGGGATGTCGAAGCGTTCCTTGTGGCTCTCGTTGTCCTCTGCCATGTCCTTACCTCTTTCGCTGAAAAACTTGTGCGGTACGGCGCTCAGAGCTCGCGCCCGTACCATTCCTCGATCATGTAGCGCGCGATGGTCGCCTTGCCGGGCAGCGCGAGCTCGCCCATGGCCAGCGCGTCGGTGACCTCGTCGCGCGTGTACCAGCGCGCGTCCGTGACCTCCTCGCCGTCGACGTGGATGTCCGTGCCCATGGCCTGCCCCTTGAACGCGGCCATCAGCGAGATGCGGTACGGCCAGGGCTGCGAGCCCAGGTAGCGCACTTCGCCGACCTGGATGCCGGTCTCCTCGAGCGTCTCGCGCCGGCAGGCGTGCTCGAGGTTCTCCCCCGCCTCCACGAACCCGGCGCTCACCGAGCGGAACACGGGGTCCTTCCATGCGCGGTTGTGCTGCAGCAGCAGGCGGTCGCGCGAGTCGACGACGCTCATGATGACCGCTGGCTCGACGCGCGGGAAGAGCAGGCGGTTGCCGTCGTCGTCGTTCGTGCAGCGCTGCGCCCACCCGCTCATCGCGGGCTCGACGGGGGCGCCGCAGTGCGGGCAGAACGACTGGTAGGCGTACCAGTTGGCCAGCGAGCACATCGTGGTCGCCTGGCCGACCTCGCGCGCGCTGGCGTGGGGCACGAAGCCGCGCAGGTCGACCCAGTCGAAGCGGTCGACGGCGGACTCGAGCAGCAACGTCGGCCGCGCCGACGTCGGCTCGTTGTCGTCGAACGCGTCGTCCGCGGCGGCGGCGTCGGCGGCGCGCAGGAGCACGGCGTCGCCGACGTGCGTGAGGTCGAGGGCGACGACCTGCTCGGGTTTCGGGCTCGTGTAGGAGCCGAGGTACATGGCGGTGACGTGCGGGTACTGGCCGAGCGCGCCGGCGACGTACTCGCCGGGCAGCGTGGCCAGGCGCATGCGGCCGAGCGACTGGCCGACCATGTTGCGCTGGCCGTGCGGGACGGCGAGCAGGCCGTCGCGGATGAGCGTCACCTTGGTGCCGGGGGTGCGCAGGGCGCGGTCGATGAGGCCGGGGTCGGCGCGCTCGTCGACGTCGTAGTCGATGTCGCCCTGGGCGAGCGGCAGGAACGGCAGGGCCTGCGTCAGGGCCAGCGAGGAGAACATGGGCACCCATCCTTCCGCCCGGCCGGGTGGCCGGGCCACTGGGGCCCAATGTAGCATGCGCGCCGCATCGCGGGCGCGGGTTCGGCGGGCGGCGTCGCCGGCGCGACCGGGGCGCACGGCGTACCAGGCAGGCCGGGGCGGCCGGCGCCTACTTGGAGAGGACCTGGTCGCCGCGCACGCGGGCCATCAGGGCGTGGAGGGCGTCGGCGACGGTCTCGGGGCGCTCCCAGGCACTGAAGTGGCCGCAGTCCTCGATCTCGGTCATGACGACCTCGGTGCCGGTCATCTCCTTGGCGAGGGGCTCCATGACCTTCGGGGCGCTCGAGGGGTCGTTCTCGCCGCAGATGACGGCGGCGGGGGCGGTGATCTTCGGGAACTCGCCGTTGAGGTCGGGGCGGCCGCCGGCCATGCGTTCGCGCCAGGCGATGCCGGCCGGTTGCTGCTCGCGGATCCACTCGGTGAACTGGTCGATGTACTCCGGGGAGCGCTTGATGGTGGAGTCGCCGGGCTCGACGTCCACGAAGAACATGACGGGGTCCGTGGTGTGTTTCTCGACGCATTCCTTGGCGATGCGCATGCGGTTGGCGCGGCTGGCCGGCTTGTCGGCGTCGCCCTTGGTGTCCAGGAGCGCCAGGCCCGCGACGGCCTCGGGGTGGCGGCGCTGGATGTCCAGCGCGAGGTAGCCGCCCATGGACAGGCCGGCCCACACGGCCTGGTCGTACCCGGCGGCCTTGATGAGGTCCACGTAGGCGTCGGCCATGAGGTCGAGGGCCTCCGGGAGGGCGCCGTCCGCGGCGACCGGGCCGGATTCGCCGTCGGTGCCCGGGGAGCCGGCCTCGGGCACGGGGCTGGCACCGGCGCCGGGCATGTCGGGCGCCCAGATCGGGTACTGGACGGTCTCGTCCGCGTCGGTGATCTCCATGAGGGCCTCGGCGCAGCGGTCCCACATGCGGTGGTCGACCGGGAAGCCATGGATGAGGACGAGCGGCACGCCCTTCCCCTCGCGGTACACGTGGTTGACGATGGTCAGGGGCATGCTTCACCTGCGCTTTCTCTCGGATACGTATATATAGTAGTTATACGCGCATGCGGCGCCCCGCCGTGCGCGCGGCACGGCGGGGCGCCGCGGTAGGCGTCACAGGCCGGCCCAGGCGAGGGCCTGACGCAGCAGGTCGCCGTGGCCGTCGGGCATCTGCTCCAAAAAGCCGGCGAACTCGACCATGTCGGGCGCGACCCATTCGACGTCGAGCGTCTCGTCCTGCGGCTTGCAGTCGCCGGCGATAGGCACCACGTAGCACAGCGCGATGGCGTGCTGGCGCGCGTCGTGGTAGCGGCTCATGCCGGGCGTCGGGAAGAACTCCGCGACGGTGAACGGCACGAGGCTGGCGGGCAGCATCGGCAGCGCGAGGTCGCCGAGGTCCTTGGCGACGTTGCGCGCGATGGCCTCGCGGATCGACTCGTGGTAGAGGATGCGGCCAGCGATGAGCGTGCGTTCGACGACGGTGCCGTCGTCGCACACGCGCAGCAGCGTGCCCACCTGCGTCAGGCGCCCGAACTCGTCCGTGCGCACGGGCACGACCTCGACGTACGCGATGGGCATCTGGCGGCGCATGCGCGCCAGCTCGGCGTCGTCGAGCCAGCCGGGAGGGGTGGCGCGGCCGGAGCCGTGGTCGCGCGTGAAGTCCTCGGGGGTGATGTGGTCGAATTCGCCACGCTTGCGGCCCGCGTCGAAATCGCCGTCGTCGGGCACTTCGTCATTGAGTACTGGCATGGGGTCCATTATCCACCACGAGGGCGCGGCGCGCGAGCGGCGGCCCATTTATTCCCGTTTTCCCATGGGCTGATTTCCGGGACGCTCCCAGAGGCCCATGGAATGCTGGAGGGGAAACGCGGCCGTGGGCATCCGTGGCCGCAGAACGTCATAAGGAGTACCAACCATGGCAGTTCAGGAAATCACCAATGACACCTTCGAGCAGGCCGTGAAGGACCACAAGCTCTCGCTGTTCGACTTCCACGCCACCTGGTGCGGCCCCTGCCGCGCCTTCGGCCCCATCTTCGAGAAGGCCAGCAAGCAGAACCCCGACATCTTCTTCGGCAAGATCGACATCGACCAGAACCAGGAGCTCGCCGCGCAGGCCAACGTGCAGGCCGTGCCGACCCTGATGATCGTCAAGGACGGCCACATCGTGTACCAGGAGGCCGGCGCGCTGCGCGCCGCGGACCTCGACGACCTGATCGACCAGGCCAAGAAACTGGACGTGCAGGCCGCCCTCGAGGAGGCCGCCAAGACCGGCGCCGACCCGCACGAGGTGCTCGAGGAAGAGGAGTAAGGCTCCCCTGCCCTGTTCGTTTCGCTGGGGTCATCCGGACGCGGGTTCGGATGGCCCTTTCGCATGGCCGCGGGCCGGTGATTTTCCCGTGGGCCGAGAACCCTATTTGGTCACAACCGTCTTGTTCGCCGTATCCGCTATTTGGGCACAAACCTTCACAGACCCTCTACAGCGCCCTGCAACCGTTGGCAGGACTGGATTTCAGGCCATATACAATAGCAGAAATCGGTCGTCATAACGGTTCTGGACCACCTTTTGAGATGCGCTTGCCCGAATCGGGTTGTAGTATGGAACGAAATGTGCAATTCCGGCAGCGGTCCGCTCGTTACACACGGACCGTGCACACGGATGCGCCCGGGCCAGGAACCCGCGGGCGCATGGGAATACTGACCGAGGACCTGTAATACGTGTCAAGAGGAGAAGCATGGCTAACCATCGCAAGGCCACCGGGCCGTCCCTTCGATCGCTGAGCAAGCGCCAGTGGACGCGCATTGTCTCCGGCATCGTCGGCATCGGACTCGTGGCGACCGCGGGCGTTGCCACCAGCAGCATCTACCATCACGACAGCACCGTGGCGTCGAAGCCGACGGCCACTGCCTATTCCGCCACCGACACCGCCGCCGAGGCCGCGTCCCGTGGCAACGCGCGTGACGCGCTGAATGGCGAGAACCCGACCTACGTGAACGTGACCATCAACGGCAAGACCCGTACGGTGCTGGGCACCGATTTCACCGACGTCAAGTCCGTGCTCGACGCGGGCAACATCACCCTCGAGCCGAACGACACCGTCACCCCGTCGCTGACCACCAAGGTGGACGAGTCCACCACCATCACCATCAACCGAGCCGGCGCGAAGATGGAGACCGAGGAGGAGAAGATCCCCTTCAACACCATCAAGAAGGAGACCGCCGACCTGCCCAAGGGCACCGAGAAGGTGGAGACCGAGGGCCAGGAGGGCATCCTCGAGAAGACCAACCTCGTCGAGCGCAGCGGTGACAAGGTCGTCTCGTCTAACACCTTCGCCAGCTACGTCAAGAAGGCGCCGGTCGAGAAGGTCATCCTGGTGGGCACCGCCGAGCCGAAGCCGACCGCGACCGCCACCCAGGAGGCGTCCAGCACGCCGTCGCAGTCGAGCAGCTCCAGCAGCTCGTCGTTCAGCAGCAGCTCCAGCTCGTCCAGCAGCTCCAGCAGCAGCTCGTCGGCCGCCAGCAGCATCGGCACCACCACCCCGGTGGGCGAGATGCAGCAGTGGGCGCACGACTACCTGCTCGCCAACGGCGGCACCGAGGCGGACTTCACCGCCACCGTGTACATCATCACCCGCGAGTCCGGCTGGTCCGTCACCGCCACGAACGCGTCCTCCGGCGCGTACGGCCTGGCGCAGGCCCTCCCGGGCAGCAAGATGGCGTCGCACGGCGCGGACTGGGCGACCAACTACCAGACCCAGCTCAAGTGGTTCTGGGACTACTGCGACGGCCGCTACGGCTCCGTCCAGGGCGCCTACAACTTCTGGGTCGCCAACCACTGGTACTAAACCGGTGCGTGCACGCGCCGCACAGCGCGCGTGACACCCGCACTGCGTAAGCGAGGACCCCGCCCAGCTCAGCTGGGCGGGGTCCTCGCTATGTGCGGTCGACGGGCTGCCGACGGCGACGCGGCGCGCGCGTCACTCCTTCTCGGCGGCCTGCTCCTCCTCGGCGTCGGCGACCATGGCGGCGTAGACGCTGGCCTTCTTGCGGCCGCGCTTGCGCATGACACCCTGCTTGCAGCCGTCCACGTCGTAGATGATGGTGCGGTCCTCGAGGTACGGGATGCCCTTGAGCTGCGCGTAGGCGACCTCGTACTCGGCGACCTCGGGGAAGTCGAAGAACTGCAGGACGGCCTCCAGCACGATCGGCGCGGTGATGGTGACCGACGCCTGCTTCTTCTTGGGGTTGACGAACTCGACGGCGTTGGCGTCGTGCTCGCCGCAGACCTTGATGGCGATCTGCTTGGTCTGGGGGTTGGTGAGGAACTGCACGTAGCGCGGCGAGTCGAGCTCGAGCACGGAGTTCTTGTTGAAACGGATGTACTTGGGCGTCACCGTGAGCATGGACTTGCCGGTGGGTCCGATGGGATTGACGGCCTCGAAGCCTTGGAGGATCGACATACGCAAACTTCCTTACATCGAAATTTTAATGGCCGTCCCCTCAGACTTATTTCACGGGACGGCCTGCAATGGAATATGAAGACTACAGTATCACTTTTTATGGATAAATAACAATTTATCGGGAATTATCGCACCGGGCAATTGTCCGTGATTTGCACGTCGGCTTTTTCCTCGGTGCCGGCGGACTGGTCGATGCCGAGGGTGTGGGCGGCCTCCGGGGGGGGGCGGTCACGTCGAAGCCGTAGGTGACGGACTCCCCCGGCCACAGGCGCACCACGGTGCGGAACACGTAGTTGCGGTTGATCGTGTCCGAGACGGGCACGCCGCCCGGGCCGGACACCACGGTGAAGTCCGAGAGCGAGCCTCCGGCCGGCGGGTAGAACAGGATCTTCTCGTAGGCGGCGCCCACGCCGCCGAAGGCCTCGGTGCCGCGGATGTAGAAGCTGAGCTTGTTGGCCTCGTCCTCGGTGAGCGTATTGGTGAGCGTATATTCCACGTGATATTTGGCGCGCGTGCTGTCGCAATCATCGATGCGCGTGACCTTCGTGGTGCGCTTGACGTAGTAGTCCAGCTTGGAGGGGTTCTGCTGCGTCAGGTAGATGCCCACCTCGGGGTATTCGCGCGAGCGCGGCTCCGTCTGGGTCAGGCCGGTGAGGACCACGAGCTTCTGCAGGTCCTCGTTGAACGAGTACATGGACAGGTGGCGCTCGTCGATGAGCGTGTCCATGCTGGAGGCGAGCGAAGTGATGGCGTGCGCGTTGAGGTCGCCCATGAGGCGCTTGACGCAGGCGTCGGCGATGATGCCGAAGTACTTGTCCGTCTCCTTGTACGGGTAGTCCTGGTAGACGCCGTTGAACAGGAAGTCCGCGGTGTTCGAGCCGGTGAGCACGCGCCCGTCCGGCAGCGTGACGTCGCCGAGCGCCTTGACGAGCGCCTGCACCACGAGCGGATCGGCGATGACCACGCCGTCCAACGCGACCGGCTTGTCCTTGTGGTAGTTGGTCCAGATCGTGCGGAACTGCTTGGCGATGTCCTCCACGTCCGGGTAGTTGGTGATGTCGCGCACGTCGTAGGTCATGTGCAGCGGACCCTCATCGTGGTAGATGCGCTGCTCGTCCAGCGTGAGGTCGGCGTTGCCGTCGTGCCAGTAGCGGGTGTTGCTCAGGAAGTCGCCGATCTTGATGGTGCCGTTCTTCAGGCTGACGGTGCCGATGGCGCCCACCAGGCCGCTGGAGGCGCGCACCTCGGCGGGGCTGGTGACGAGGATCGCGTAGGTCTGCGTGTCCTTGTAGCCGAGCCACAGCGGCAGGTTGGGCACGATGTCGTCCGCGGCGAGGTCCGCGTACTTGACACCCTGCTGGAGGAGCGTGGAGCCCATGTCGTAGTACTTGGCGAGCAGGGGGATGTTGGGCCGCTCGATCCGGTGGTAGTCAGTGGCGAGCAGCCGCAGCCGCTGGTTGGCCTCCTTGAGCGCGGGCCGCTGCTCGATGATCGGCTGGACCTCGATGTGGCCGCCGCTGACGAGCTTCTCGGAGAACATGCCCTCGACGACCTTGGCGTACGCGGGGACCGTGGTCGTGGACGCCTGGTGCACTAGGGCGGTCATCTCCTGCACGCAGCGGATGTCCGGACCGAGCCCGGGGACGTGTCCGGCGAGCGCGAACATGCCGGTGCGCGTGAGCGACTCCGCCTTGACGGTCTCGTCGCGCATGGTGGCGATGGCGTCATCCAGCTTGGACAGGTCGCCGTGCCTGGCGACGGCGACGACGGCGTTGAGGGCCTTCTTCTCGTGGCTGACGACCTGCATCGCCTGCACGGCGAAGGCGCCGACGAGGGCGAGGAGCGCGACGAGGACGCCGATGAGGGTCCATCCCCACCAGCGCACGCGGCGGTACCACGGCAGCTTCGCCACTGCCGTGGGCTGCGCCGGCGTGTCCTCGTGCTCGTCGTCCATCATGCCGTCCGTTCCGTCAGTGCGGTCACTCGACCGGGCACGCCTTGGTGTGCTCGACCTTGGCCTCCTCGTCCTTGGTGGGGGTCTGGTCCACCTGGAGGGTCTTGGTGGCCTTCGGCGAGACCCGCACATCGAAGGAGTAGGTCACGCTGCGGCCGGGCTGCACCTGGGTGAGCGTCTGGTACATGAATCGGCCGTTCATGGTGTCTGCGATCGGTGCAGAACCATTGCCGGTGACCTTGAAGTTGCTGAGGGTACCACCGAGCGGCGGGTAGAAGAGGATCTTTTCGTAGCCGGTGCCGCGGCCCCAGTCCTCCATGCCGGTGATGTAGATGGGCAGGGACTCACTCTCCTCGAGGCTCATGGTGTTGGTCAGCGTGTATTCCACGTGGTACTTGGTGCCGTTGGGGTCGGCGTTGTCGCTGCCGCAGTCGATCTCGGTGACCTTGGCGGTGCGGTCGATGTACCAGCCCATCTTGGAGGGGTTCTGCTCGGTCAGGTAGACGCCCACCTCGGGGTCGGTCTCGCTGAACGGGATGGAGGCGACCAGGTCGAGACGGAAGGCGATCTGGGTGAGCTGCTCGTTGTAGAACCACATGTTGAGGTGGCGGTTGTGGGCCAGCTTGACGCAGTCGCGGGCCAGCGTGACGAGCTTGCCGACGTCCAGGTGGTCCATGAGGCGCTGCACGCAGGTGGAGGCCACCAGGCCGAAGTAGGCGTTCTGCTCGCTGACCGGGTATTCCTTGTACACCGTGTTCATGAGGAAGTCGGCGGTGTTGGTACCGGTGAGCACCTGGCCGTCGGGCAGCTTGACGTCGCCGAGGACCTTGACGAGGGTCTGCACGAACACCGGGTCGGCGAGGATGACGCCGGAGAGCTCCACCGGGTCCTGCTCGTGCATGGCGTCCCACATCTTCTTGAACTCGTCGGCGATGCGCTGCGTGTCCGCGAAGTTGGTGATGTCGCGCACGTCGTAGGACATGTGCAGCGGACCCTCGGTCTGGTAGGTGTTGATCTCGTCCTGCGTGAGCTCGGCGGACAGCTTCTTCTTGATGTAGGGGCCCGCGTCCTCGAACTCGCCGACCTTGATCTTGCCCTTGTCGATGGAGACGCTGCCGATGGCGCCGACCAGACCACCCGAGGCACGTTCTTCGGCAGGAGTCATCGCCAGGATGGCGTAGGTCTGCGTTCCCTTGTAACCAAGCCACGTGGGCAGTTCGGGGATGACGTCGTTGACGCCCCACTGGGCAGTCTGCAGTCCCTCGCCCAGCAGCGTGGCCACCTGGTCGTAGACCTTGGCAAGGATGCCGATGGAGGGGCGGGGAATGGCGTTGTAGGCGTCGACCTGCTCACTCAGGGACTGGTTCGCCGCCTGTAGCTCGGGGCGGATCTCCACGATCGGTTCGACGTCGAACTTGCCGTCCTTGAACAGGCTCTTGATGGGCACCTCGTCCACGGCGTCCACGTACTTGGGGACCGTCTCCACAGCGGCGCTGTGCGCCACGGCGGTCATGCCCTGCAGGGATTGCACATTGCTTCCCAGTCCGGGCAGATGCGCCGCCGCGGCCCACAGGCCACTGTGGGCCAGGCTGGCCGCCTTGCCGGTCTCCTCCTGCATCGCCTTGACGCCCTCGTCCAGATTGGACAGGTCGCCGCCGCGCAGCGAGCTGGTGACAGCCGAGATGGCCTTCTCCTCGTGGTCCTTGATCATGAGGCCCTGGACGCCGAAGGCGCCGCCCAGGCCGATGATGACGACCACCACGCCGATGATGGTCCAGCCCCACCAGCGGATGCGCTTGTACCAGGGCAGCTTGGGCTTGGCGGTCTTGTAACCGTCGTTGCCGTCAGCCCCTTCGGCTGCGGTCTCGGGTTCCTCGGGAGCTACGACGACCACCTCGGTGGTCGTCGTCTCCTCGATCGGTTCCTCGGGTGCGGACATGCGTCTTCCTCCTGGTTGCCGGATGGACAGGTTCACGTAACGGATGCGGGACACGGATAAGGGGTTGCGTGCGACACTGGCGCGCGCAACCCCTTGCAATGCCCAGGTGCGTTATATCCTAGTCGTCCCTGCCAACCATGATACGGTCGGCCGCCACGTCCAGTAAATGCTTCCCATAGGGGGACTTGCCATATTTTTGCCCAGCCTCCACAAGTTCCTCGCGGCTGATCCACCCGTTCTCGTAGGCAATCTCCTCGATGACGGAGATGGGCATGTTCTGTGCCTTCTCCACGGTGCGCACGAACTCGCCGGCCTCGAAGAGGGAATCCATGGTGCCGGTGTCCAGCCACGCGAAGCCGCGGCCGAGGGTCTGCACGTGCAGCGAGCCGTCGTCCAGGTACATCTGGTTGAGGTCGGTGATCTCGAGCTCGCCGCGGGGCGAGGGCTTGACGCGCTTGGCGAAGTCCACCACGCGGTTGTCGTAGAAGTACAGGCCGGTCACCGCGTAGTTGGAGGCGGGATGCTCGGGCTTCTCCACGATGCTCACGGCCTTGTGGTGCTTGTCGAACTCCACGACGCCGTAGCGTTCCGGGTCGTCCACGTAGTAGCCGAACACGGTGGCGCCCTGCTCCTTGGCGGCGGCGGTGCGCAGCAGGCGCCCGAGGCCATTGCCGTAGAAGATGTTGTCGCCGAGCACCAGCGCGCACGAGTCGTCGCCGATGAAGTCCTCGCCCAGCAGGAAGGCCTGTGCCAGGCCGTCCGGGCTGGGCTGGACCTTGTAGCTCAGGTTGACGCCGTACTGGGAGCCGTCACCGAGCAGGCGCTCGAAGTTCGGCAGGTCCTTCGGCGTGGAGATAATGAGGATGTCCCTGATGCCGGCGAGCATGAGCGTGCTCAGCGGATAGAAGATCATCGGCTTGTCATACACCGGCAGCAGCTGCTTGGAGGTGACGGTGGTCAGCGGGTAGAGACGGGTGCCGGAGCCGCCGGCGAGGATGATGCCCTTCATGTCACTCGGCCTCCTTGGCGGCCTTCACGTAGGCGTGCAGCGAGTCGCGCCAGTCGGCCGGCTCGAAGCCCGCTTCCTCGATCTTGCCGAGCTTGAGCGTGCTGTAGGTGTGGCGCGGCGCGATCGGGCCGGCGGCGTTGGCGAAGTACTCTTCGGTGGAGATGGGCTTGACCTTGTCCCCGTTGCCGTTGGTCTGGGCGAAGACCTCCATGGCGATCTCGGCCCAGCTGACGGTCTCGCCGGAGCCGGTCAGGTCATAGGTGCCGTAGGGGGCGCCGGAGTCCAGCAGGAAGAAGATGGCGCATGCCATCTCGTCCGTGAAGGTCAGGCGTCCCATCTGGTCGTCCACCACGGTGACCTGCTCGAGCTGGTCCTCCGGGTTGGCGACCTTGTCCGAGAGCATCATCATGGTCTTGACGAAGTTGTGGCCCTGGCCGATCACCCAGCTGGAGCGCAGGATGTAGTGCTTGGGGGCGTTGGCCACGGCGATGTCGCCGGCGGCCTTGGACTGGCCGTACACGCCCAGCGGCGCGAAAGGCTCCTCCTCGTCATGCTCCTCGGTGGTGCCGTCGAAGACGTAGTCCGAGCTGATGTGCACGAGCGTGAGATTGTGGGCGCGCGCGACCTGGGCGAGCAGCGCCGGGCCCTCCGCGTTGGCCTTCCAGGTGGCCACGCGGCCCTCCGGGGTCTCGGCCTTGTCCACGGCGGTGTAGGCGCCGGCGTTGATGATGGTGCCGTACAGGCTCCAGTCGATGCCCTCGTAGGCGGCCGGGTCGGAGAAGTCGAACTCGTCGATGTCCGTGAACTCGAAGCCCTTGAGGCCATGGGCCTCCACGTACTCGCGGATGGCGCGGCCGAGCTGGCCGTTGGCGCCGGTCACGAGCGTGCGCTTGGGCTCCATCGGCTTGGCGTCCTTGAGCATCGGGTGGTGCAGGTCTGCCTCGCTCAGCTCCGCCTCGGACAGCGGGATGGGCCACTGGATGTTCAGCTCCGGGTCCGCGAGGTTCACGAAGGTGTAGGTCTTCTTCTGCTCGAGCGACCAGTGCGCGTTGACCAGATAGGCGTAGGCGGTGCCGTCCTCGAGGGCCTGGAAGCTGTTGCCCACGCCGCGCGGCACGTAGATGGCGCGCGAGGGGTCCAGCTTGGAGGTGAAGACCTGGCCGAACGAGTCGCCGGGGCGCAGGTCCACCCACGCGCCGAAGATCTCGCCGGTGGCCAGGGAGATGAACTTGTCCCACGGCTCGGCGTGGATACCACGGGTGACGCCGCGCTTGGCGTTGAAGCTGATGTTGTTCTGCACCGGCTCGAAGTCCGCCGGCAGCCCCAGGGCCGTCATCTTGGCCTTCTGCCAGTTCTCCTTGAACCAGCCGCGGTTGTCGCCGTGCACCGGCAGGTCGAACACGAGCAGGCCCGGGATGTTGGTCTCCGTGGCCTTGAGTTCCTTCTCGAATTCCATAAGAGGTTGCACTTCCTTTGGTTGTGCTGGGTGGTTTGGTTGGGTAACGAAACAAATGCCGTGCCGCATCGCTGCGGGCACGGCATCATCGGATCACTGGCCCTGGGCCTTGTACTTGGCCTCGGTGGCGGCCTTCGCGGGCTCCCACCACTGCGGGTTGTCCACGTACCACTGGACCGTCTGGCGCAGGCCGGACTCGAAGTCCGTGTGCGTCGGGCGCCAGCCCAGCTCGGTCTGCAGCTTCGTGGAGTCGATGGCGTAGCGGCGGTCATGGCCCGGACGGTCCTTGACCCAGTCGAAGGCGTCCTCCGGCTGGCCCATGACGCGCAGGATGTCCTTGAGGACGGTCAGGTTGTTGCGCTCGCCGTTGGCGCCGATGAGGTAGGTTTCGCCGATGCGGCCGGTGGTCAGGATGGTCCACACGGCGCTGGAGTGGTCCTCGGTGTGGATCCAGTCGCGCACGTTGAGGCCGTCGCCGTACAGCTTGGGGCGGTTGCCCTCGATGATGTTGGTGATCTGGCGCGGGATGAACTTCTCCACGTGCTGGTAGGGACCGTAGTTGTTCGAGCAGTTGGAGATGGTGGTGCGCAGGCCGTAGGTGCGGTGCCAGGCGCGCACGAGCATGTCCGAGCTGGCCTTGGTGGACGAGTACGGGCTCGAGGGATGGTAAGGCGTCTCCTCGGTGAACTTCGCCGGATCGTCCAGGGCGAGGTCGCCGTACACCTCGTCGGTGCTCACGTGGTGGAAGCGCACGTCGTACTTGCGCGCCGCCTCGATCAGGCGGAAGGTGCCTTCCACGTTGGTCTTGAGGAACGGTTCCGGGTTGGCGATGGAGTTGTCGTTGTGCGACTCGGCGGCGTAGTGCACGATGGCATCATGGCCGGGCACGAGCTCGTCCAGCAGCTGCGCGTCGCAGATGTTGCCGTGCACGAACTCCACCTGATCGCCGAGCAGCGGCTTGATGTTCTCCAGGTTGCCCGCGTAGGTCAGGGCGTCCAGCACGGTGACGTGCGTCTCGGGATGGTTCTTGACCACGTAGTGCACGAAGTTGGATCCGATGAAGCCGCAGCCTCCGGTCACGATGATGTTCTTTGGAATGAAAGCGTCCGTCATGTGGCCCAGCTTAGCAAGGCGGTGCTATAAGCCCTACGGCATATCGCGATTCCCGCATATTTCTCCACACATTCATGCTCGTGTTGTGTGGCACGGCGTCCTGATGGCTCATTTCACGTACTTGTCCAGTACCCGCAGGGACTGCAGATAGTTGGTGAGCACGAAGATCTGCTTCTCCCGGCGGTTCTGTTTGACGCTGTCGGTGGAGGCGTCCTCCATGTGCTCCACGCGGATGCGCAGATCGTAGAGCATGGACAGGCCCGCCTCCTTGCATCGTGCGGCGAGGATGTTCTCCTCGAAGTACAGGAAGGTGCCGGGATCGAAGGCCTCCCCGAACTTGGCCACATAAGCCGGGGTGAAGATCAGGCAGGCCCCGTGCAGCTTGTAGGGGCGTCCTTCCTCGGGCTCGGCGGTGTCATGGGTGTAAGGGTTGGGTGTCCCCTTCGAACCGCCCTTGAGTGCCGCCTTGATCGAGGTGAGGGGTCCGTAGACGTGCGCCTTTTCCATGGCGAGGATGCGCTTGAACCGCTTGGTCTGGCGTTCGACCTCCTCGTGCGTGTCGATGATGCCGTAGCTGGGATTCTGGTGGCGGTTGTCCTTGAGGGAGACGATGTCCGGTCCGATGACACCGCAGCCCGTGCGTTCGTAGTCTGCCACGCAGTCGGGGATGAAGTCGGCGTTGGCGACCATGGCATCGTTGTTGATGGTGACGATGTAGTCGCAATCGAAATGGTCGCGGCACATGCGGTAGCCTGCGTTGTTGCCACGGGCGAAACCCTCGTTCGACTCATTGTGCATGAGCGTGACGCCCGGGACGTCCCCATACTTGGCGACGAGCCGCTCGTAGCTGCCGTTGGCGGAATTGTTGTCCACCACCACGATGCGTACGTCGTGGTCCGCGCATTCGCGGCGGATGGAATCCACGCAGTGGATCGTGGCATCGTCCACCAAGTAGTGCAGCACCACGAAACCGAATCGCGGCTCCTTCATGGAACCGGCCGCCACATGCTCCTCGCTCATTGGATTCCCTTCCCGTTGCTCACAATGTACCGTCCAACACCCGAGCGTACAGCGTGGGCTTGCCATCCACTTCGGTGGGGTACTTGAGTTTGTAGGTGAGCTTGTTGATGTAGGTGTCCGTCGGCAGCTTCGGTTTGGCGGCCGTGGAGTCCATCTGCTCGCTCAGGTCGAAACGGCCGGAGTTGCTCAGCGGGATGCGGTCCATCATGGCGCGCACGGCCGGGATGTGCAGGTAGGAGTTGCGGAAGAAGCAATCGAAAAGGAAATACTCGGGGACCGCCTCGATTCGCTTGAAGGTGACCACGAAGCAGTCATAGATGTACTTCATGAGCGGGTTGCCCTTGACCGACGCCAGGCAATACGTGGTCCAGTGGCATGCCGGGTACCGTCCGTGGGCCGGGGCGTGAATGGAGCAGAACGGCAGATCGGTGAAGTCCGGGGTGAGGCCGCCGGTGAGGTAGAGCGTGGAGTCCAGCCACACACCGCCGTGCTCGTAAAGGAGCTTGACACGCAGCGCGTCGCAGAACGCGTTGATGGTCAAGGTCCCCGACTCGCGCCGCTGCACGAGGATGGGGTCGACCTCGGCATACTGCGCGTAGTTGTCGCGGGTAACGATGATGGCCTCGCGGTCGCCGGCATGACGCCGGATGCTCTCGATGCACGCCTTGATGACGGGCGGCGTGTGCTCATCCAGACCCTGCCACCAAGCTACCCAGATGGGACCGTCATTGCGTGCCGGAAGCGAACCGAGGGCCTTATCATTGAACGGAATGGGGTCCATGACCTTGGCCCACAACGCTTCCTGGAAATCCCGGTGGTACGTTGCCCTCATGAGATGGGTGCAGTGGTACACGACTCCTTCAGCGGCGATCTTCGGTCCGAGCAAACGGTTGGCGTTCCGTGCGTCGGAGCGGATCTTCGAAAGACGTTGCGGAATGTTCTGCCAAATGGACAATGTCGGCCTCCTTCCGGGGCGCTACCAAGCGAGGAGAGCCTCTGTTACCAAGGCAGCATTATCCATTCAGCTTAAATCGCGGAATCTGGGAATGGTCTCCGTGCTGGCAGCGGATTTCCCGACAATGTCCTTTGTATTTGTTGGTTTACGTTAGATCACAGCAAACCGTCAAGCACGCGCTGGTACAGCGTCGGCTTGCCGTCGACACTGGTCGGATAGGCGATCTTGTAGGTCAGCTTGTTGATATAGGTACCGGGATCGATCGTGGGACATGTGGCGGTCGAACCCATCTGTTCGGACATTTCGAACCGTCCGGCGTTGTTGCACGGCACGGAATCGATCATGGCGCGCGCGGCGGGGATGTGGCGGTAGGCATTGCGCAGCATGGCGTCCGTCATGAAGTATTCCGGGGAGCCATCCACCTGTTCGAACACCGCCTGGGTGCAACGGTAGATGTAGTCCATGAGGGGGTTGCCGGGAGCCGAGGCCAAGAAATAGGTCGTCCATTTGCACGGCGGCCGATTGGCCAGGATCGTATAGAAGGGGCGCTTCTCAATCTCGTCCGATAGGTTGTCGGTGAGGTACAGGGTGGCGTCGATCCAGACCCCTCCCCTGTCATGCAACAGCTTCATGCGCAGGGCATCGCTGAAGGACGCCACCGACAAGGCGCCGAGCTCCACGCGCTTGCGGAAGACCGGGTCGAGCGAGACGTACTGCGTATAGTTGTCCTTCGACAGGACGATGACCTCACGCCCAGCGGCATGGCGCCTGATGCTGTCGACGCATGCACGGATGACGGCGGGAGCGTTGCCGTTGAGTCCCTGCCACCACATGACCCAGACGGGACCGTCATTGCGCAGGGGCATCGAATCCAGCGCGGCAACCTCAAAAGGGATATCCCTCATCACCTTCGACCACAAGGCGTCATCGAAGGCGTTCTGGTACGGCTCCTTCATGGCGTGCGTGGCATGGTGTATCAACCCCATGGCCGCCACCTTGTTACCCAGAAGGGCGCGGGCGTTCCGGACCTGGGGGATGATCCCGGAAAAATGCCGTGATATTGCTTGCAGTTTTGACATCATTCAACGCCCCTTCCCCGTGTTCGATGCCGACCGTGTCTCAATGCCGACCGCGCAACAGCATACCGGTCATACCGGTCAAGGGGCCTTTGGTGAGCAGGGCATACTTGAGTTTGCCCGACTTCGTCAGGGCCCCAGCATCCACTTCCCCCACGCGTTCCTTGAGATCGCGGCCGCGGACGCGCGCCACTCCCCATGCATCCCAGACGCTGCCATCGTCCAGATAGACGACGGCCTTGAGCTCCTGGTAGTACAGGTTGACCTGCTCCGTCTGCCATGCCTGGCGCAGGACGGGATCGGACGCCAAGCCGTAGGAGCGCATGAGCCTGGAACGCTTGTCTATGGCCGGGTGGTACAGCCCCTTGGCGATATTGCGGTAGGTGCGTTCGCCAAGGCCGCTTTCACGGTACAGATATCCGGCGTAGTCGAGGTACACGATCTCCTTGGCAGCCTGGAAGACCTCCATGTTGAAGAGGTTGTCCTGCATGCGGGGCAGTTCCGGGTCGAAGGCGAGGTTGTTGCGCTCGAGGAAGGAACGGCGATAGAGCTTGCCCCACGGCACGCCGATGGCGGTGACGAAGCCGTCCGGCTGCTCGGCGGCACCGTCCATGAGCTGCCTGAACAGCCGTGCCTTCTGCTCCTGCGAACGCGCCACGAAGGAGGAGGGGAAGAAGTGCTGGCGCACCTCACTGCCCTCCTCGTTGACGGCTACACAGGTGGACATGATGATGTCCGCTTCCGGGTGCTTCTCCGCGGCCGCCAGCAAGGTGGCGAGATAGTTGGGTTCCACGGCGTCGTCCGGGTCCACGAAGCACACCCACTCCCCCTTGGCGAGCTCGAGGCCGTGGTTGCGGGCGATGGAGACCCCGGCGTTCTCCTGGGAGACCACCCGGAAACGATGGTCGGTCCTGCAGAAGCCGCGCGTGATCTGGGCGGAGGCGTCCGTGGAGCCGTCGTCCACGATGATGGCCTCAAAGTCGGCGTCCTTCTGCACGGCGAGGGTCTCGAGGCAGTGCAGCACGTAGCGGGCCTGGTTGTACAGGGGGATGATGACGGAGATCATGCGTTCACCTTTCCTTGGAGGTCCTCGTTATGGACGGGACGGACCTTGGTATGCAGGCCGTCATGGATGCCGCGCATGTACGCGCCCAGTTTCGCCATCTTGTGGTCCTCGGTCAGCAAGGACAGTCCCATGAGCAGAGGAAGTTCGGTGATGCCCTCGGTGCCGGTGTGGTGCCGGTACTTCTTCCAGTACACGATGCGGTTGCGTGCTTGGTAATAGCACCGGTTGGGCGAATAGCCGAGCTTGTACAGCGGCTGCCATTCGCGGCCCGACGAGGTGCTCCGGGGCACACGCAGCCAAGTGCGCTCGGATTTGCCTTTCTCATGCAGGAGGTAGGTGGTGTTCACGCGCACAATCTCGTATCCGGCGAGCAGGAGACGTTCGTTGAAGTCGAAGTCCACGTAGTCGATGAACATGCGGTCGTCGAATCCGCCCACCTGGAGTGCCGCTTTCACCTGAGTGAGCGCCCCGGAGGTGATGGCGCCGCGCTTGGCGCCCTTGGTCACCTGTTCCGTTTCCGGAAGCCGCTTGGCATGGTATTCCTCGAGGGTCATGCGGTTGCGGTCCAGGATGAAGGGGCACACCAGACCAATGCGCTCGCCCGCATAGGTGGCCAAGGCGTCCACCATGCCAGCGGAGGCCACCGAATCCTGGTCCAGCGTGATGATCCATGCGTACCCGGCACCATGGGCGCTGTTCAACAAATGGTTGAGGGCAGTGGCGATGCCTTTGTTGGCGCCGAGTTTCTCGAGGCTCACGGTGCCGAAGTCGGTGGTAAGCTCCTCGATCTGCGTCACATTGGTCGAGCCGTTGTCGCACAGGTACACGTAGTCCACCTGCGGCACGATGGCCTGCAGGTTGGCCAGTAACCGTTCCATGTCGGGATTGTAGGTGACGATGCCGGCGCAGCGTTCGGGCATCTCGGCTGCTTGTGTCATGCGAGCGTCTCCTTGGTATAGGGCGATTCGTCAATCGACGCCATGGAGGCCGATTGATGGCCACGATGGCGCCGCCACCATAGGCAACAATATCCGTAGGCGTACACGACCAACAGTAGCGCGAAATTCTGCACCGGCACGGTCAGGAACATCACCATGATGATGAGGGCGAAATATGTCTGTTCCCAATTCCTGCGGCACACCGCCAGACACATCCATGGTACGAGCGCATAGATGGCCAGCACCAGGCCGCCTCGGGCAAGCATGAAGACCAAGCCGCTGGTATAGCCCATGCCCTTGCGGTAGTGGGACAGGTAATGCTGCCACACGTATTTGTCGGAGGCAAAGCCAAAACCTGCCAAAGGCCGTTCGGCCCATATGCGCATGCCTTCGGTAAGGTCACGCCAATGGGTCTGGCCGGAATACGATCCCGTGACCTTGCCCATCACCACGAAGATCCCCACCAGCACGCCGGCCAAGCCCACGCTCACCAGCACACCGATGGAGGTCCTGCGTCCATGCGGCAGCAACCGGTGGTATGCCAGCCTTCCCAACCAAGGCACATAGATCATGAGAAGGTAAAGAATGCCTCCCGTGGAACAGGATGACACCAAGGCGGCCGCCAAGGCCATGGCGCACCAATTGCGTCCCACGGTCCGTTTACCGGGTATCAAGTACCGGTCCGCGGCGAGCACGATGCCAAAGAAAGCGGCCGCGCAGGGAGGTTCATTGAATATGGATGAGTTGCGCCAGATCTTGCCGCCGTGCCATGACATGTCCTGCACGTTGTAGTACAGGCCAAGGTAGGAACCCACCTTGTTGCCGCTGGTCCATTCGAGACGTTCCATGTTGAACGGCGGGACATGGCAGAAACTGCTGAGGAACCAAAGGATGGTGGAGACGCCCGCGAACAGGGCCGCCAAACGGACCAGCCTTGGCAAGAACCGTTCCAGGACGTACCTGCGCCCACACATCAGGAAGCACCCCACCAGTAGGGGAAGGATAATAGCGTATTGGAACCAGAGTGAATCGCGATAGCTATGGTCGCCATGGACCAATGCCAGGATGCACTGCCCTGCTATGGTGGCGACCATGATGATGCCCATGGGTTTCAGGGAACGTTCCAACCATTGGCTGGACTTCCCCACGACCACGATGATCATGTAGTAGGCAAGCGCCACTATGCCCAGCACATGGCACGACAACTTGAACTGGTCGGGAACCAACGCCCACATGGAGTTGGAGTTGTAAATGACGGCAAGGATGAGCCCGTAATCCATTATCACGTCGCGTACATCCGCAGATCGGTTTCCTGCCGACAGGACGTGTTTCATCTCGCTCGTCGCCCTACCGCCTTCCCTCATCCGCCTCCTGACCGTCCCCAAGAACGATCGTCAGCGTTATTTGCGCGCGAACAGGAGCGACTTTATCTTCGCCTTGCCCCATTCCTTGATCCAGTTGTCGTCCGGCATGTACACGGGGTAGCGCTTGGCGCGCAGCGCGTTGGCATTCACCCACACATTGAGCAGGCGCTCGGAGAGGAAGCCGTAGAGCCGCTGGTTGTAGGAATCGTAGTCCTTGACGTCCGTGCGCCGCTCCACCTCGCCGAGCACATCGAAGAGCCATGACATATAGGCATCGAAGCGCTCGCGGTCCATCACGAACATGTTGTAGGCGGTCAGAGAGTGGCTTTCCATGAGGCTGTCGAAGGCCGCCACGTACTGCGGATGGCGCCCCTGAAGCACCTGACGGGTGATCTCCAGGTCATGCGCGTCATGGAACTGGGCGAACTGCTCACCGATGGTCTTGGTGAGCACCCACGGTTCAGGCAGCACGACATCATAGGTCTCCAGGTCGCGGCTGAACTGTTCGGCGGGAACGATCTGCTTCTTGCGGGCATCCGTGTAGAAGTAGCGGCGGTAGTGCACGAAGCCGACGTTGTCAGAGCTGTCCTGCGTGTTCCTCCACACCCAGTACTGTGCCGTCAGCTCGCAGTACTCGGGATTCTTAGCGGAGATGTTGTCACCCGTGTTGTCCTTGACGGCGATGTCGGCATGGTTGCGCTCGGCACCGGCCAGAATAGGCTCGTAACCAGGAAGTTCAGGCGCCTTGAAATCCTTGTGGCTGACGATGTAGACAGTGGTGTCCTTCATGATGTTCAGCGACCTGCCTTCCGCTGCTCACGCTTGGCATCCGCGGCGCCCCTACGGTTGCCCAGATAACGATAGCCGCATTCCACCACGAAGGAGGCGGCATCCTTGACCTTACCATTACCATTCTTGAGCAGCTTCTTCACGGTGTAAACCATCATGGATAGGCCCGCCCCGGTCAGCGGCGCGTCGCCAAGGATGTCACGATGCCGTTCGATCTCATAGCCCTGGATGTAGTTGCGCTTGTACTGCTCCTGGTAGCTGAAGTTGTGCGAATGGACGACCTCGGCATCGGCCGCGTACACCACGTACCAGCCGGCGTTCAGCAAGCGGGCGGCAATGAACATGTCCTCGTTCGTCTTGACGGGATTCTCGAATCCGCCCACTTCCATATAGGCCTTGCGCCTATAAGCGGCACAAACATCGGTGGCATTGAATGCCTTGATGCCCATGCGCTGGATGTCGTCCGAAGTCACCGCGAAGGATTTGGAAGTGTAGCTGTACTCGCGCACAATACGCTCCGCGGGCTTGGCATCGGGTCGCGGTAACTGACGCCCGTATACCAGTCCTACGCGCTCATTCTGGAGAAGGGGCGCGATGATCTTAGAGATATAGTCATCATCCGCTGGCATGGCATCCTGAGTGAGGAATAGTACGAAATCGCCCTTGCTTTCCCTCAGCGCCATGTCCCTGGTACCGCCGTGGTTGAAATCCTTGCGGTCGATGACGATCAGTCTCACCTCGGGGTGGCGCTTGACGATTTCCCGGGTGTTATCATCCGAGGAGGAATCCACGACGATGATCTCGTCCGGCTTGCGGTGCTGATGCTCAAGAGCAGTCAGCTGGTCATCGATCATGGATCCTGCATTGAGCGTAGGAATGATGACGGAAACATTCTCCTGTGTCACTCTCCGCGCTCCTTTCATTTCATTCCATTGGAGCCCATCACGGCTCATATACCTATTGGCGTAGGGATGGGGCATCCAAGAACAACAAGCGAAATCGCCTACCACTGTACGCCGCCGATACCACCTACACGCAGGGCGAAGCGATTGCGCATGCAGAACCGGCAATCGCCGCCCCTACTGAAACATGCCGGGGACAGCCTACCAAACAACAAGAAGTGTAACCGGCATAGCACGGTCACCCTTGAAGTTCTTTGACATCCATTAATTTTAGTCGCGGCGGAAGAGGTCGCGGGTGTAGACCTTGTCGCTCACGTCCGCCAGGTCGTCGTTCCAACGGTTGGCGACGATGAGGTCAGACTCCCGCTTGAAGGCATCCAGGTCATGGGTGACCGCGGAACCATAGAACTCGGTGTCGTCCAATGTGGGCTCGTA